>JAKPAM010000057.1 GCA_029779435.1 Pseudomonadota bacterium | reverse complement strand
AGGACCTAGTGATCCGGTGGTTCTGAATGGAAGGGCCATCGCTCAACGGATAAAAGGTACTCTGGGGATAACAGGCTGATACCGCCCAAGAGTTCATATCGACGGCGGTGTTTGGCACCTCGATGTCGGCTCATCTCATCCTGGGGCTGTAGCCGGTCCCAAGGGTATGGCTGTTCGCCATTTAAAGAGGTACGTGAGCTGGGTTCAAAACGTCGTGAGACAGTTTGGTCCCTATCTGCTGTGGGCGTTGGAGATTTGACGGGGCTTGCTCCTAGTACGAGAGGACCGGAGTGAACGCACCTCTGGTGTACCTGTTGTCACGCCAGTGGCATCGCAGGGTAGCTATGTGCGGAAGAGATAACCGCTGAAAGCATCTAAGCGGGAAACTCGCCTGAAGATGAGATCTCCCGGGGACTCGATCCCCCTGAAGGGTCGTTCAAGACCAGGACGTTGATAGGTCGGGTGTGGAAGCGTAGTAATACGTTAAGCTAACCGATACTAATTGCCCGTGTGGCTTGACCCTATAACTTTGCTCGACCGAGCCATCCTGAGTGGCCAGGTCAGAATCAAGGTCAGTGTTAATTGCGTCAACCGATCGGTTGACATCGTTGTGATCCGATCACAACCCACTACTCATCTTGCCGAATTGGCTCGGCCGCAGCTGTATCGCGACCGGGCAACCCTTTATGCCTGACGACCATAGCGCAGTGGAACCACCCCTTCCCATCCCGAACAGGACCGTGAAACGCTGCCGCGCCGATGATAGTGCGCATTCGCGTGTGAAAGTAGGTCATCGTCAGGCAAACCCTTAAAAAAGGCCACCCCAAAAGGGTGGCCTTTTTGCTTGGAGGGGCTCCAGAGCTCTCCAACACTCCGCCCTCCAAGCTCGAGACAGCCTGGCCCAAAGCGTCTCGCAGAGACTGCTACGCCGGATCCGTCGTGATCCGGCTGCTGATCGAACCCTCAACGATGCTGATCGAACCCTCAACGAACGAGGTGCCGGCTTGCTTTCAGAGACGGCCGCCTGGCTTCGTTCAGATCAAGGTCAGATCGGATCCCACGAGAAGATGTCCTGGGAGTGATCGAGCGCGAAGGGGCTGCCCTTGAGCGCGGGCATGCCTTGTTCGGCGATCGTTTGGGCTTCAGTGCTCGCCGCCAGGCATGGCCTGGACGAAGGGGTGGCTCAAACGAGCGCGTCCCACAAGGCTGACAGCGCCGGATCGTCCGTGATCCGGCTGCTGATCGAACGCCGGACCCGATCACTGGTCTCCTTGTTCAATAGCAGCGGATTGAGCGCGGCGCTCGCTTCCAGGCCGGCATCTGCCAGCGCATATTCATAGTGCGCTTGCAGTTGCTGCAGGTAGCGTTGACGCTGCTCGGGGCCGGCGGTTTTCAGGATCGCATGGCTGCGACGCAGGATGGCGGCATCGTCGGTGGGGGTCGCGCTGCCAGCGCCAGTTGTGGCCGGGGCGGCTGTTCCTGCCGTGTTGCGGGTCACCGATCGCGTCCACGCCAGCAGCTGGGCGGCGGCGGTCAGCGAGAGATCGGAGGCGATGCGTGCTTCCGCCGCCTGATCATCGGCTTGGCGATTGCGTAGTTCGTCGGCTTGCGCGACAGCTCGGCGCGCGGCCTCGGAAATAGTGACCCGGTCCGTATCGGAGGGAGGAGTCGTCCCTTGGCGGGTATCCGGCGGCGTGACACGGCCGTTGGACTCGTTGCTGGACGATCCTTGCTGATGGCTGGCCGATGATGCCTGGCTCTCCAGAACTTTGCCGCTTTGCGCGTACAGAGCACGGTAGTTCGAGACTGCATTGAATATTTGCATCGCGAATCTTCCCCTGGGGCGCCGCCACGGCTCAGACGGCAGCGGCGCCGAGTCGAACGGCGCTGCATATCGTGTTGGCGCATCGAGCGCCATTGGGCGCTGAATGGCTGAGGGCGTTGTCATCAACGCACTCAAGTTTCGATTCTCCGATACTTGAGGGTGAGGCAGCGTCGGAATAAAGGGGGCGCATCGGCCCTATTCGTCCGTCTTCGCTTCTTCCATGTCCGCGCCGCCTGGCGCGGCAAGAGACATATGTCGTTCTTCATCCGGCCAGACCTGCTGTGGAGCGACGGCGTCGTCGTGATCGATGCGGGGGCCGGGCATGAATTCCTCGTGCGAATCGGCGGAAGCCCGGGCCGCCAGCACGGCGGCAAGCGAAATCGTCGTCGCGTCGCCAGAGGGCGTGGATTCCGTCATGCCAGGCGCTTCGGCTGGATTCGTATCCATGATCCGACTCATCTGCGAATACAGCGACTTGCCCGAGGAGGTGGAATGACTGATCAGCATTGGAAACACTCCTGTTTCGAGGGTGGCGATCCCCGTCGACGCGATGGCTACCCGGAATGATTCATCGTTCACTGGGATTGTCCGCGGGTGGTCCGGCGACTGGTGCTTGGAAAGACGGTGATTCCGCCGTGCAATTCCGCCGGCTTTAGCTCGCAGGGCGGCGGCGACCAGCCATTCATCGGCACGCAAGGAGGACAGGCCGCGCCGCGACCTTCTCGAACGGGGCTGCCGGTTGGTGCGGCGCCGCGACCTGCGCTGGCACCCGAACGGTCGGTTTGCTCGGATGACCGGCCGTTGTGAGCCGACGAACGGTCGATTCGGACGACTCAATTGGGGGATGATTCGCTTAGCCTCGTCGGGATTGCAACGCGAGATGATCGAATCACGGTTGTTCAGTCGATAAAATTCCCGCTGCGTTTCCAAAAGTCCTCGCCGCAGTAGGATTTGCAGGCTAAAGTTCGGGTTCACGGTGGTTTGTCGACCTGTAGGAGCCCTCGAATCGGGCCTTGGTTGCACCCGATCCGTCGGCGCGCCAGGCGCCTAGCGGGCGAAGGGGCGGGTCGTTCCAGCGATGAATCGCCGCGACGGACGGGCGGGGGAAGCATTGTCGTAAGGCTTGCATGCAGAGGCGGACCGGGACTTGCTTGCGGTGCAAAATCGCAAGAGCCGGTGCGGCCCATGCCCTTTTCCTCGATTGCGCGTGCGGAAGCCGTTCAGAAACAAAGTCGACAGCAAGTCGATGCTTGCATTCGCCCGTAGAGGCGGATGCGATGACCGTCGTGACGGCGGCGGGTACCTAGTGGATTGAGGTTCAATTGGCAGCAGCATTACCCATCACTCCGGTTCACAGCCATCCTCCGCGACCGTGGCGCAAATGGATCCTTGTGGCGCTGCTCGTGGCAATGGCCTTGGTGTCGGCGGGATTGTTCGTCCTGCGGGAGATGCGTGGCGTGCCCGGCTGGGGGCAAGGGGTAGCGGCGGTCGAACCGGTCGGTGTAACCCGTGCGCAGATTCTGGCCGAGATGAGCGGCACGGACCGGGCGCTGCCGACCCGTGCGTACGAGGACTTGTTCAAGTATCTGCTCGAAGGGTTCGTCACCTACCGGTCGCCGATCGGGGCGCGCGCCTACCTGCCTGGCGCGGGCAGCGAGCATGGTCGCGATGCCGACGGCCTCGAAGGCTTCATGCGGTTCATCCCGCTGATTTCGGCCTGGCTTGGTTCGGGGCGGCCCGAACGCCTGAACCTGGGCGGCCGGCAGGTCGACCTGAGCCAGTTGTTGATCGAGGGCATCGTGGCGGGGACCGACCCGCACAACCCGGAATATTGGGGGGCGCTGCGGGACTATGACCAAGCGGCCTACGAGGCGGGCGATCTGGCGACAGCCTTGTGGCTCAGCCGCGGGCAGGTGTGGAGCCGCCTGACGCCCGCACAGCGAGACCAGGTGGGCGCCTGGATGCGCCAGGTGCTCGACGTCAAGGTCTATGCAGGCAACTGGAGCCTGTCGCCGTTGCTGGTCTATGCCGGCCTGCGCGCGCTCGGACAGGATGTGCATCGGTATGACGAACGCGCGAAGACGATGTTCGAGCGTTTCAAGACCACATACAAGGGAGCGGGCTGGTTCGATGATCAGCCGAGCGGTTTCGACTACTACAACTCGTGGGCGATCCACTACAACCTGTTCTGGCTCAGCCGGATGAATCCCGGCTTCGAGACCAGTTTCATCCGTGAGGCCCAGGCGGACTTCGCGGGGTTCTTCAAGCATTTCTTCGGCCCCAACGGGGTGCCGATGTTCGGTCGCAGCGTCTGCTATCGGATGGGCGCAGCGGCGGGACTGCTGACCGCGTCGGCGATGGCGCCCGAGGCGATTGCGCCAGGCGAAGCGATGCGGGCCCTGGATGCATCGACGCGGTTCTTCGTCACCCACGGCAGCGTGGCGGGAGGCACGGTAACGCAGGGCTTCTGCGGTCCCGATCTGTCGGTCATCGATATCTATTCAGGGCAGGGAAGCTGCCAGATGGGGCTGCGCGGCCTGGTCGTGGCGTTCTTCCTGGATCCGTCGATGCGCTTGTTCGAGACGGCGCGCCGCCCGCTTCCCGTCGAGCTCGGCGATTTCTCGCTGCACAATCCGGTGACCAACTGGACGATCAGCGGGCGACGCGACGACGGACACGTGACGCTGACGATCGACGGTAATCCGTCCGATGCGCAGATCCCCTTGCAGCCGTACACGCTGCGGCAGCAATTGACGGAGATGCTGTTACTCAAGCCGCGGCGGCCGGACAATCATCACGCGTTGTACTCGTCCCGCCAGTATTCGACGTCGAACTTCGGCGTCGCTTGTCCCCGCGTCGGATCCTGACCCGAGGCCAAGGCGCGAGCTTCGCCGATCCGGACGAGGCCGAACGAGGCGAGCCCGTTCCGCACCCAAGGCGTCCCGTCTCACGGCGGGATGCTCACGCCTTCGGGTGGAGAGGGGCTCATCAGAGCCGCTGCGCGAGCGGCCACCCCTGGGGCAGGCAACGGGGCGTCGGCATTGACAACAGTCAAGCGCTTTCCGCACGAAGCGTTTAGCATGCATCGACGGCTGAGGTGCTGGCCGTGACGTTCCGGAGGCGCTTGTCCGCAGGCGCGATCCGGACTCAACAGGGGAGTGTTTCATGAAGGTATTGCTGGCTGTCGACGGCAGCCCCTACACGCAGCGGATGCTCGACTATCTGGTCTCGCACCCCGATCTGCTAGGCAAGGTCGAGGAATACACGGCGCTGACCGTGGTGCCCGCCATTCCAGCGCATCCGGCGAGCTTCGTTGGACGCGAGGTAGTCGAGGACTACTACAAGGAGCAGGCGGATGCCGTGCTCGATCCGATCCGGGCCTTCGCGCAGAAGCACGGTTGGAAGCTGGACGCGCGGTATGCGGCCGGCAACGGCCCCGACGTCATCGCCAAGATCGCCAATGGCGAGCAGTTCGATCTGCTGCTGATGGGGACCCATGGGCACTCGGCGCTTTCGGGCCTGGTGCTCGGATCGGTCACGTCGCGCGTGATCGCGCAGACCAAGCTGCCGGTTCTGCTGATCCGCTGAGAAGTCCTTCGTGCGGGCGGTGGGCCGCCCGCGCATTGCACCCGATCTCTTGTTCTGGCTCTTGTTCTGGCCGCGCCCTCGTCCCGTGCGGGGCGAGTGCGTCAGGCCGCCAGCGGTACGGTCATCGCCGGCGCGGCCGGGGGCATCGTGCCACGCGTGGCCGGGCGGCGCGCCGATGCGGCACGGTGTTCGCCGGTGGGCAGTACATTGCCGGGGCCCAGCGCTCGCGGGGACGGCAGCGATCCGGCTGCCGGTCGGCGATCCTTGCCGGCGCTGCCGAGCGGACGCTCGGCATAGCTGAGCAGGGCGTCGACGTCGGGAATCCTGATATCGCGCCGACCGCGGTCATCGAAGCATATCAGGCCGATGCGCGACAGCCGGGACAGCGCACGGCTGACGGTCTCGAGCGTCAGGCCCAGGTAGTTGCCGATCTCGGCCCGCGTCAATTGCAGCGTGATCTGGTCGGCGCGCATGCCGCGGCATTCGAGATCGGCGGCCCAGCCATGCAGGAAGTCCGCCACGCGCGCATCCGCCGACAGCGTGCACATCGACATCTTCGCGTTGCGGTCATGACTGAGTTCGCGGCTCATCGCGGCATGCAGCGCTCCGAGCAGCGCGGGCGTGCGGATGCAGGCGTTCATCAGTTGCTGATAGTTGACCTGCCAGATCTCGCCGACGTCCATCGCGATCGCATCGGATCGATATTGGCCGTTCGCCAGCCCGTCGAAGCCGAGCCAGTCGCCCTTCAGGTTGAGGGCGACCAATTGCTCGCGCCCGTCACGCGACAGGTTGATGACCTTGACGAAGCCGGAGTTCAGCAGGAACAGGCTGCCGAACGTATCCCCGGCCCGATACAGCGCATCGCCGGCGCGTACGACGCGGCGCTGGACAGGGACGACCTGCTCGAGCATCGCTATGACTTCGGCGTGAGGGAGAAGGGGGCTGGTCGGGATCATGTCTGCTCCGCTGGTGTCTTGGGAGCAGGTTAAACGGGCCGAGCAACAAGCCGGCCAACCCCGCGATACGGTCGGTTACCGTATGTTAATGGCGTGTTTCAATCGGAGCGGACACGCGGTGTGTGCGGTGCCTGGGCGCCTCCCGGCGCCCCACCGTGTTTCGGATCGGAACGTCGGGAACTATCGCAGCGATTGATGGTCACGATGTTGACGCATGTCAATCTCAGAAGCCGAGCTGCGCGCCGATCCGGATCATTCGCGGGGCGCCGGGGGCGTAGCCGACCGTGTTGACGCTGGTGGCGTAGCGGCGGTTCGTGACGTTGTCGATCATCGCGTGAACGGTGATCGGCATGCGACCGGGGAAAGCGTAGGACAGCCCTAAGTCCCAGCGCTGGTAACCCGGGTAGGTGTCGGCATTGGCTGCATCCACGGCCCAGTCGCCGATCTTGCGCCACGCCACCGTACCCTGCCACCCGGCGGCCGGACGCCATCGGGCGGTGACCGTCGACATCGTGCGCGGCACGGCGGCCACGCGTTTACCGACGAGGGTCGAATCGACGTTGGCGCGGACGCGGCTGTGGGCGCTGCCATGCGTGACGGAAAGGTCGAACGGCGCGATCGGTGCCCACAGCGCGCCGAGCTCGATGCCCGTGCGGCGCGTGCTGCCGGCGTTCACGTATTCGCCCGGCGCGATCATCGCGATCTCGTCGGTCGAACGCAAGGCATAAGCGGCGACATCGAAGGTCAGTCGTTGGCGCGGCAGCTTGACGTTGGCGCCGATCTCGGTCTGGCGAAAGACGTTCGGCGACAGGCGGCTGTCGCCCAGCGCGTACTTGGCCATCTCGTCGGCCAGCGCGAAGCCTTCGGCCTGGCTGGCGCGCAGCTCGACGTGCTCGTGGACGTGCGATCGCATGCCGAGCTTGGGGCTGGTGTGATCGACGCGGGGTAAGCTTTCGCACGGGTCGGTGGACCGTTCGGGCCCGCGGACCGCGCATTGACCGGTGAAGCGATCGTGGCGCAGGCCGAGCGTCGGCTGGAACAGCGGGTGAAGTGCCCACCCGATCTCGGTGAACGCTGCGACGTTGTCGAGCGTGAACCGCCGGTCGTAGTCGGCGATGCCGATGCGGCGACGGAAATCGAGCCCCTCGTACTTGAGGTAATCGGTACGCTCGCGCAGCAGCTCCACGCCCGCCACCCAGGTCAGATCGCCGAGCGGCATCGCATGGCGGCCGTTGAGGTTCATGCCGGCTCCGAGCACCGAGCGATCATAAGTCTCCTCGCGCTGCGACCATGTGGCGGCGAGTGCGGCGCCGCGCGTGAACCAGCGAGTGAAGTCCTGCTGAGTCGCGTAGACGTAGGTCAGCAGCTTGGTTTGCGCCGCCAGCCGTACGTTGACGTCGGCGCGGGCGGTATGGAGATGCTTGTCGGCGCCGTCGTTCTTCATGCGCGGGTCGATGCCATAAGGATCGGCATGGAACTGCGCGGCCGTCAGGTAACCCGGGTTATCGGCCGAGGCTTGGTGGGCGCGGCCCGACACGGCGATCTGCAGGTCCGGCGTCACATCGATCGACCATCGGGCGGCAAGTGTGCGGCGTTCGCCGCTCGATTGCGGGCGGAACCCATCCGAGTAAGCCGCCTGCGCGGCCAGGTTCAGGTGCTGCCGTTCGCCGATCTTCCAGCCGCCAGCCAACTGTGCGTCCCATGTCCGGTGGCTGCCGAGGGTCACATCGGCCTCGACGTACTGGCCGCCGCGCCGGGTCTGCAGCGCGACCACGCCGGCGCGGTTGTAGTTGCCGTACAGGGCCGATACCGGACCGCGGAACACCGTCATGTTGTCGAGTTCGAGCGGCACGATGACATTCAGGTCCGCATAGCCGTCGGCATGCGACATCGCCTCGTTCAGCGAAATGCCGTCGACGACGAAGCCGATATCGGCGCCATGCCCGCCGGCCCCGAAGCCGCGCAGCACGATGGGGTCCGCCACGCCGCCGAGGCCGATGCGCGCGAGATGCATGCCGGGGACGTTGCGGAACAACTGCTGGACCTGCTGGACGCGCTGTTCGCGGATCTCGTCGGCATCCTGGCGCGTCACCGAGAACGCCGCGCTGGCAGCTGCCGTCGTCTGGCCCTTGACCTGGACGGCGTCCAATTCGACCGAGGGCTCGGCGTAGGCGACGGATAGCGGGACCGAGAGGATCAGGATCAGCAGAGGAAGTCCGGTGCTGAGCAGGCGGTGAGGCGGCGGGGACATCGGCGAAGACGGTACTTCTTGGTATGACGAATCCTTAAATCATCATACACCGATGCCGTCGAGCCCCTGCGATAACGCGAGGAGATCGAAATAAAAAAAGCCCAAGCGATTGATTCACTTGGGCTTTTTCTGTGTGATCTGGTCGGGGTGAGAGGATTCGAACCTCCGGCCTCTACGTCCCGAACGTAGCGCTCTACCAGGCTAAGCTACACCCCGACGGCGGCGGCACGGCGATATGGCGTCGACCGAGTGGCCTCAACCATCCGGCATGAAAATCGACCTGATTTCGATCGACATCAACCGGAACCGCGCTGCAGCAAAGACGAAAATCATAGCACATCGGCCGGCCCCTTCGCAATCGATGCCGGGCGATCGCGCGGCCCGGCGAAGCGGCTGATCAGCGATCGCGGTCGACGGCGTACGACGTGAAATAAAACAGCGCGTCGCGATAGACCGACGGCGACCAATCGGCGATCGCGGCTCGGGCGGCGTCGGCTTCGGCCTGCGCACGGTCGCGCGTGTAGGCCAGGGCGCCGGTGCGATGGATGGCGGCCAGTACGCGATCCTGCTGGTCGGTGTGCCCGTCCAGGATCGCCTGACGGACGAGCGCGCGCTCGTCCGGCGTGCCGGTGCGCATCACGTGGATCAGTGGCAGCGTGGCCTTGCCCTCGCGCAGGTCGTCACCGACGTTCTTGCCGATTTCCTCGGGATTGCCGGCGTAGTCGAGCACGTCGTCGATCAGTTGGAATGCCGTGCCCAGCCGTCCGCCGTACTCCATCGCAGCGCGCTCGATCTCGGGCGCGGCGCCGCACAGGATCGCGCCGAGGCCGGCCGCCGCCTCGAACAGCTTGGCGGTCTTGTAGCGGATCACCTGCAGGTAGCGCGTCTCGTCGACGTCCGGGTCGTTGCAGTTCATCAACTGCAGGACCTCGCCTTCGGCGATGACATTGGTGGCGTCGGCCAGCACCTGCATCACGCGCATCTGGCCGGGCTCGACCATCATCTGGAAGGCGCGCGTATACAGGAAGTCGCCGACCAGCACCGACGCCGCGTTGCCGAAACTGGCGTTGGCGGTCTTGCGGCCGCGGCGCAGCTCGGATTCGTCGACGACGTCGTCATGCAGCAGCGTGGCCGTGTGGATGAACTCGATGACGGAGGCGAGCAGGTAGTGGTCCCGCTCGCCGCGATAGCCGAGCGCGCGCGCCATCAGCAGCACCAGTACCGGGCGCATGCGCTTGCCGCCGGCGGCAATGATGTAGTCGGCGACGGTGTTGACGAGCGCGACCTCGGACGTCAGCCGGGATCGGATGACCAAGTCGACCTCGGCCAAGTCAGCCGCCAGGACGGGAAACAACTCTGCGGGTTTCATTTCTCGCGCATTATAAAGAGGCCGCCGGTCGCTATCGGGCCGTCGGGGCCCCGTTCACGCCGGGATCGAATTCTGGGGGCTTCCGATTCCACTCGGACTGTAGACGAGGATTGACACCGCAGAAGCAAATCCGGTATCTTACCGAGTTCCCTGGCGTGCGTGCATGTTGGCGTGCGCGCCGGGTTTCAACATCTTCGAGGTTCTTTCCCCATGTACGCGGTCATAAAAACCGGTGGCAAACAATACAGGGTTGCCGCCGGCGAGAAAATCAAAGTAGAACAGATACCGGCGGACATCGGAGCTGAAGTGACGATCGACCAGGTGCTGGCGGTGGGCAGTGGCGACCAGATTGCGGTCGGTGCTCCGCTGGTGCAGGGGGCGACGGTTTCGGCGACGGTCCTGTCCCATGGTCGTCACGACAAGGTCCGCATCTTCAAGATGCGCCGGCGCAAGCACTATCGTAAATCGCAGGGCCATCGCCAGAACTACACCGAGCTGTTCATCGGCAAGATCGCTTCGTCGCTCGGCGAAGTCGTCGCCGAGCAGGCGGCGCCGGCGCAACAGGCTTGATCGATCAGGAGTAACGACTCATGGCACAGAAAAAAGGCGGCGGCTCCACACGCAACGGGCGCGATTCCAAGCCGAAAATGCTTGGCGTCAAGGCCTACGGCGGCCAGACGGTGTCGGCCGGTTCGATCATCGTGCGTCAACGCGGCACGCAATTCCCTCCGGGCGCCAACGTTGGCGTCGGCAAGGACTGGACACGGTTCGCGCTGACCGATGGTCAGGTCAAGTTCGCGGTCAAGGGCGCGCTGCGCCGCCAGACCGTCAGCATCGAACCGCGCAGCTGATATCGCTCAGGCGGTACGGCAAGCGTCGCCCCGGCCAGTCCGGGGTTCGGCTCGAAAGCCCCGCCTGGCGGGGCTTTTTTCATGAAATTCATCGACGAAACCCGTATCGAGGTCATCGCTGGCGACGGCGGTGCCGGCATCGTGTCTTTCCGCCGCGAGAAGTTCATCCCCAAGGGAGGACCTGACGGCGGTGACGGCGGGCGGGGCGGCAGCGTGATCGCAGTGGCCGATCGCAACATCAACACGCTGATCGACTACCGCTACGCGCGCAAGCATCAGGCACGCAACGGCGAACGCGGCCGCGGATCCGACCAGTACGGGGCCGCCGCCGACGACGTCGTGCTGAGGATGCCGGTCGGCACGCAGATCTGGAACGACGACACCGGCGAGCTGATGTTCGACCTGACGGTCGATGGCCAGCGGGTCGTGTTGGCCAAGGGTGGCGAAGGCGGCCTGGGCAACATCCATTTCAAGTCCAGCACCAACCGCGCGCCGCGGCAGGCGACTCCCGGCACGCCGGGCGAGCAGTTCAACCTGCGGCTCGAACTGAAGGTGCTGGCCGACGTCGGCCTGCTCGGGCTGCCCAATGCCGGCAAGTCGACGCTGATCGCGGCGGTCAGCAATGCGCGGCCCAAGATCGCCGACTATCCGTTCACGACGCTGCATCCGAATCTGGGCGTCGTGCGCGTGGCGCCGTCCAAGAGCTTCGTGATGGCCGACATCCCGGGGCTGATCGAGGGTGCGGCGGACGGCGCCGGGCTCGGACACCAGTTCCTGCGCCACCTGCAGCGCACGCGAGTGCTGCTGCATCTGGTCGACCTGCAACCGCCGGATCCGCAGGCCGATCCCGTGCGCGATGCGCGCGCGATCCTGCGCGAACTGGCCCGATACGACGAGGAACTGGCGCGCAAGCCGCGCTGGCTGGTGCTGAACAAGATCGACATCGTCCCCGAAGACGAGCGGCAGGCGCTGGTCGACGATTTCGTCAAGCGCTTTCGCGGGCGTGGACGCAGCGCGATTCCGGTCGAGCGGGTGTTCGTCATCTCCGGCGTGACCGGCGATGGCACGCAGGCCCTGTGCCAGGCGGTCTACGACTACCTGGAGACCGTGCGCGAGGCCGAAGTGCCGGTCGTGGACGTGCGCTTCGACGAACGGCCGGACCGCAAGGACGCGCCGCGCGACGGCGAGGCCGAGCCTGTCGGTGCGCCGGGCGATGATGCTGCGGCCGGCGATGGTGAACCGTTGACGCAAGCGGATGCGCGCCGGGCCGGTGAGACACGCGCGCGTCGGGCAGGGGAGGCGCGCGCGCGCGCCAAGGCCCAGGCCCGCGCCGATGCGATGGCGCAGGCCGAGGCGGATGCCGCCGCCAAGGCTGCCGGGCTGATGGTGCCGGTGCTGCCCAAGGGCAAGAACAAAGGAACCTCCGGTGACTGACGGCGTAGAACGCGCTCCCGCCGCCGACGATCCCGCGTCGCAGGTCGAGACGGGCTGGCAGCCCGTGCTGGCGTCGGCGCGGCTGATCGTCGTCAAGGTCGGATCGACGCTGGTCACCAACGAGGGGCGCGGCCTGGACGCCGAGGCGATCGGGCGCTGGGGCGAACAGTTCGCCCGGCTGCGCGCGCTGGGCAAGCAGGTCGTCATGGTGTCCTCGGGGGCGATCGCCGAGGGCATGAAGCGCCTGGGCTGGGCTCGCCGCCCCCACGAGATGCATGAATTGCAGGCCGCGGCGGCCGTCGGCCAGATGGGGCTCGCGCAGGTCTATGAAAGCCGTTTTCGCGCGTTCGGCCTGCAGACGGCGCAGATCCTGCTGACGCACGACGATCTGGCGGATCGCAGCCGCTACCTGAACGCGCGCGCGACGCTGGTCACGCTGCTCGAGTTGGGTGTGGTGCCGATCATCAACGAGAACGACACCGTGGTCACCGAAGAGATCAAGTTCGGTGACAACGACACGTTGGGGGCGCTGGTCGCCAACCTGATCGAGGCCGACGCGCTGGTGATCCTGACCGACCAGCAGGGGCTGTTCACCGCCGATCCCCGCAAGGATCCGCAGGCGCGGCTGTTGCAGGCGGTACGCGCCGGCAACCCGGCGCTCGAGGCGATGGCCGGCGGGGCCGGCTCGTCGCTGGGCAAGGGGGGCATGATCACCAAGGTGCTGGCGGCGCGGCGTGCCGCCGGTGGCGGGGCCGATACGGTGATCGCCTACGGCCGAGAGCCATCGGTGCTACCGCGGCTGGCCGAAGGCGAGCGGATCGGCACGACCTTCATCACCGAGATGCCGCGGCTGGCCGCTCGCAAGCAGTGGCTGGCCAACCACCTGCAACTGGGCGGGTCGGTGCGAGTCGATGCGGGGGCTGCCCGTGCGTTGCAGCACGACGGCAAGAGTCTGTTGCCGATCGGCGTCATCGATGTCGTCGGCGATTTCGAGCGCGGGGCCGTCGTGGCTTGCGTCGATCCTGACGGGAACGAGATCGCGCGCGGCCTGATCAACTATTCGAGCTCGGAAACCCGCCGGATCATGCGGCGGCCGTCGAGCGATATCGAATCGCTGCTCGGCTTCATGCAAGAGGCCGAACTGATCCATCGCGACAACCTCGTGTTGCGCTGAAGCATCGCTGGATGAGCGTGCCGCCCGCCGGTTCGGCGGGCGGAATCGCGCGCCGCGGAGTGTTCCGGGGCGCGCGGTGGGTGGGCTCTGCGGTCCACCGGTCGATCGAGGGATTATGGTTGGAAGAGAGGCGTCCCGGTCGATCGCAGAGTCCGTGGCGTCCGGCGGGGCGAGAGCCCTGCCGTAAGCATGGGCGAGTGCTTACTCGTTCCCTTCGGCGCGTCGCTGCGCCGCGCGCAGGTCCGCCATCAGGCGATTGTCATTCCGCATCATCTCCTGGACGCGCAGCAATTCGCGCTGAACCCGGGCGGTTTCGAGGTGCCGGACCCAAGCTGCCTTGACGAAGGCAGTGAGTGCTTCCGCGGCGCGCAGCACGCGTTGAAGGCCGTCATGAGTGGTGTTGAGGGTTTGCGTAGCCATTGCCATAACTCCTTATAAGGCGCTTGCTCGGGCATCGACCGATGCCTGATGTTGCAGCGCACATAATCATTTTCGGGCCGGCACAAGTTTTTTCCACTTATGATTTCAGATGTCAGGTATTTCTATCGCGAATGGTTGAACGATGAACTTCCGAACGCTGGATTTGAACCTGCTTAGGGTTTTCGATGAGGTGATGGCTGAGAGAAATCTGACGCGAGCCGCCAAAAATCTCTCGATGACCCAACCGGCTGTCAGTAATTCCTTGCGCCGGCTGCGGGATGCGCTAGGCGACGATCTGGTCGTTCGATCGGGCTATGGTGTTGTTCCGACGCAACAGGCGATCAAAATTTGGCCCGCTGTCCGGGAAGCACTCTCTTCGCTAAAGGGGGTGCTGCAGCCGGATCAGTTCGATCCGACGCGGGGGAACACGAATTTCACGCTGGCGATGGCCGACGCGACGGCCGCGCTGCTGGTGCCGCCGATGGTCTACCTGATCGAATCAGAAGCGCCTGGCGTGACGCTGCGGGTGCTGCCATTGACGACGCGGGATCCGCGCGACCTGCTCGAATCGTCGGAGATCGATGCGGCCATCGGCTACTTTCCGGTGGCGCTGGCCGAAAGCACGCTACTGAGCGAGCAGCAGGGCGAGCCCGATTCGCTGGGGTCCGAGCGCCTGTACGAGGGCCGCTACTTGTGCGTGATGCGGCATGATCATCCGCTGGCCGGCAAGCCGCTGACGCTCGACGAGTTCTGCGGCGCGCATCATCTGGTGGTCAGCTATTCGGGCCGGGCGTTCAGTTTCGTCGACCAGGCGCTGGCGGCCATCAATCGCAGCCGGCGCGTGGTCCTGATGGTCAACCAGTTCTTCACGGCCGGCCGGGTCGTCGCCAACTCGGACCTGCTGACGGTGCTGCCCGAACACTTTCTCTCGGCGACGGGCTTCCGGGACAAGCTGGCGATCTTTCCGCTGCCGATGGACGTTCCACCGGTACACGTCGACATGCTGTGGCACCGGCGGCACGAGAACCGGGCCGCGCACCGCTGGCTGCGCGACGCGGTCCTGCGTTCGCATCGCCAGAGCGTGCTCGATCGCCGGATCGCCAGCCGGTGAGCGCCGAGGGCGGGCGCCTCTTCCATTCCGCCTGCCGGATGGCGCGGCCGGCGGCTTCGGGGCGGCGACCGAGGGATTTCCCGACATCCGGTTAGACTATTCGAGTTGATAGGAGGAGAAACCGAGGATGTCTGATTCGTTTGCCACGCGCGAAGGCGCCGGTACGGGCCTGCCGCTGGAGGCTGCCGCGCTCGATCAACTGTTCGTCGAGGCGCGCACGTTCAACGGGTGGCTGCCCAAGCCGGTCGACGACGCGACGATTACCCGGCTGTACGATCTGATGCGCTGGGGGCCGACGTCGGCCAACGGCTCGCCGGGCCGCTTCGTGTTCGTGCGTTCGCCCGAAGGCAAGCGGCGGCTGGCACCGGCGATGTCGCAGGCGAACCTGGCCAAGACGATGGCGGCGCCGGTCACGGTGATCGTGGGCTTCGACACGAAGTTCTACGACCAGTTGCCGAAGCTGTTCCCGCATACGGACGCGCGGTCGTGGTTCACATCGAATGAGCAACTGGCGCACGACACGGCGTTTCGCAACGCGTCGCTGCAGGGAGCCTACCTGATCGTCGCGGCCCGGGCGTTGGGGCTCGATTGCGGGCCGATGTCGGGATACGACGCCGCCAAGCTCGATGCCGAGTTCTTCGCGGGCACGTCGGTCAAGTCGAATTTCCTGATCAACCTGGGCTACGGCGATCCGGCCAGCGTGTTGCCGCGGCTGCCGCGCCTGTCGTTCGACGAGGCCTGCCGCTGGGCGTGATCCGGGCGCGGGGCGCCCAGAGGCTCCGCCCGCCGCTGGCGGGGCCCGCTGCAGGTCGCAGCCGGGCGCGTCGCAACGGCGTCCCTGGGTGTTACAGGCCCAGCACGGCCTTGGCCAGGATGTTGCGCTGGATCTCGTTGGACCCGGCGTAGATCGAGGCCTTGCGGAAGTTGCCGTACTGCGCGGCCAGTCCGCTGACGTAGGCGTCGCCGGCCGACGGGTCGTCGTAGACGAACATCTCGGCCCGCGCACCGATCGCGTCGGCGGCCAGTTCGGTCAGCGCCTGCTGGATCTCGGTGCCCTTGATCTTCAGGATCGACACTTCCGATCCCGGCGGCTTGCCGCTGCGGACCATCTGGTCCAGGAACCGCAGGTTCGTGATCTCCAGCGCCATCAATTCGATCTCGACGCGCGCGAGCCGGTCGCGCCAGCGCTGATCGTCGATCATCGCGCGCCCACCGCCGGCCGGCTGGCGCGACGCGAACTCCTTGAGCCGCAGCAGGTTGCGGCGCGACACGCCGATGCGGCCGGTGTTCAGCCGCTCGTGGCCGAGCAGGAACTTGGCGACGGTCCATCCCTTGCCTTCCTCATGGACGAGGTTCTCGACCGGGACCTCGACGTTCTCGAAGAACACCTCGTTGACCTCGTGGCGGCCGTCCATCAGGATCAGCGGGCGCACGGTGATGCCGGGCGTCTTCATGTCGATCAGCAGGAAGCTGATGCCTTCCTGGCGCTTGGGCGAGTCGACGTCGGTACGTACCAGGCAGAAGATCCAGTCGGCATAGTGGCCCAGCGTCGTCCAGATCTTCTGGCCGTTGACGACGTACTTGTCGCCGCGGCGTTCGGCGCGGGTCTTCAGCGATGCCAGGTCCGAGCCGGAGCCGGGTTCGGAATAGCCCTGGCACCAGAAATCGTCGCCGTTGTAGATGCGCGGCAGGTAGCGCTGCTTCTGCTCGGGCGTGCCGAACCGCGCGAGCACCGGCCCGCACATCGCGACGCCGAACGACGGCAGCAGCGGCGCACCGGAAAAGCCGAATTCTTCATCGAAGATGAACTTCTGGACGGCCGACCAGCCGGTGCCGCCCCATTCGGTGGGCCACGACGGCGCGGCCCAGCCCTTGGCCGCCAGGATCCGGTGCCAGCGCGTGAAGTCGTCCTTCGACAGCTCCTGATGGTTGAGCACCTTGTCGCGCAGATCGGTCGGCAGGTTCTGGCCGATCCATTGCCGCACCTCGTCACGGAACGCCAGTTCCTCAGTCGAGTAGTTCAGATCCATTTCGTCTCCTTCACTGGAAGTCGTTCACGGAAGGGCGCGCCCGCGAGCCGTTGGCCGGACTTCGCACGCACCGCGATTCGTCGGGGCCTGTTTACGCGAGGAACACGGGGTCGACCTTTGCGCGAACAAACCCAAACCTCGCATTTTGCCTGATCGGCGTGACCGGACTCCCGCGTTCGATCAAGCGATCGCTCAGACGCTCGCCGGCGTGATCGCGGACGTCGGGGTGGGCGCCTGCCAGCTCGGACGATGGAAGATCTGCGCCAGGTAGTCGAGCAGCAGTTCGACGCGCACCGGCCGGGGATCGCCGGGAGGCGTGACCAGGTGCAGCGCGATCGCCGGCGGCGACCAATCGGGCAGCACCGCTTCCAGCCGTCCGGCGACCAGGTCGCTCCAGCACAGGAAATCGGGCTGCACGGCGATGCCGAGCCCGGCCCGCAGCGCTGACGTGAAGGCCTCGCCGTTGTTCGAGCGCAGCCGACCGGTCGGCCGCACGGTGACCTGATCGCCGGCCGCGTTCTGGAAGCGCCAGACGTCGGGCGTCGGCGACAGCGCGTAGCTGAGGCACGCGTGCTCGGCCAGATGCGAGGGGTGGGTCGGCCGCCCGTGCTGCGCGAAATAGGCCGGCGAACCGACCACCTTGCGATGAATCGTGCACAGGCGCCGGGCGCGCAGCGACGAGTCGGGCAGCGCGGCGATCCGCAGCGCGACATCGATGCCCAGGCCGATCAGGTCGACGGTCGCGTCGCTCAGGTGCAAGTCGATCGAGACGTCCGGATAGCGTTGCAGGAACGCGGGCAGGATCGGCGCGACATAGTCCAGCCCGAACGACATCGGCGCGGCCAGGCGGACGAGGCCGCGCGGCTCGCTCGACTGGGACAGCCCCTGGTTTTCGATGTCTTCACCAGCGGCCAGCAGCGCACTGGCCGCGGCCTGCAGGCGCTGCCCGGCATCGGTCAATGAGAGGCGGCGCGTCGTGCGGTGGAACAGCCGCGTGCCGAGCCGTTCTTCGAGCCGCGTGACGATCTTGGACACCGTGGCTTTGGACAGGTGCAGGTCATCGGCCGCCGCCGAGAACGAGCGCAACTCGGCGACCCGGGCGAATACGGCGATGCCTTCGAGATCGGGGAGGGTACTCATGCGGGGAGATGGTGCCATGATTCGTCTATATATAGAAATTATAATTTTTGAAGTTTCTATTTATCTTCTTATCTGGCCCCCCTATGCTGTCCTCATCGATGGATTGAGTCACGAGCATTCCGGGATTGCCGGCAGGTCGGACGGCTTCACCGCCGTCAGGGTGCAGGGCGCCACGGATACAAGGAGCAGGAGCGAACCATGATCGAACGCAGACCTTTCGACGAACTGGGCGCGGCGGATTTCGGCTGGCTCAAGGCCCGGCATCATTTTTCGTTCGGCCACTACCATGACGCGGCGCGCGACCATTGGGGCGCGCTGCGGGTCTGGAATGACGACCAGATCGCCGCGGGCAGCGGTTTTCCGCCGCACCCGCACGCCGACATGGAGATCATCACTTACGTTCGGCAGGGCGCGATCACGCACCAGGACAGCCTGGGCAACCACGGGCGCACCGAGGCCGGCGACGTACAGGTGATGAGCGCGGGCGCGGGCATCCGGCATGCCGAGTACAACCGCGAACCCGAGGAGACGCGGATCTTTCAGATCTGGATCGAGCCGACGCGGCGCGGCGGCCCGCCGGCCTGGGGGGCCAAGCCTTTTCCCAAGGGCGACCGCGCCGGGCGTTTCGTGACGCTGGCCAGCGGTTTCGCCGCCAACGGCGGCGACATCGGGGACAGCGGCGACGAAGAGGCGCTGCCGATCCGCACCGATGCGCGGGTGCTGGGGGCGACGCTCAAGGCCGGACAGACCGCGCAGTACGCGCTGGCTGCCGGACGCCACGCGTACCTGGTGCCGGCGGCCGGCGAGATCGAGCTGAACGGCGTACGGTTGCAGGCGCGTGACGGCGCGGCGATCGTCGACGAACCGATGCTGACGGTGACCGCGATCGCCGACAGCGAACTCGTGCTGGTCGATGCCGCCTAGGCGTCCGTGCGGCAGAACGAAAGCTTCTGCCGCACGGACTCCGGCGGCGTCGATCGTCATCAACACTTGAACCACGGATATATCAGGAGCCTCGCATGGCAAAAGTTCTCGTCCTCTACTACTCCACCTACGGCCACATCGAAGCGATGGCCGAAGCCGTCGCCGAAGGCGCCCGCTCGGCCGGTGCGCAGGTCGATGTCAAGCGCGTGCCGGAGACGGTTCCCGAGGCGATCGCCCGGCCTGCGCATTTCAAGCTCGACCAGCAGGCGCCGATCGCGAAGATCCAGGACCTGACCGAGTACGACGCGATCATCGTCGGCGCGCCGACCCGCTTCGGCCGGATGCCGGCGCAGATGGCCGCGTTCCTGGACCAGGCCGGCGGCCTGTGGGCCAAGGGTGCGCTGCACGGCAAGGTCGGCGCCGCGTTCACGTCGACGGCGACCCAGCATGGCGGCCAGGAGGTCACGCTGTTCTCGATCATCACGAACCTTCTGCACTTCGGGATGGTCATCGTCGGCCTGAACTACGGCTATGCCCCGCAGATGACGTTGGACGAGATCGTCGGCGGATCGCCGTATGGCGCGACGACGATCGCGGGCGGTGATGGCAGCCGCAAGCCGTCGGCGATCGAACTCGACGGCGCTCGCTACCAGGGCCGCACCGTCGCCGAGACGGCGACCAAGCTGCACGGTTGATCCGGTTCGATCGATGAGCGCGGGTTGATGCCGTACGGCTGAAGCGCCGCGCCGCCGTCCGACCGATGGCCTCGTGCCTGCCCGGCCTCTAGCCTTGAGGGCTTTTGAGCCCCCGGGCTAAGAGGTTCTTTCGACGCATCGTCGGGAGTCTTCGAAGCCCGACCGGCCGAGGAGGGATGATGACGGAGCGTGGACACCGACGGCCGTGCGGGGTTCGATGCGGCAACGGCAACGGCAACGGCAACGGCAGCAGTCGTCGCAGTCGCAGCGGGCTGCGGTGCCGGATGCGATGGGCCAGGCGCCTGGCGACGGCCGTGGCAGGATGCCTCGCCGTCGGTGGCTGGCTGGCGGTGCCGCTCACCGCGCAAGCGGCCTCGTCGGCACGAGATGGCGAACGGAGGACTCAGGCGGACGGCGATGGCGGTCGTCGTGACGGCGTGCGCCGAACCGGCCAAGTCTGGGAGGTGCACCTGATCCTGCCGGATGGACGCCGTCAGGTCCTGCGCGGCGTCCGCGAGCCCAGCCGCGAGCGCCGCGTGGTGCGGCTGTACGTCGATGCGGCGCCGAGTGATGGCGATGCGGCGCGTGGGGTGCAGGGAACTGGCACGCCGGCAAGCCCGGGTTCGGCGCGGCGCGACGGCGGCGGCCTGCCGCTGCGGCCGCCGGTCGAACACCTCGAGGGGGGCCACGTCGCGCCCAAGCCCGTTCGCGGCGCATCGGGCAGGCGGCGGGTTATCCTGAGCGAATGAAACTGCTGGTCGTCGAGGATGAACGCCGGTTGGCCGAGTACCTGCGGCGCGGGCTCGGCCAGGCGGGCTTTTCGGTCGACGTCGCGCATGACGGCGTCGACGGCCTGCACCTGGCGAGCGAGCGGGACTACGACGCGATCATCCTCGACGTGATGCTGCCGGGCATGGATGGGCATGGCGTCGTCGCGGCGCTGCGGCGGCGCAAGGCCACGCCGGTGCTGATGCTGTCGGCCCGAGTCGATGTCGAGGATCGGGTCAAGGGGCTGCAAAGCGGTGCCGACGACTACCTGGTCAAGCCGTTCGCGTTTTCGGAGCTGCAGGCGCGCGTGCACGCGCTGTTGCGCCGCTCGTCGATGCCGACGCCGGCCGGCGACCCCGTGCTACGCGTCGCCGACCTGGCGGTCAACCTCGCCAGCCGCCGCGCCGTACGCGCGGGGCGCAGGCTCGAACTGACCGCCAAGGAGTTCAACCTGCTGGTGTTGCTGTTGCGGCGCCAGGGACAGGTGCTGTCGCGCACCGAACTGGCCGAGCAGATCTGGGACATGAACTTCGACAGCGATACCAACGTGGTCGAGGTGGCGGTGCGCCGGCTGCGCCGCAAGCTCGACGATCCGTTCGATCGCAGGCTCGTCCATACGGTGCGCGGCATGGGGTATGTGCTCGAGGCGCGCGACCCGTCCGAAAGCGGCGAAGCGGCGTTGCCGGCCGCATGACGCGGCGCCCGTCGATCCTTCGTCCCTCGGCCCTTCGCCCGTCGATCCGTCGTCGAATGGCGGCGGGGATGGCGCTGCTGGGTTTGTGCCTGTTCGGCGTCATCGGTGCCATCGAGTACGTGGCTTTCGACCGCGAACTGCAGCGCACCCGCGTCCAGGCGCTGGATGGCGCGTTGGCGGTGGTCAGTCACCTGCTCGACGAGACCCGGGACGAGCCCGGTCTGGCCACGCTCAGCCACCGCCTGAGCGACATGCTGCTCGGCCACGTGGGCACGCGCGTGTGGCTGGTCGGCCGCGACGGACAATTGCTGTATGGCGTGGGGCCGGTTCCGGCCGGGGATTTCGCGCCGGGACATGGCCTGGTCGAAGTGCTGGCGCTCGAGCGTCGCCCCGATATCGGCCGGATCGTCATGACGATCGACGACGAGGAAGGCCGGCTGCTGCGCGGGTCGCTGGCGCGCATCCTGGTGCTGTGCCTGGTCGCGGGCACCAGCGTCGCGATCGTGCTGGGCCGGGTGCTGTCCGAGCGCGCGCTGCGGCCGCTGGCGCGGATCTCGCGGCAGGCCAACGCGCTGTCGGCCACGTCGATCGGTGACCGGCTGCCCGAGCAAGGCGTCGATGCGGAACTGATGGACCTGGTGGCGTCGTTCAATCGCGCGCTCGGGCGCATCGAGACGGCATTCCGCCAGCAGCAGGCGTTCAGCGCCGATGTCGCGCACGAATTGAACACGCCGCTGACGACGCTGATCACCGGCGCCGAGATCGCGTTGGCCGCGTCGGCCGACGACGCGTCGCTGCGCGAGTTCCTGGCGGCCGGGTTGGACGACCTGCATCGGCTCAAGGGCATCGTGCGCGACATGCTGTTCCTGGCGCGGGCCGACCAGGGCGCGACCGTCGACCGCTTTCCCTCATCGAGCCTGGCGGACGTCGTGCGCGATGTCATCGACTACCACGAGGCGGCGCTCGACGATGCGCGCCTCGGCGCGCGCATCGAGGGCAATGCCGACGCGCCGGTCGACGCGATGCTGATCAAGCGCGCGGTGTCCAACCTGTTGTCGAATGCCACGCGCTTCGCGGCGCCGGGATCGTCGATCGTGATCCGGATCGCGTCGGAGGGCGCTCGATACAGTGTGGCGGTCGCCAATGACGGGCCGCCGCTGCCGGACGGGCTCGTCAAGCAGATGTTCGACCGCTTCCATCGCGGCGAGCCGTCACGGGCGCAGTCGGACCAGCATCATGGCCTGGGCCTGGCCATCGTGTCGGCGATTGCGCGGATGCACGGCGGCTCGACGTTCGCCCGCTCGGCTGACGGCGTGACGACCGTGGGGTTTACGGTGCGCGCCGCGGGAGAGGTCGTGTCCTGATGCGGTGTCGTCTCGACTGATGCCTGGGTGGGAGGTTTCTTGAACGTTCGACCTTTGCGTGGGGGGCGTCACGAAGGTGGTGCTCTCGTTTCTCGTGAGGCGGGGATGCGTTCGACCGTCGGGTGAGTTGGTCTCGTTGGGCGCCGCCCCTTCACACCCGGCGGCGCCGCCGTGACAAGCCTGTGCAAGGGTCGAATCCCACGCCCGTCGGACGCGGCGGCCACAAACGTGAAAAACTCGCGGAAAGGTCGAGCGCAACCCCACTAAGTATCCCGATGCGCCGCGCGATAAGCGGCCGGCAGGATCAGCAGCGTGAGGATCGTCGATGACAGGATTCCGCCGATGACGACGGTGGCCAGCGGTCGCTGCACCTCGGCGCCGGTGCCCGTGGCGATCGCCATCGGGACGAAGCCCAGCGAGGCGACCAGCGCCGTCATCAGCACCGGGCGCAGCCGTGCCAGCGCGCCGTCGCGGATCGCCTGGGCCACCGGCAGGCCGCCCTCGCGCAGGTGCTGGATGAACGAGATCATCACCAGCCCGTTCAACACCGCGACACCCGACAGCGCGATGAAGCCGACGCCGGCCGAGATCGACAACGGGATGCCGCGCCACCACAGCGCCAGCACGCCACCGCACAGCGCGAACGGGATGCCGGTGAACACCAGCAGACCATCCTTGATATTGCCGAACACCGAGAAAAGCAGCACGAAAACCAGCGCCAGCGCCGCCGGCACCACGAGGCGCAGGCGTGCGGCAGCCGATTGCAATTGCTCGAACGTGCCGCCCCAACTCGACCAGTAGCCGTCGGGCAGCCGCACGCTGGCGGCCAGGTCACGCTCGGCCTCGGCGACGAACGAACCGATGTCGCGGCCGCGCACATTGGCCGTGACGACGACGCGGCGCTTGCCATTCTCGCGGCTGATCTGGTTAGGGCCCGGTGCGATGTCCAGCGAGGCGACTTCCGACAGCGGCACGAAATGCACGCCTGTCGACGATGCCTGATGCATGGCGGTCGACGTGCTGATCGGCAGCGCCTCATTAGCGGTACGCCCCGTCATGCTCGTCGACGAGCCGCTACCGTCGCCACGACCGGCGGGCAGCGGCAGAGGCAGCCGCGCGATCGCATTCAGGTCGGTGCGCAGCCGCTCGGGCAGGCGCACGACGATGTCGAAGCGGCGGTCGCCCTGGTAGACGGCGCCGGCCGGCCGGCCGCCGATGGCGATGGCTACGGCTTCCTGGATATCGGCGACCTGCAGGCCATAGCGCGCGGCCTTGTGGCGATCGATGTTGACGGTCAGGATCGGCAGGCCGCTGGTCTGCTCGATCCGGGCCTCGACCGCGCCGGGTGTTCGCTGCAGCACCGCCAGTACGCGTTCGGCCTCGCGTTCGAGCACAGCCATGTCGTCGCCGAAGATCTTGACGGCCACGTCGCTGCGCACGCCCGAGATCAGTTCGTTGAAGCGCAGTTCGATCGGCTGCGAGAACTCGTACGCGGTGCCCGGCAGCGTCTGGACCACGCGGCGGATCTCGTCGTCGAGCTGCGCGCGCTGCTTGGCGGGATCGGGCCACGCCTCGGTCGGCTTGAGCATCAGGTACGCATCGGCGATGTTCGGCGGCATCGGGTCCGACGCGATCTCGGCCGTGCCGGTGCGGCTGAACACGCGTTCGAGTTCGGGGACCCGCGCCATCAGCTCCCGTTCGAACTGCATCTGCATCTGCAGTGATTGCGTCAGGCTCGTGCCGGGCGCGCGGGTCGTCTGCACCGACACGTCGCCCTCGTCCAGGCTCGGCACGAACTCGGCGCCCAGGCGCGTGGCCAGCAGGCCGCACAAGACGACCGACGCGATGCCCGCGGTGATCGCAGTCGCGCGGTTGCGCAGCGCGGCGTCCAGCAACGGCGCATACAGGCGGCGGGCGCCGCGCACCAGCGGATTTTCGCGCTCGGCGACGGAGCCGGTGACCCCCAGCGCGATGGCGGCGGGCACGAAGGTCAGCGTCAGCAGCATCGCGCCGGCCAGCGCCGCGATGACCGTCAGCGCCATCGGGTGGAACATCCGCGCTTCCACGCCGGTCAGCGCGAAGATCGGCAGGTACACGATGATGATGATCAGTTGCCCGAATACCAACGGACGGCGCGCTTCGCGCGCGGCTTCGAATACTTCGTCGAAGCGTTCGGCGCGGGTCAACGGCCGGCCGGCGGCCTGCTGCGCGTGCGCGAGCCGACGGATGGCGTTCTCGACGATGACGACGGCGCCGTCGACGATGATGCCGAAGTCCAGCGCTCCCAGGCTCATCAGGTTGGCACTGGTGCTGCTGGCCAGCATGCCTGTCAGCGTGAACAGCATCGACAGCGGGATCACCAGCGCCGTGATCAGCGCGGCGCGCAGGTTGCCCAGGAACGCGAACAGCACCGCGATCACCAGCACCGCGCCTTCGAGCAGATTGTTCCGTACGGTGGTGATCGCGCGGTCCACCAGCGGCGTGCGGTCGTAGACGACCTTGGCAAACACGCCCGCGGGCAGCGTCTCGTTGATCCGTTCCAGGCGCTGCGCGGCGGCGCGCGCGACCGTGCGGCTGTTCTCGCCGATCAGCATGAACACCGTGCCCAGCACGACCTCGCGGCCGTTCTCGGTCGCGGCGCCGGTGCGCAGTTCGCGCCCGATGCCGACCTCGGCCAGGTCCCTGACGCGGATCGGCACGCCGCCGACTGTCTGCACGACGATCTGCTCGATGTCGGCGATCGCGCGCACCTGCCCGGGCACGCGCACCAGCAACTGTTCGCCACGCCGCTCGACGTAGCCGGCGCCGACGTTGGCGTTGTTGCGTTCGAGCGCGCCGATCAGCGTATCCAGCGTCGCGCCGTGCGCGAGCAGGCGCTCGGGTAAGGGCGCCACCTGGTATTCGCGGTTGAAGCCGCCGATCGTGTTGACTTCGGTGACGCCCGGCACCGTGCGCATCTGCGGACGGACCACCCAGTCCTGGATCTCGCGCAAGTCGGTCGGCGTGTAGCGAGTGCCGTCGGGTTTGCGCGCGTCATCGCGGGCCTCGACGGTCCATAGCAGGATCTCGCCCAGGCCGGTGGAGATCGGCCCCATCGTCGTCGATACATCGTCGGGCAGCACCTCGCGCACCTGCTGCAGGCGCTCGTCGATCAACTGCCGTGCGAAGAAGACGTCGGTGCCGTCGCGAAAGATCGCTGTTACCTGCGATAGCCCGTAGCGCGACAGCGACCGCGTCATCTCCAGCCGCGGCAGGCCCGACATCGCGGTCTCGATCGGGAACGTCACGCGCTGCTCGGTCTCCAGCGGCGAGTAGCCGGGTGCGTGCGTGTTGATCTGTACCTGGACGTTGGTGATGTCCGGCACGGCATCGATCGGCAGGTGCTGGTAGCTGGCGACGCCGATCGCCACCAGGCCGATCGTCGCCAACAGAATCAGCCAGCGCCGCGTGATCGCGAAACGGATGAGGCGTTCGAACATGGATGAGCGGGTCTCGAGTCCGGTGGGTTCTC
Source organism: Pseudomonadota bacterium (assembly GCA_029779435.1). Taxonomy (GTDB): domain Bacteria; phylum Pseudomonadota; class Gammaproteobacteria; order Burkholderiales; family Burkholderiaceae_E; genus JAKPAM01. Next base: position 6,690 of record JAKPAM010000057.1, on the reverse strand, counting down.
AATGTCTGGATCACGACACCAGGGGTTCTGATTCACGACCTCAGTGGCTGTGCGACGCGGCATCCTTGTCCAGCTCGCTGCGCAGCACGAAGGCGTTGGCCGTTGCCACGCGCTCGCCGGCGGCCAGGCCCTCGACGATCTCGATGCGCCGGCCGTCGCTCGCGCCGGTGCGGACGGGGCGCGCGACGAAGCCCTCGTGCGTTTCGACGAACACCTGCGGACGCCCATCGACGGTCTGGATCGCCTCGTCGGGAACCGTCAGGGCGTCGCGGCGTTGGCCCGCCTGGACGGCGACGTCGACGAACAGCCCCGGGCGCCAGGCGCCGTCGGGGTTGGCCAGCGTCACGTGGGCGACGGCCATGCGCGTGGCCTCGCCGATCAGGTTGCCGATGTACGAGACCTTGCCGTGCGCGCTGGCCTGCAACGCTGATGCCGTCACGGTGGCTGGTGCGCCGAGCTTGACCGCGAACAGATCGGCGGCCGTCACGTTGAACGTCGCCCATACCGACGACAGGTCGGCGATCGTGTAGACATTTGATTCCTCGCCGACGTGCTCGCCCAGCGTCGCGTGCTTGGCCAGCACGATACCGGCGAACGGCGCGCGCAGCGCGAAGCGATTGCCCTCGCTGATCGACGGCGCGATGTCGAATGCCGCGAGCTTGAGCCGCGCGTTGTCGACTTCGATGGAGGCGGTCTGGTAGTCGGCCTGCGCCTGAAGGTAATCCTGCTCGGCCGAGATCCGCTCGGCCCACAGCCGCTTCTCGCGTTCGAGCGTCTTGCCGGCCAGTGCCTGTCGTTGCAGCGCCGTGCGCAGCGTCGCACGCATGTCCGAGGCCGCCGGGCTCGCGATGACCGCCAGCACCTGGCCCTTGGCGACGGATTGGCCGAGCAGCACCTGCACGCTCTGAACGACGCCGGCGACTCGTGCGACCACGTGCGCGGTGCGGTCCTCGTCGAGCCGGATCTCGCCGGGCAGCGTGACCGTGGCGTCGATCGGCGTGAGGCGCGCTGGCTCGACACCGATGCCCGACGCGGCGCGCTGCGCGTCGTCGAGACGGACGATGCGTTGCGCTATAGGCGCTGCCGCCGTGCGGTCCGATGCAGTGGTCGTAGTAGTCGCCGCGGGCGTGCCGGCCTGATGGCTGAGGGCGGTTCGATCCACCTGAGCGCCGCCTCGTGCATCGTGGCGCGGATCGTTGTCGTGGGATTCGTTGCTGCCGGGGCTGCTCGTGGCTTTTTCCGCATGAGCCTGCCCGTCCGCGTGATCGTGTCCGTCGTCGGCATGCCGCGGCCAGACGATAACGGCCGCGAGGACGGCGGTCACGATGGCGATCAGCGCGATGGGGACAAACTGGCGGGATCGGCCGGGTGGACCCGATGGCATCGGTGAGGTTCCTTGTTCAGCGGGCGACGGGGAGCGTGGTTGCGGGGGTAACGGCGGGCGTGGTGGACGCCGCCGCCGGCGCGACCGGATCGGAGATCCGGGTACCGAGCAGCCGCTCGATGTCGGCGCGTGCCTGCCAGGCTTCGGCGGTGGCGCGCAGCAACTGGGCGCGGCCGGCGAACAGCGTGCGTTGCGCATCCAGCACGTCGAGGAAGCCGAACTTACCGAGTTCGAAGCCGCGCGTCGTCGCGTCGAGCGTCTGGCTGGCGCGCTCGACGATGCCGTCGCGCGCCAGCGCGATTTCGTGCCGCGCGTTTTGCCAGCGCGTCCAGTTCAGTGCCAGTTCGGCGCGAAGCGACTGTTCGAGCGCCAGGCGCTGCTGGATCGCTTGCCGCACGCGTACCGCTGCTTCGCCGATGTTGCCCTGATTGCGATCGAAGATCGGGATCGCGACCGAGATACCGATCTGGTTCGTGCGCCAGCCGTTCTCGATCAGCGTGCCGGTGCCGACGTGCAGCGCCGTCTCGGGCACAGCGCGGCTGCGCTCGAGGCCCAGTTGCGCCTCGCGCTGCGCGATCTGCGCCTGGGCGCGCTGCATCGCCGGGGCCGTGGGCAGCAAGGCCACCAGCGCGGACAGGTCCGCGACCGGCGGTGCGGCGGCCTCCGGCAGGCGGGCGACGATCGCCGTGCCTTCGTCGTTGCCTTCGGTCCTGCCATTGTTTTCGCTTCTGTTGCCGCTCTCGTTGCCGCTGTCATGGCCAATTGCGTTGTTACCCCGATTCTGTTCCCCTCGTTCGTTTCGTTGTCCGTAAGCGCCCCATAGCGCCGCCAGTCGCAGGCGGGCGCCGGTGAGTGCGGTCATCGCCTGGCTCAACTCGATCCGTGCCGTATCCTCGACCGCGCGAGCGCGCGCTTCTTCGACGGGGGAGACGCGGCCGGCCTGCACGCGCCGGCTCGCCGCGTCGGTCGCCCGTTGCGCGGTCGCGATCGATGCGCGCGCCAGCTCGACGCGGTCCTGCGCCGACAGCAGTTCGAAATAGCGTTCGATGGTATCGGCGCGCACTTGCGCGATGCGCTCGTCGACGTCGGCCGTGACCGCACGGCGATTGGCGTCGGCGGCATCGATGCGCGCCTGCCGCTTGCCGCCCAGCTCGATCGGAATGCTCAACGATTGGCTGTTCGCGCGGTTGCCGCTCGGCACGCGCTGATGGTCGAACGTCAGCGTGGGGTTGGGGCGCAGCGCTGCCTGGTCGCGCAGCGCGTCGGCGGCATCGGTGTCGAGCCGGGCGGCGATCAGGCCGGGGTGGTGCTCGACGGCACGCGCGATCGCCTGGTCGAGATCGATGACGGCCGCATCGCGATCGAGCGCCCATGCGGTGCGCATCGACGGCGTGTGGACCCCGATCGCCAGGACCAGCGCGAGCAGCGGTGGCCGGGCGAGGCGGCGGAGGACACGGAGGCGGTGAGGGTTGCGGTCGAGCGGCACCGCCGCATTGTGGGGGCCGTGGCCCGACCGTACGCTTGCCGGAAGATGACGAATCGGTAATGTGGTGAAGCGCCTACATGGCCGTCGGCATGGTGATCACGGCGCGGTCGTTCGGTATGCTCAATCCCACGAAGCGCTTGGCCAGTTGATGAAAGCCGAATTGTGGGAAAGAGGAGGGCGCAAGCCTCGCCCTTCAGAGCGAGGTCAAGCGAAGATCAATGGAGAACCCAAGCTGTCGAGGTCGATACGATCATCGTCTGTGCTGGCCAGCTGCCTCTGCGCACGCTGCACGATGAGTTGCAGGTGCGGGGAATTGAGTCGACGCTCGTCGGTGGCGCTTATGAAGCGATTTGGACGTCTACACTACGACCACGTCTTCGTTTATCGCAACGACTCGGAGCCGTACTACGCATCGCGGAAGATTAGGATATGGGTGGGCGTTTGATGCGCTGAGAGTCGAGGAAGCCACTGATCAAGCCTGTCGATTGGCATGCATCCCGCGAATGACATTCGAAGTGCAGGCGAATTGGTCGAGCGGGCTGCGTATCGCGCCCAGACCGGCCTTCGTGCGTATAGATCATGGTCGTGCTGACGTCGCTATGGCCGAGCAATTCCTGGACAGTCCTGATGTTCGTGCCGGATTGCAGCAGATGGGTTGCGAACGCGTGACGCAACGAGTGGACTGCAACTGGCGGCACCAGGCCGATCGTGTTTGCTGCGGCCTTGATCGCCCGTTGAAGCTGCTGTGGATACAGGTGATGACGCCGCCGCACGCCGGACCGTGGATCGACCGAATGACGTTCTGATGGGAACAGCCAGAACCAGGCCCAACCTTTCGGGGCGCCAGGATATTTGCGGGCCAACGCGGCGGGTAGTTCGACGCCGGCCGAGTCCGTTTCTGCATCGGCCGTTCACAAGGCGCGCGCCAACTTCATCTGCCGGCGAATGTCGGACAGAAGCGAGGCCGGCAACATCACCACACGATCCTTGTTGCCTTTGGCCTGGCGGACGATGATGACCTGCCGATCGATATCGACGTCCTTGATTCGCAGTCGGACGCCCTCCATCAAGCGCATGCCTGTGCCGTACAGCAGATGTCCGAGCAAATGCGTCAATGGTGTCAACTCCGCGAGCAGACTGCGTACCTGGGCCGGCGACGGAACGACGGGAATCGTGCGCGTCACCCGAGGCCGGGTCAGTTTCGCCAGCCATGGAAACTCGAGCCCGAGTACTTCGCGATATAGAAACGCGATGGCACAAAATGCCTGCTTGTGCGTCGAGGCCGAGACGTGTTTGTGATTGGCCAGATACGACAGAAACTGCTCGATATCAGCCTGTCCCAGCGTTCGGGGGTGCTTACCGCCCGCCCATCGAATCAGTTGGCGCGACTAATAGACGTAGGCTTGTTCGGTCCGAAGGCTATAGTGGCGATATCGGATCTGCGCACGCAGTGCGCCAAGCAGCCCGTGAGGACGAGGAGCGGCGTCGGGAGTCTGCGTGGCCGAGGCGATCGATGTGCTGTTCATGCATACAGTTTCCTGTGACTCGCACAGAACAGCAATCGGGCCGTCGATATAGCGCGAACGGATAGTCTCCGAGCCAATCGATCCGCCGCCTCGTACGATGGGCGGCAACTGCCGACTTGCGATGTGATGCGGCTCGCCTTGGTGCGTCGATTGCCGGACGGCGAGCGACAGGTTATCGTGCGGCGTTACACGGCGCGCACATTGCGAAGTCCCAAATACAGATGCTTGAATTTGAAGGATAATTTCGGTGGACGCAGCGATTTCCGGACGAGACGTGGCCGAGTTGAATGGCGAGCATTGGTGGTTCTCGATTCTCTAAATTAAAGTTGAACTAAACCGCTGACGCGGTGGGTAGAGAGCGACGGTGAGGTGATGAGAGATCTACCTTGATTGGGCGGGGGGATTCCCGTGCCCGATCAAGGAGACGATCATGACACCGCTTCGTCGACGGATGCTCGATGCGCTGCAGTTGCGGGGGTTGTCGGCGCGCACCACCGATGCCTATCTGGATGCGGTTGCGCGGTTGGCCCGGCATTACCGACGCATTCCCGATGCGCTCAGTGCCAACGAGGTGCAGCAGTATTTGTTGCACCTGCTGCGCGAGCGCAAGCTGTCGCGTTCGAGTCTGAACCAGTATGGCTGCGCCTACCGGTTTTTCTACGGAACGGTGCTGGGGCTCGACGGCGCAGCCTTCCAGATTCCACTGGGCCCGGCCTGCCAGAAGCTGCCCGAGTTGCTGTCGCGCGAGGAGATTGCACGGCTGTTTGCCGCGGCCAGCCACGCCAAGTCGCGCACCTTTCTGATGCTGGCTTATGGCACGGGACTGAGGCTGTCGGAGCTATGCCGCCTGCGCGTGCAGGACATCGACAGCCACGCCGATCGGATGTGTGTGCGGGTGGTACAGGGTAAGGGCGCCAAGGATCGGTACGTGCCGATGTCGGCGGCGGTGCTGACGGTGCTGCGTGACTGGTGGCGATTGACCCATCCAAGCGAGTGGCTGTTCGTGGGTCGGACCGGTAGCGATCAGCCGATGGCCATCCAGAGCGCGCAGCGCTGGTATCGCGGCGCCTGCGCGCATGCCGGCATCACCAAGCAGGGCGGCATCCACTCGCTGCGCCATGCCTACGCGACGCACCTGCTGGAAGCCGGGGTCGATCTGTACAGCCTGCAGCAGTGGCTCGGCCATCGGCATGTGAGCACGACCACGCGCTATCTACACCTGGCGCGCCCGGATGTTCCCGACGGAGCGCGTCGCGAGCCGTTGAATCTGCTGGGGGCGTTGCCGCCGATCACCGGACGTTGAGGCGGCGATGGCCGCGACGCTGGCCCAGGTGCTGCGCCGGTTCGGCGCGCAGTATCTGGACTGCCATGGCCTGAGCCACGCCCAGGCGCGAGTCTGGCGGGCGATCGTGGCCTGCCGCACGCCGGCCCTGGGCGGCGTGCGGGTGTGCTGTGACGGTTGTGGCGCCTCGCAATGGCGTTGGCATTCGTGCCGCAATCGGCACTGTCCGCAATGCCAGAGCCGTGAGCGCGAGGCCTGGCGCGCTGCGCGCCAGGCTGAACTGCTCGATGTGCCCTATTGCCATCTGGTGTTTACCGTACCGCACGAGTTGAATGCGCTGGCCGCGGTGCACTCGCGCTGGGTGTACGAGACGCTGCTGCGCACAGTCGCGGCCACTCTGACCGAGTTTGCAGCCAACCCTCGTTGGTTGGGCGGCACGGCTGCCTTCACCCTGGTGTTGCATACCTGGACGCAGGATCTGCGTCGCCATCTGCACGTGCACGCTCTGATGGCCTGCGGAGCGCTGGCCGCCAAGCCGCATGCCAATCCCGGCTGGATCAGACCACCACGCAGCCCGGGATTTCTCTTTCCGGTGCGGGCGCTCTCGCGGGTGTTTCGAGGCAAGTTCCTCCAGGCCCTGATCGAGGCCCAGAGCAGCGGCATGCTGGTCCGTGATCCGGCGAGCGACGCTGAGCAGCGCGATGCCCGGCAACGGGCATTGCGCCATCACGACTGGGTGGTCTACGCCAAGACGGCGCTGGCCGGACCGGCTGCGGTGCTCGACTATCTGAGCCGCTACACCCACCGCAACGCTGTCACTCGTCGGCGTAATCAGGCCAGTGGGTTTTCGGCATATTCAGGCCGGCTTGGTCGGGCAGGATTTCGGCGTAATCCGGCCAGGCCGTTTTCGGCATAAACAGGCCACCTGGTTTTCGGCGTAATCCGGCCACGACGCGCAGCAGCGGGCATCTCGAACACTCAGTCGCATCGGTACCCTCACCGGTCTTTCAGA
>JAKPAM010000052.1 GCA_029779435.1 Pseudomonadota bacterium | reverse complement strand
TCTGAAAGACCGGTGAGGGTACCGATGCGACTGAGTGTTCGAGATGCCCGCTGCTGCGCGTCGTGGCCGGATTACGCCGAAAACCAGGTGGCCTGTTTATGCCGAAAACGGCCTGGCCGGATTACGCCGAAATCCTGCCCGACCAAGCCGGCCTGAATATGCCGAAAACCCACTGGCCTGATTACGCCGACGAGTGACATCGGGTCGGTTCGACGTACCACGTAGCCTCCGCCCGGCTGGGCCGCGGCTTCCAGGCCCGTATCGGTCAGCAAGGCCTGCAGGGCGGCGGGTACGCTGTAGCTGCCCTGCAAGCCCTGGCTTTGCAAGGGGCCGGTCTGGTCCGTGGAGAAGGACAGCAGAACGCCCGCCTCGCGGCCGAACTGGTTGAGCACGGCAGTCAGCGGGCCCGAGGGAATGCGGTATTCCCGGGTCGCCGGCGCGGTTTGCGCATAGGCGGCGCTGGCAAGCACCAGAGGCGCGGTCGCGCCGAGGAAGGCGCAGCGCGCGAAGCGCTGCCATGGGCGGGAGATCGTCATGTCTTTCAACGCTGGAAGTGAAGGGCTTTCACTCCATTGCCCCGCGAGACACGAAAAAGGGCCAGTCGTTTGAAAATTACCGGGGCTGCACCCAAGCCCAGAAGCGCGACATGCGCCGGACCTTCACCGGCAGAGCGGTTTCCAGCACGGCCAGCACCTGATCGGTGTCGGCAAGCGGGTAGACGCCCGATACCCGCAGGTCCGCGACCGACGCGGAATAGCCTAGATGGCCCGGGCGATGGCGGGCCAGTTCATCCAGGAACTGGGACAACGGCATGTCCTGGGCCACGATCAGGCCCTGGGTCCAGGCGATACTCGCCTCGTCGGCGGGTGTCGCGGGGGAAATGGCATCGTGCGTGAAGCGGGTTTGCTCGTGAGCGCGCAGGACTTGCGGCCGCACGATCGCCTGTGTCGGCTGGATGGAGACCGCGCCCTCGAACACGGCTACGCGGACCGCGGCGTTGCCCAGCGCACGTACCGAAAACCGCGTGCCCAGCGCATGCAGGCTGCCCTGCGAGGTCTGCACGAAGAAGGACCGGCCTGCCGCATCGGGGGCCGTGGTGACCAGGATCTCCCCTTCGAGCAGATGCAGCGTTCGCTCGTCATCGCTGAAGCGCTCGGTGATGGCCGTGCCGGAGTTCAGTTCGACCCGAGTGCCATCGGGCAAGGTCATGCGAGCCCGCTCGCCGGCGCCGGTGCGCTTGTCGGCCCGCATGGTTCTGCCGAAATCAGCGTCCAGCAGGGCCCAGACCGTGCCCGATGCGAAGATGGCGACGGTCAACGATTTCACCAGTTGGCGCCGCTTCTTGGCGGAAGCCGCGTTCAAGGCCGTGCGAGCGGCTGAACCCGGAATACGCTGAAGCTGACTGGTGAAGGCTTCCACACGCTGCCAGGCGCGTTCATGATCGGGGTCGGCAGCGCGCCATTGTTGCCAGCGTGTCCGGGTGGCATCGTCGACGTCATCGCCCTGGAGTTCCACCAGCCACTGTGCAGCTTGCCGTCGAACAGCCGGAGGAATGTCGGTCTCGGTCTGTGCGGGACCGAACGGCGGTTGCATGCTCAGGCCGTCATCCCGAAGCAGCAATGCTCGAATGCTTGCACCAGGTAGCGCTTGACGGTGCGTAGCGAGACGCCGAGCCGAACGGCGATCTCGCTTTGGCGCAAGCCGTCCAGTTGGGACAGCAGAAACGCTTCGCGGACCTTGCCCGGAAGCGTGCCGAGCAGTCGATCGAGTTCGACCAGCGCCTCGACGATCAGCGCACGGGCTTCGGGCGAAGGGGCTGCCTGCTCCGGTTGGCGCGCCAGTTCATCGAGATAAGCCTGTTCGATGCGCTGGCGCCGGTGCAGGTTGATGACCAGCCCATTGGCGATCGTGGTCAGCAGCGCGCGTGGCTCGCGAATGTCAGGCAATACCTCCTTGGCGAGGACGCGAACGAAGGTGTCGTGCGAAAGGTCCGCGGCCAGACAGGGGTCGCCCAGCCTGCGACGCAACCAGCCTTGCAACCAGCCGTGATGGATGGCGTAGAGCAACTCCACCTGGGCGGTGTGCGAAACGCCTGCGGCTGGCATGCTTCACGATCTTGTAAATACGAATTCTTCTCATTGTAATCAGCCGCCCGATGGCCGTCTAGCTCGCACTACCGTGCGGCTACCTCGGCGCTGAGCGTGGAGGACGGATGTCGCTGCCCCAGGCGGGCGGACCAGTCGATGATTTCCAGCCGGCCTTCGGGCCATTCGACCAGCGCGCTCAGGCTCTCGACCCAGTCGCCGTCGTTGGCATAAAGCATCCCGTCGATATCGCGCAGCTCCGCGTGGTGGATATGGCCGCAGACCACGCCGTCGGCGCCGCGCCGCCGCGCCTCGCGTGCCACCGCCGCTTCGAACTCGCCGACGTAGCTGACCGCACGCTTGACCTTCAGCTTCAGGTAGCGCGACAGGCTCCAGTACGGCAGCCCTAATCGGGCGCGCGCACGGTTGAACCAGCGGTTGAACTTCAGCGTCCATTCGTAGGCGACGTCGCCGGCTATCGCCAGCCAGCGCGCGCATTGGATCACGCCGTCGAACAGATCGCCGTGGGTCACCCACAGACGGCGGCCGTCGGCGGTGACGTGCATGCAATCCTCGACCACGTCGACCCCGCCGAAGTTGTGCGACACGTAGCGACGCGCGAACTCGTCGTGGTTGCCCGGCACGAACACCACGCGCGTGCCCTTGCGCGCCTTGCGCAGGATCTTCTGCACGACGTCGTTGTGCGCCTGCGGCCAGTACCAGCTACGGCGCAGTTGCCAGCCGTCGATGATGTCGCCGACCAGGTACAGCGTCGCGCAATCGACGTGGCGCAGGAAGTCGAGCAGCGCCTCGGCCTGGCAACCCGGCGTGCCCAGGTGCAGGTCGGAGATCCACACCGTGCGCACCCGCAGCGTATCGCCCGCGCGCGGCGGGGTGGGCGGCTCGTCGGGTGGGTCGTCCGACGGGCCGTCCGGAGGGGCGTCGATCGGCAGATCCAGCAGGGGCCAGGGTTCGCGTTTCACGGGCTCGAACGATGAATGTCTTGAACGATGGGGGCGGGGCAGGGCGACGGCGAATCGGCGGCGCTCCGCCACGGCGACCCTTCGTCGCAGGCCGCCGCCAGTTGCGAGGCGAAGCGCGCGACGACGCCGTCCCAGCCCTGCGCCAGCGCGGCGACGCGCGCCTGCGATGCGATCGCCCGGCGCAACTGCGGGTCTCTGGCCAGCGCTTCGGCGGCGGCGACGAAGCGCAGTGCGTCGCCGGGCGGCACCAGCCAGCCGTTGTGGCCGCTACGGATCAGTTGCCCGGCAGCAGCGTGGTCGAAGGCCAGCACCGGCAGGCCGCTGGCCATCGCCTCGACGGTGACGTTGCCGAAGGTCTCGGTCAGGCTCGGAAAGACGAACAGATCCAGCGACGCATAGTGCGCGGCCAGATCCGGCCCGTTGCGCAGCCCCGCGAAGATCACATCGGGGTGGGCAGCCTGCAGCGACGCGCGCAGCGGGCCGTCGCCGACCAGCACCAGCCGCGCCGTCGGCACCGTCCGGCGCACCGCGCGGAACGCATCCAGCAGCAGGTCGAGGTTCTTCTCCGCCGCCAGGCGGCCGACATAGCCGAGTATCACCTCGTCGTCGCCGACGCCCCACTGGCGGCGCAACGCCGCGTCGCGCCGTGAGGGATCGAAGCGCACCGTGTCCACGCCGCGCTGCACGACATGCAGGCGCTGGTAGCCGGCGGCTTCCAGCTCGCGGCGCAGTGCTTCGGTCGGCACCAGCGTGCGGTTCGTCCTGTTGTGGAAATGGCGCAGATAAGCGGTGATCGGTCGCTGCAGCCAGCCGAAGCCGTAGTGGCGGCTGTAAGCGTCGAAGTTGGTGCGGAAGTCGCTGGTCACCGGCAGGTCCAGCCGTCGCGCCGCGTGCAGCGCCGACCAGCCCAGGGGCCCTTCGGTGGCGATGTGCACGACGTCGGGCCGCTGCCTCGACCATAACTGTTGCAGCGAGCGGCGGCACGGTCGGCCCATGCGCAGATGCGGATAGCGCGGAATCGGCAGGCCCGGCACCAGGACCTCGTGCAGCGATCCGGAGCCGGTCGCCGCATCGCCGTCGTGCTGGCGCGGGCGCAGCAACTGAACGTGGTGCCCCAGGCGCAGCAGGCCCTCGACGAACTGCGCCGTCGTCGTCGCCACGCCGTTCAGCTCGGGCGGATAAGTTTCGGTGACGAAGGCCACGCGCATCTGCATGACGACGATTGTCCGTGCGTGTTGCGACGGATTGATGACGGAATGCGGTCACGCAGGTTTCACGTAAGCCCTTCAGGATGCGCTTATCGTCGAGCCACGAACGGAGGAGTACGAATGAACCTGTTTCTGCAGACCTTGCGCCAGCAACGTTGGGACGACCACCGTTACTACCACCACAGCCGCATCAACCAGAGCCTGCATTTCGTCAGCGCCATCAGCTTCCTGGTCGCCTATGGGCTGCTGTTCATCGTTCCGGCCTGGTCCGCGATCGTCGGCTGGTGCGTGTCGATGACGACGCGCCAGGCCGGGCACTTCTTCTTCGAGCCGCGCGGTTATGACCAGGTCAACGACGTCAGCGACGCCTATAAGGAAGAGATCAAGGTCGGCTACAACATTCGACGCAAGATCGTGCTGCTGGCCGTGTGGGCCGGCGTGCCGCTGGTGCTGTGGCTGGCCGGACCGGCCGCGGACTTCGGGCGCCTCGTACACGACACCGGCATCGCCTGGCTGGCGCTGGGCGTCGCCGGGCTGCTGTTCCGCGTCGCGCAACTGTGGCTGCGCGATGGCGCGGTGCCGGCGCTGGCCTGGTTGACGAAGATCCTGACCGACCCCGTGCACGACATCGTGCTGTACCACAAGGCGCCGCTGGCGCTATGGCGCGGGGAGCGGATCGACCCGATGCCGCATGTGGCGTGCTCGCCGCTAAGCTCTCTGCAATCCCACGCACACCCGCACCAGCACCAGCACCAGCACCAGCACCAGCACCAGCACCAGCACCAGCACCAGCACCAGCATTCGCGTCCGCATCCACATTCGCACCCGGACTCGAGAGAACATCGCTAGTGGCCCGGCAAAGCCGGGCGTGCAGCGATCGCCGGATGGCTGGGCGGATGTCTTCCCGTGGCTCAAGAGAATCGGCGGCCCAGCATTTCGACCAGCAGGCCGCGGCGGATCCGCCGGTTCGTCTGGCCGGGCGCATGCCACCACCAGCCGTCGGCCTGCATCTCGCGCGCGGCGGCGACGAACTTGGCGATCACCGCATCGATGTCGGCTTCCGTGTGGTTCAGGCTGAAGACGATGCGCCCACTGCCCACCCACGACAGCGCCAGCCCATGCGCCCGCAGGTAGAACTGCAGCATCCAGTTGTAGCGCGAGGGTTCGGTGTACAGCACGGTCCAGATGCTGGACAACTGCGCGATGCGCACCGGCACGCCGGCCTCGGCCAACGCGGCGTTGAAGCGTGCCGCGCGAGCGTCCCAGCGTTCGTCCAGGCCGTCGTAGAGCGCCTGGATGTCGGGGCGATCGAGCCGGTCGAGGAAGGCGCTCATCGCCGCCATCACTGCCGGGTGCGCGTTGAAAGTGCCGCGCGCGAAGCAGATGTCCGCCGGGCGCTCGTCGCGGTAGCGCTTCATCCACTCGCGCTTGCCGCAGACCACGCCCACCGGCAGCCCGCCACCCAGCGTCTTGCCGTAGGTCACCAGGTCCGCGCGAATGCCAAAGTACTGCTGCGCGCCACCCGGGGCCAGACGGAAACCGACGAAGACCTCGTCGAGGATCAGCGCGATGCCGCGTTCGCTGCACACCTGGCGCAACTGCTGCAGCCATGTGCTGTAGGCGACGCGATCCACGCCGGCGCGGCGGCTGCTGTCCACCAGCGCCGAATCGCCGGGCGCGTTCGCGTTGGGGTGCAGCGCCTGCAGCGGGTTGACCAGCACGCAGGCGATGTCGCGGCGCGTGCGCAGCACCTGCAGGCTGCGTTCGTCCAGGTCCTTCAGCGTGAAGCCGTCGCGCGGCGGCAGCGGGTTGCCCGGGCCGGGCTGCACGTCGTCCCACCAGCCGTGGTAAGCGCCGGCGAAGCGCACCACGCAACGCCGCCCGCTGTGGTAGCGCGCCAGCCGCACCGCCTGCATCACTGCTTCGGTACCGCTCATATGGAACGACACCTCATCCAGGCCCGAGATCGCCTTCAATCGTTCGACGTTCGCCGCCACGCAGGGCAGGTAGCTGCCAAGAATCGGGCCGACTTCGCGCACAGCGGCGAAGCCCTCGTCCATGCAGTCCTTATAGAAGTCGACGCCGAAGACATTCACGCCGTAGCTGCCGGTCAGGTCGTGGAAGACGTTGCCGTCGATGTCCTCGATCGTGACGCCGCTGGCGCGGGCCACGAAGCTGCCGGTCTTCAGATGCTCGCGCACCAGCGGGCTGAAGGGGAAGGGCACGCGGTAACGGCCGGTGAACTGCAGGTCCGACAAGCCTTCGCGCGCCTGTGCGGTGAGCGTGATGCCCCTGGGGTAGCGCTGCTCGAACAGCGCCGCCAGGCGAAAGAAGCCGTCGCGACGGCGTGCCGCGACATCGCCCGGTGCGCCGTCGACGGCGAAGAAGCGCGCTTCGTCATAAGCGTAGCCGGGGATCTGTGCCGCGATGCGCTTGGCGATGCGCGCATGGCCGGCGAGCGAGCGGTGCTTGGCGCGCGACAACTGCAACCGCCGGCGTGCCTTCGGCAGCCCCCATGCGAGCAGGCCGAGCGCGGCGGCGGACAGGGCGAGTGCTTCGTTCATGTGTTTCCCTCCATCCGATCGGTTTACGCTCCATGCTTGACACCGTCATGAAGGCCGGCGCCCTGAGCCGGCTGCGCCGCCTCGCACAGCAGGAAGACTTGAACTTCCTGCTCACCAACCGCATTCCCCGCGTCGCGTTGACGCGCTGGATGGGACGTTTCAGCCGCATCGAAAGCACCGCGCTGACGCGCGTCTCGCTGGCCGTGTGGCGGCTGTTCACCGACCTGGATCTGTCGGATGCCCGGTCGGTCCGCTATCGCAGCCTGCGCGAGGTCTTCACGCGCGAGCTGGTCGAGGGCGCGCGCCCTATCGATTTAGACCCGCGGGTGCTGAGCAGCCCTTGCGACGCCATCGTCGGTGCTTGCGGGCGTGCCGAGCGTGATCTGGTGCTACAGGCCAAGGGCCTACGCTATTCGATGCGCGAGCTGTTCGGCCCGAGCCAGGACGTCACGCCCTTCGAGGGTGGCACCTACGTGACGCTGCGCCTGACCTCGGCGATGTACCACCGCTTCCACGCGCCGGCCGACGGCCGCCTGGAGCATGTGACCTACCTTAGCGGCGATACCTGGAACGTCAATCCGATCGCACTGGCGCGCGTGGAGAAGCTGTTCTGCCGCAATGAACGCGCGGTGCTGCGGCTACGCCTGCCGGACGGCACGCCGCTGGCGCTAGTGCCGGTGGCGGCGGTGCTGGTGGCCAGCATCCGGCTGCATGCGCTGGATGTGTTGCTGCACCTGCGATGGAAGGGGCCGAACGAGATACCTTGCGACGCCGCGTTTGGTAAAGGTCAGGAACTGGGCTGGTTCGAGCACGGGTCGACGATCCTGGTGTTCGCGCCGCCGGGGTTCGCGCTGGCGCCGGGGATCGAGGCGAGGGCGCGCCTGCGGATGGGGGAGGCGCTGCTGCTGCGGCGGTGAGTTGCTCCGTCGCGAGGCTGATAAGGTCCGGCGCGCGGCGCAGGACCGACGCATGTCAGATAGATGCTGCCGATTTGCGCGTATGGTTCAGAGGGGCAAGTCATCACGGGCCGGCAGGCCAGGGACGCTCGAGAGCGATGCCGGCTTTGCGAGGGTCGCCGGCTTGGAACTGACGCCCCCACCAACCAAGGAGCTTTCATGACTCGCGATCGCATCGATGTCCACACGCACGTCGTTCCTCCGTTCTGGGCCGACGCCCTGCCTGCACACGGGGGCGACCCTTCCGGTTGGAATTCGCCCGCATGGAGCCCGGAGGCCGCCATCGATTTCATGGATTCGCTGGAAATCAAGACGAGCATCCTGTCGCTGACGGCCCCAGGCGTCAGCGGCTGGAAAGGCCAGGAGCGCCGGACGATGGCGCGCCGGGTCAACGAGTACACCGCGTCGCTCGTCCAGAGAGCCGCCGATCGGTTCGGCAACTTCGCTACCTTGACATTGCCCGACGTCGACGGCGCCATCGCCGAACTCGCCTACGCGGATGACGTGCTCAAGGCCGACGGCATCGTGCTTCTCAGCAACTACGAAGGGCACTACCTCGGCGATCCGCTGTTCGAGCCGCTGTGGAAGGAGATTGCCCGTCGCGGCACGGTCGTCTTCATCCATCCCGGCAAGCCCGCGATCCCGAACATCGACGGCATGCCGGGGCCGATGGTCGACTACCCGTTCGACACGACGCGTACGGCCGTACAGATCGTGCTGAGCGGCCTGCTGGGACGATATCCGGATCTGAAGATCATCCTGTCGCATGCCGGCGGCTTCCTGCCGTACGCGTCGCATCGCTTCGCGGAGCTGGCCAAAGCCATCCGGCCCGGGCTTTCCGCCTCCGATTTGCTCACCCAGTTCAAGCGCTTCTACTTCGACACTGCGTTGTCAGGCAGCGCCGCGTCGATGCCGAGCCTCGAAGCCTTCGCAGCGCCCGGGCACATCCTGTACGGAAGCGACTTCCCATACGCACCTGCCTCCGTGGGCCGATCTTTCACGGGCAAGCTCGATGCGTACGTCGGTTCCGGCGCGCTGAAGGAGCCCATCGATCGAGCCAGCGCGCTGCAACTGTTTTCGCGCCTGCGGTAAAAAGGGCGCCCGCTCGTGCGGGCTTTTGTCGTTCGTCTGCTAGGTACTACGCAGCCGATTGGTATTCCGGTAGCGGGGTGTTTGACGTCTCGAATCACCCCCAAATCATACGCGATACTATACAGAAAACGTCAACTTCCGCGTATGATTTGGGCGTGCCATCCATTGAATCGTATTTCGAAGAGCATCTTGCCCAGGGCCGGGCCTACTTCACGCGAGAGGAGGCTCAGGTTGCGCTCAGCCTGTCGCCGCACGCATTGAGCGTCGCGCTGATGCGGCAGGTCAGGAAAAAACGCCTTGCCCATCCCCGGCGCGGCTTCTACCTGATTCTGCGCCCGGAGGACCGGGCCCTCGGTGCGCCCGACCCGGTGCGCTGGATCGACCCGTTGATGCAGTACCTGCGGCTGGACTACCGCGTCGCCTTGCTGCGCGCCGCCGCGTTCCACGGCGCGTCGCATCAGGCGGCGATGGTGTTCCAGGTCATCGTGCCTCGGCAGATGCGCGGCTTCGAGGTCGGCCGGCAACGGCTGGAGTTCGTGTATCAAGGCCCGGAGGCATTCGATCAAGTCAACCGGGCCGGCTGGCTGGGAGCGCTCAAGAGCGACGCCGGCTTTGCGAAGGTCGCTGGTTTGGAACTGACGCTGCTGGACTGTGCCCGCTATTTCCACAAGGCGGCGGGTATCAATGGCCTGGCGCAGATCGCCAAAGACCTCGGCGGGCAGGCTAGGCCCGACGAGTTGGCGCAAATCGCGATGTACTACGAAAACTCCTCGGTGCGTCGCCTGGGCTATCTGCTGGAATGGGTCGGCCATGCATCGCAGGCCGAGGCGCTGCGGCCGTTCGTGCGCGAAGCCAAGACGGCTGCCCTGCTGGACCCGTCCGTGAAGCCCGTGGAGGGCCTGTCCGACCTGCACGAGAAAGCCCCCCGCTGGCTGCTGATCCTCAATGAGCCGGTGGAGGTCGATTCTTGATTCCGCAAGCCTATCTCCAAGCCTGGAGCGCGAATGCGCCGTGGCCCGATTTCCGTCAGATCGAGCAGGATCTGATCATCTGCCGCGCATTGTGCGATCTGTTCAACGCGCTGGCGCTCCACGGCAAGATCGCGTTCCGCGGCGGCACCGCGATCAACAAGCTGCGGTTCGCGCAGCCGCTGCGCTACTCGGAAGACATCGACCTGGTGCAAACGCAGCCGGAGCCGATCGGTGCCACCGTCGATGCGATCCGCGAGGCGCTTGCATGGCTCGGGCCATGCAAGCGTGAGCAGGCGGGGCATTCGATGCACCTGGTGTTTCGCTTCACGCCAGAAACCGATCCGCAATCGACGCTGAAGCTGAAGGTGGAAATCAATACGCGGGAGCACGGGTCTCTGCTCGGCGTGCGTTCCTATCCCTCCGCGATGGAGAACGGCTGGTATCAGAGCCAAGCCGAGATCGTGTCCTTCGCGGCCGAGGAACTGTTCGGCACCAAGCTGCGCGCGCTGCCGCAACGGCGCAAGAACCGCGACCTGTTCGACCTGGCCCAGGGTCTTGAACAGTTGGCGTTCAACGTAGACAAGCTGGTGGCCAGCTTCGACCACTATCTCGCCCTGGAGGGTAAGACTATTACGCGCGCGATGGCCGAGCAGCGTATGCTGGAAAAACTCACGCGCAACTTGACGGAAGACATCGCGCCGCTGCTGCCGGTGGGCATCCGCTTCGACGAGGTCGACGCATTGCGGGCCTTCGAGCGCGTTTGGATAGGGTTAGTGGCGCGGTTCAAGGGCGATCCGTGGAAGTCCACGGACGCGGTCGCCGCTGCATTGCGTGAGATGGGCTATCCGACGCTACTCTGGCTAAAAGGTGATGAGGCGTAGAGGGGTAAGCCGTGATCGGCAGCAGTTTGTTCGTTGCAGCCGGAAGTCTTGCGTGGGCTTAGGGCCGCTTGACAGCGGTTGCTATCGGTCGCGTGAGACGGTTAGCGTCACGCTGACCTAAACAAAACGGTCATCTGCGTGCGCGATCGTCAAAGCCTTGGAAAGCCGCTTTGGGCTACGTTGAGGCCGCAGACTAAAAAGTCTGTGGGACGCCAGTAGCTGGTGAGTACGTTGGCCCAAGCAGCTTGAACTGCTCACAGTAGATCTCGTTGGCCAACTGCTCGAAGTAGCACGGTAGTAGAACGACCTCACGCCGACGACAATCCGCATCCAGAGGACCCTGCGGCCGCAGCTCTTGCGCATGAAGCTGTGCGCGAGTCGGGCCTTCTGGCTGGTGGCCTATCCTGGGCCAGGGCTACCGGATGCTGTTCGATGCTCACACGTGGTTCTTTACGGCGCTCGGCGGCTCTATATGTAGTGCCTAAATGGCAATGGAGTACTGGGTACATTAGGCGCAGAAGTTAGAATTTCACCTACTGCGTCGGCAAATCGAAGAGTAACGGGAAGACCATCCCCGTAGATACAACTGTTGAAGTTGAGCTTTGTGAGCATCAGCACGTCACGCACTACGCCTTCGATTTTCGCATCACCTCGACTTATCTCAATCCTCAAAGGGTTTGGCGTCTCCCACCCGGGATAGGTCCGCAGATCAGGGATATACCCGCTGGTCCACAGATATGCCACTCGTTCGTTGTCTTTCAGTGCGGTTCCCCTTATCACAGGCATCCGCCCAGGCCGATACAGCTTGAACTCATCAGAACGCGAGATTCGAACCCCCACAACGTTAGTCGTCGATGGCACGGCGTCGCAGAATCCCGCCCACTCGTCGCTGTCAAACCTTGTCTTGCCATGAACGAACAATTCTCGGGGCGGCGATCCTGTTAACTTGGTAAATGCCTCGACAACTCCTGCGCAAACCTCGCGCGCCGTGTCCCGCGTGAGATGAAACTCTCGGGTTTTGGGCGAATACCAGTCGCCTAAACGTCCCTTGAATACCATTCCGTCCCCGCCGCTTAGGAACATTTGAGCACCACAGCAAGCGTATTCGTCGCTGGGGCCAGTAATATCTTTTTTGAACACGAGCCCGATATAGCAAACGCCATCACGAACTTGCGCAATCTTCCAGGGCTTCCCTCCGACTTTATAGTATGTGGATAAGGACATATTCCAAGCTACGGTCGCAGCATCCTGCAATCGGCGTCGAGACTCCAACCCTTCAGGTTGCAATGTAGACTCGCGAACAATTTGTGTCACGACTAAGCGCTCAAGCAGTCGAACCTTCAATTGATTGTGGAAGTCGAGATCGTAGAGAAAGGGCTTTGCAGCAGCCATGTCGTCATCGAAAAGCGATGGCTCCCTGGTAAGCTGGCGTGCAAGACGAGCGTTCATCAGAGTTTCTGACTTGGTCCGCTCGCCAACTGGAACTCCGGACCTCGGTCTGGCGAATGCATACACTTCGTCCGGTACGACGACAAACCAGATGTCAGGCTTTGTCTCTTCTTCAAGGATGCTTGTAGATATCGCGTCGACAAATAGCGATACGGTGCGGAACACCGCGACATGACGCTCGGCGATGCGAAGGGCTGACGACACTGCGTCAGCCGCAATTGGGCAGACGATGTCGGGCGATTCTGGCCACTCGCAGCCGAACAGTTCGCGGAACCCTGGATAGAAGACGCTTGCGGTCGACCCGTCGAGCGGCGAAATTGGTCGCCCAACGCTTCTTACCCAGTTTGTGTAGAGGCGAAGTCCCTCTGACGTTCCGACGACACCAACCCTGATCCGCATAGGTATCAAGCCTTCCCTCAACGGTCCAAAGAGGAAGAGACCTTGCTTTGGGTCACGTGCCGTTTGGCCAAAGCCGAACTGCAACTCTGGCTCGTCAAGGAAGATAGTTTGGGCCGAGGTCATTGAAAATCGATATCTTCGTCGTCGATGTCGTCCAACTCATCGGCCAAGAACGGCTCGACGCCGTCGTCGACATCGGCATCGCTTGCTGAGGAAATTAGTACTTCATCAAGTGATATCGGCACGCTGAACTGTTGAGGTCTTGCGCTAACGACCAATTTTCCAGCATCACCCGAATGCAGTTCGATCTGGTCTGAGCCATGGGCTAGCCAAGTCATCAGAGCAAGTTCCAATGATCGCCACCGGTCGTTCCACCAGTTCTTGCAGAAGGATCGCCTAACATCCTTCATTCGATCCACCGAGATAGTCGCCTTGGATCCATCCACCGTAAAGACAACGCGCAGCCTCACCTGGACGCAGTTTGCGCCGGCAAGATACTTTACAGTCAAACCTAAATGCCAAAATAGTTGCCGACGCTCGCTGCGACCAACCAAGATGCGCCGGTGTGCTCGCCCATCCGTGTCGATGAACGAAACTTGATCTTTTTCAATCAGTTGACTCGGAACGTAGAGGGTGGGTGGCAATGAATCGGCGAGAGGTAGGAGACCTCGGTTTATCAAGGCAAAGTTTAGATGGGAGTTGAAGATGCGTGTGATCAGGCGCTCACGCTCTCCAACCCGCAATCCAGCCGTCAGACTTACGTTCCCAGCTCTGAACTCATCAGTTGCAACGGCGCTCTGTGCTTTCATGCCATCGATACCCTTTGCATGGAGTTCGGCATGCGAGAGAAAGCTAAGCCAACCTCCACGGTGGGGAGTCAGTGGTAACAGGCGGGCCGTGAATTCTTCTTCGTTTTGAACAGTGCACGTGGGCTTACCCGCCATGAAATAGAGCCTCCCAGGAATGCTCGTAACGGACAGTCGGTTGGATGTCAGTACCTCGGGCACTGATCGAAGAGCCGATGTTTTTGACGCTTGCTTGAGGAGCTGAAGCATCTCATCAAGCCGACTACTGCCTCGCGGAATACCGTCCCGACGCAATGTACCGACAAGCGCGGTCAATCCTCTTCCCCAGCCATTCGAAAAATCGAGAGTGTTCTTGCGCGCAATATTCGCTCTGAGAGAAGCGAACGGCGCCTTGTCAATCTTGACCGGAATCACGAAACCAGAGATTCGCTCTGACCTTTCTACCGACACGGCAAGCGCGATCTCGTCCAGCACTCCGTCTTTGCGCATTGATGTCTCCGACACGACGACAACTACGCGAATGGAGTCATGCCGGATCGCGGATTCAATGGAGTCCCAGAATACTTCACCGGCTCGAAGTCGGCTAAGATCTGACCATACCTCGTAGCCTAATCGTTGCAGTTGCGCCTGAAGCCACAGTACAAAGCCGTTGTCTTCGGGGTTCGCATGACTGATGAAAATGACACGCCGCGACGACTTTAGGGGCTCGGCCGGACCTCTAAGCACAACCTCCCAGTCAGCACCTGTCTTGCTTCTAATGTGGTGACCGACAGCGCGACCGACTTCTCGATAGTCAGGCTCTGCGTCTACGAACATCACGATGTTCGGCCGAATCGAATTGGACGATGCCAGATGCTCTTTGCTGATTGCATCAAGTGCCGTCAGACAGCCGTCCATCGTCGGTGACTTGAGACCGAGGTCGAGGTACCGGATCGATAGTCCCTCAAAGAGCGAGAGCGCGCGTCGTCTGTTCAATGTTCCGAAGTCAAACCGCGGCGTCATTCGCAAGTCGAGTACCAGCGTCGTGTGCAGGCTTGTGAACAGTTCAATGAACCCGCGTTCGTCAAGCTCTTCAGTTGTGCAGACGAACACCGTGGAAACGGCATCGGCGAGAAGCGACGCTTGCACTGGCTCATAGCGCGTGAGGCTGTCGGGACCGCTGGCGTCAGCGCGGTCGTGAATGAGGCGAAGAAAGGTCGCCATTCGCGTGCGGCTCAAACGTCTGTCCCCTCTGCCAGATCGGCTTCAAGTTGGGCATAGCTGCTACGTCTGAGATGCCACGGTGACCCCCAATCAGGTTGCCCAATTGTCAGCTCACCGGATGTGCCGTCCTTGAGTTCACGATCCTTGGCGAAGGCCTTGCCATATAGCCTGGGTGCTACGCCGGTGAATGGCCGGAACAGCACCTTTGGTCGACTCCGAGTTGGCGTCTCGTTTGCGACAACGCGCGTCAGGCTGAACTGGCTAGGAACGGTCCACTTTGCCGCGGTCACCTGGATGGAGTCGGAGTGCAGATCCAAAGCTTGGCTCTTGGGGTAGGGTTCGATGTATTGGACTTCATCTATTCCTGCGGAAACAATGTGGCGTGCGCAGTAGTGACATGGAAAAGTCGTCACAAATAAACGAGTTCCCACCGTCGATGTTCCAGCCCGTCCTGCTGTGAGGATTGCATCCATCTCTGCATGCACAGCACGGCTGAACTCCAAGAGCGAGCCGATCGCACCGGATCGAAAAAGCGATTGCAGTTCCGTCCGCTGCTCATCGCCTAAGGTGACGATGTCGGCCACCTGCTGAAGGAGCGTGTTTACGATCTCCGTCTGTTCCTGACTATTGCTGCAGTACGGTTTCGTGTGACCCTCAACATAACGGTACGCACACCTGTGGTCGTCCGAGTCATCTTTCTCGAACGACTCTCCGTAGACTCCACCTCCGGCTCTGGGGACCTCGTTGCATCCAGTGGCGATAACGTTGCTCGTCCGATCCAATAATGCAGCGCCGACTTGCCGCGAAAGGCAAGCGCTACGAAGCGCCGCTGCACGTGCGTGATGCATAGCCGTTTCTGCCTGGGCGGGTCGAACGATTTCGGCATGGCGAATGATTTTTACCAGCCGTGAAAGGCGGTCGGGCACGTCCCAGTCAGGGTTGGCGCTACCGTCGTCGCGATACCGCTCCTCCGTATTGTCAAGAAAGAAATCGGAAAGATGGAACGCGTCAGATACTCGCTGCCCGTGCTTCTGAACAGCCTTTGCGTCACGGCGCATGAATTCAAGGGCCTTGGTCCTACCGGCATCGGGGTACTTGGAGGTGACACGTTTGAGCCGTATCGACTCTTCGCAGACCACGCCAACCAAGACGAAGGCATCCTGATAGATATGGCGCAACAGTTCGACTTCTGCAGGGTGTCGAATCGAATCGAGTATGTATGCTCGTGGGGAACCGTCGGGCAAGATTGGTTCGCTTGACGTGACGGGCACTCCAAGGCGCTCTGCGCGGAGCTTCCTCACCCTGACGGCAAATGCACGCGCCACCGCAGCGAAGTCATCGGTGCCCTTCCGCATGTCATCGCCAAGGTCCTGGAACGTCTCGACGATCTGTAACGTCTTCTTGCCGTTGACCAAGGCTGGAGGCTGCTTTCCAACTGTGACGGCCCATTCGGAGATTAGGTTACTTGCCTTGAATACCTGAACGTCATGTGCCGGCACCCCACCAGACGCAGTCTTCAACAGGGATTCCAGCGTCTTCGCGACCTCACTCGTGCCAGACCCGACATGTCCTACGACTGCGAAGATCAGCTCATTCGCAGCGTGATCGAGCACCGCCGACCGGGAGTCCCTTTGCTGGGGCCGAAACTGCATGACTTGTGCGACTTGGTTCATTCCTCCCTCTCGCATCAGCTGAATAGGTTTGAATTTAACTTGGTTGGCTCGCTACGCGAAGAATTCTCCGAGCACTTTGGTCTGCATGCTCACACGTGCAGACCAGTCGACGGTCAGGCGCTTGCGCGTACTCTCCAGTTCTTGCGCAATCTTCTTGATCGTCCTCAAATGCCCAACTTCTGCCGCATCCGAAGGCGGTCGATTGGAAGGAAATGTTGGCATGCATAGCGTACTCGAAAGCTGTTCGCCGCCGACACTCGCCTATGGCCGGTTGCCGCCGGCCCACCACGAACGATGAGGCTCCATCGTCCCCGCGAGCGGGGTCTGCTTGGTGTGGGGCTGCCTATCAGTTCAAGCTTCTTGAAATGTTGCACGTCTGCCTGACCAGAGCAGTGCCGGAAGATACACTAGCCCGAAGTGCATAGTGGTGGAAGCGGCTATGTCCGGCGACAACTGCGCCGAGTATTTGGCGCTTCGATTTCGAAGTGCCACGTCCATTCGTCATGCCGACCGTCAAATGACCGCTTCTGAAGCTAGCCGACATTCTGGCCGCATGCATGAACGTCTCAGTCCAGTCTTGAACTGCCGTTCGGCAACCACGAACTGAAGGCAGTTAGTTGTCGGGAAAGGGAATTGGTAGCCATGGGTGCGGTCCCATCACCGCACACAAACAGAAGCCCGCCTGCGCGGGCTTCTGTTGTCTATCTGCTACGCGCTGCGCAGTGGATCGGTGTTTTTCGCGTCCGACTGGCGTTCGTCGTCGTGAGTTGTTGATTTTCCTTGTATCAACTCGATCTTATAGCCATCCGGATCCTCAACGAACGCGATAACCGTCTTCCCACCCTTGACCGGCCCAGCCTCGCGCGTGACCTTCCCACCGGCAGCTCGGATCCGCTCGCAAGCCGCAGCCACGTCCGGCACTTCGATCGCCAGGTGGCCGAAGGCCGTGCCCAGTTCATACCGGTCGACACCATAGTTGTACGTCAGCTCGATGACGCTGTTCGAACCTTCATCGCCATAGCCGACGAACGCGAGCGAGTATTGCTGCTCGGGACGATCGGTCGTGCGCAGCAGCGTCATGCCCATCACGTCCGTGTAGAACGTGATCGAGCGCCGCAGGTCGCCGACGCGCAGCATCGTGTGCAGGAGACGCATATCAGTGTGCCTTTGCCGTACTTAGTTCAACGCAAGATCATCAGGGTAGCTGCGCAGCCACGCCCGCGCTTTCGCGTAGTCAGGATAGATCTGCCCAACCACGTCCCAGAACCGCCGGCTGTGGTTCAGCTCCTTCAAATGGGCCAGTTCGTGGGCTACCACGTAGTCGACGATATGCGGCGGAAAAAACATCAGCCGCCAGTTGAGCCGGATCGCGCCGTCGGGGCCGCAACTGCCCCAGCGCGTGCGCGCCGACGACAGACCCCAGCGGCTGGGGCCCTGGCCCAGCAGTCCCGCGAAGTGCGCGAGCCGCTGCTCGAACAAGTCGAGCGCCTGCCGCCGGACCCAGTGCTGGACGGCATCGCGAAACACCTCGACGCCGGCATCGTCGGGCAGGCCGACCCACAAGACCTCGTCTTCGCGGTGCACCGCGACGCGAGCCGCGCTGACGCGCTGCATGCGCAGCGACGCGCCCAGCAGCGGCAGGCTGGCGCCGTCTTCCCACTGGATCGCCAGCCGCTCGCGGCGCGCCGCGTGCTGGCGCCATTCGTCGAGCTTGCGCAGGATCCAGCGGGCTTTCTCGACCAGCGCCTGCTCGATGCACGCGAGCGTGACCCAGCGCGGCGCGGTGACGGACAGGCCGCGGTCATCGACGAGAAAACCGATCGTGCGCCGGCGCGAGCGCGTCAACTGGTACTCGACGATCTGCTGTTCGAGGCGCACGATGCGGCGGCCGGGAAGGGGGGCGGGATCGACGCGACGTAGCGCGTCGAACAGCGGCAGGCTCAGTTGCAGCGCGGCGTCGGCCGCGTCGCGAGGCGCTTGTCGCGGACGGGTCATGCGGGGCGGGATTCCTGGTGATAATCGTCGGGGCTGATGCGTCGCATCTCGGCCTCGATCCACTGCTGGACTTCGGTGTTGACTGCGTCGGCGGAACGGCCGGAGGTCGTGATCGGCGGTCCGAACGAGACAGTGACGAGGCCCGGTGTCTTGATGAAGGCTTTGCGCGGCCAGCATCGGCCGGCGTTGACGGCGATCGGTACGACCGGCGCGCCCGTGCGCACCGCGAGCCGCGCGCCGCCGCTCTTGTAGCGGCCGATCTTGCCGACCGGCGTGCGGGTGCCCTCGGGAAACATGATGATCCAGCGGCCCTGCGCGAGCTTGGCCGCGCCTTGCTGGACGATTTCCTCGAACGCGCTGGCACCGCGGCCGCGATTGATGTGGATCATGTCGAGCAGACCGATTCCCCATCCAAAGAACGGAATGTACAGCAGCTCACGCTTGAACACGAAGCACAACTCGCGCCGGATGTAGCTTGGATAGAACAGCGTCTCCCACGTCGACTGGTGCTTGGACAGCAGGACCGCCGGGCCGGTCGGCAGGTTTTCCGCGCCGATGACCTGGTACCGGATCCCCAGCAGCCAGCGCGCGGCCCATATCTGCATCGCCGGCCAGCGCGCGGTGAACGCGTAACGCCATCGACGCGGCAGGACCGCGCAGAACAGGCACAGGATCGCCCAGGGGATCACCGTCAGCAACTCGAACAGCAGGAACAGCGCGGCGCGCAGATGGGGCATCGACGTCGGCTCCGAGATCAGCGTTAACTAGGGTCTGTTGACATATGAATCGAGCCCGCGCCGGACCGATACGGGGTTCAGGGGGAGGCGCCGCCGACGCGCAGGGTGGCTCCCTGTAAGGAGGCGGCAACGAAGCCCTGAACCCCGTATCGGTCCGGCCCTTCGGGTGAGTCCCGGCAAAGAGCGCACTCCGCGTTGCAAATGCTCGCCGTGCCACGCGGCACGGCTGCGCTTTGCGCCTCGATTGCGCTCTTTGCCGGGGCTCACGCGGGCTCGATTCATATGTCAACAGACCCTAATGTCCACTAAGCGAGCAGCACGTGATCGACGAAGCTGGCCAGATCGGCCTCGATCACGGTGCCGAACGGCAGGTCCATGTCCTGCGTCTTGCGGCCGTTGCCGGTCAGCACGAGGCCGGGCCGGCACTGCGCGGCGGCCGCGGCCTGCACGTCGCGCAGCGAGTCGCCGATGACGAACACCTCGTCGGGCAGCGTGCCGTAGCGGCGCAGGATCTCGAGAATCATGCCGGGCTTGGGCTTGCGGCACTCGCATTGCGTGTCGCCCGCATGCGGGCAGAAGAACACCGCATCGATGTGGCCGCCGGCCTGTGCGGCGCACTGATGCATCTTGGAGTGGATCGCGCCCAGCGTGGCCAGATCGAACAGTCCCCGCGCGATGCCGGACTGGTTGGTGGCGACGACGACGCGGTAACCCGCAGCGCAGAGCCGGCCGATCGCTTCGAGGCTGCCGTCGATCGGCTGCCATTCGTCGGGGCTCTTGATGTAGGCGTCGCTATCGTGATTGATGACGCCATCACGATCGAGGATCACCAGCCGGAGCGCGGTCGCGGGCATCAGGCAGCCAGCCGCGAGATGTCGGCGACCTGGTTCATCATCGCCTGCAGCCGTGCCAGCAGCGCGAGGCGATTGGCGCGCACCGCCGGATCCTCGGCCATCACCATGACCTCGTCGAAGAACGCGTCGACCGGGCCGCGTGCCCGGGCCAGGCCGAGCAGCGCGCCGTTGAAGTCCTCGTCGCGCATCCGCTGCGCGATCGACGGTTCGAGCGTGACGACCAGCTCGGCCAAGGCCTTCTCGGCGGGCTCGACCAGCCGTGCCTCATCGAGCGATGCGCCGTCGGCTTCGGTGCCGGATTTCTTCAGGATGTTGCCGATCCGCTTGTTGGCGCCGGCCAGCGACTGCGCTTCGGGCAGCCGCGCGAACTCGCGCAGCGCCTTGAGCCGCGCGGGCAGGTCGGCCAGCCGCGTCGGCGCCTGGTCGACGACGGCCGCGACCTCGTTGGCGCTGTAACCCAGTTCGCGCAGGTAGCCGGCCAGGCGGTCGTGGAAGAACGCGAGCAGCGTCTCGCGCGTCGGGCGCGCCGGCTTGTCGGCGCCGAGCGGCGTGAACACCGCGCACGCATCATCGATCAGCTTGTCGAGCGCCAGCGGCAGGCGCTTTTCGATCAGCATCCGCAGCACGCCGAGCGCATGGCGGCGCAGCGCGAACGGATCCTTGTCGCCGGTCGGCAACTGGCCGATGCCGAACAGGCCGGCCAGCGTTTCGAGCTTGTCGGCCAGTGCGAGCACGGTGCCGGTCGGGCTGGCCGGCAGCGCATCGCCGGCGAAGCGGGGCTGGTACTGCTCGGCGATCGCGTCGGCGACGGCCGCGGGCTCGCCGTCGTGCGTCGCGTAGTAGCGGCCCATGATGCCCTGCAGCTCGGGGAACTCGCCGACCATGCCGGTCAGCAGGTCGGTCTTGGCCAGCAGTGCGGCGCGTTCGGCCAGCGTGGCATCTTGTCCCAGTGCTTCGGCGATCGGGCGCGCGATCCGCTGCACGCGTTCGCTGCGCTGCGCCTGGGTGCCGAGCCGCGCGTGGTAGACGACAGACGCTAACTGCGGCACGCGTGCCGCCAGCGGCGTCTTCTGGTCGGTCTCGAAGAAGAAGCGGGCGTCGGCCAGCCGCGGTCGCACGACCCGCTGGTTGCCGTCGATGATGAAGCGCGGATCGGACACCGCCATGTTCGACACGATCAGGAACTCGGGCAGCAGCCGGTCCTGCGCGTCGAACAGTGGGAAGTACTTCTGGTTCGTGCGCATCGTCAGGATCAGGCATTCCTGCGGCACTTGCAGGAACTGTGCCTCGAAGCGTCCGACGTAGACGGCCGGCCATTCGACCAGCGCGGTGACCTCGTCGAGCAGCGGCGCCACGCCCGACTCGTCGCCCAGCGAGGCGTTCAGGCTCGCGGCGGTGGTGCGCAGCGCCTCGTCGATCCGCGCGCGGCGCGCGTCGAAGCCGGCGATCACGCGGCCGTCGTGTTCGAGCACTCGCGCATAGTCGTCGGCATGCGCGATCGACAGCGTGCCGCTGGATTGGAAGCGGTGGCCCTGCGTCGTGCGGCCGGCATCGAGGCCGAGCACGCGGGCCGGCACGACGCGTTCACCGTGCAGCGCGATCAGGCCGTGCGCAGGCCGCACGAAGCTGACGCTGGTGTGGCCGTCGGCCAACTGGTACTGCATGACCTTCGGGATCGGCAGCCGCGCCAGCGCGTCGTCGATCACCGCTTGCAGCACGGCATCGAGCGTTTGGCCGCTAACGACGCTGTCGGCGAAGAACACGTCCTGCTTGCCGTCGGAGCCGCGGCGCAGCGCATCGATCGCGACGCCCTGTTTGGCGGCCCACTTATGCAGCGCCTGCGTCGGTTCACCCTGCGCGTCCAGGCCGACCTTCAGCGACGGACCCTTCAGTTCGACGCGCCGGTCGGGCGCGCGTTCGATGACGGCCGGCAGCAGCACGGCCAGCCGGCGCGGCGTCGCGAACGTCTGGCGGCCGGCCGGATCGCCGTCGATCAGGCCGTGTTGCGCGAGGCCGGCGGCGACACCGTCGGCAAAGGCGTCGCCCAGGCGCTTCAATGCCTTGGGCGGCAGTTCTTCGGTGAACAGTTCGACCAGCAGCGGCGCGCTGGCGGGAGTCTGGGGCTCGGTCACGGCGGTCGTCCCGGTCATGCGGCGGGCTGGGCGGAAGCGGAGGCGTTGGCGGCACCGGTAAGCATCGGGAACCCGAGCCGCTCGCGTGAATCATAGTAGGCCTGCGCGACGGCGCGGGCCAGGTTGCGCACGCGCCCGATGTATGCGGCGCGCTCGGTCACCGAGATCGATCCGCGCGCATCGAGCAGGTTGAACGTGTGCGAGCATTTCATGACCATCTCGTAGGCCGGCAGCGCGAGTTGCGCGTCGATCAGCTTGCGCGCCTCGGCCTCGTACTCGTCGAAATGGCGGAACAGCATCGCGACGTTCGCGTGCTCGAAGTTGTACGTCGACTGCTCGACTTCGTTCTGGTGGAACACGTCGCGATAAGTGATCGTGTCGGTCCATTTCAGGTCGAAGATGCTCTCGACGCCCTGCAGGTACATCGCCAGGCGCTCGACGCCATAAGTGATCTCGCCGGTCGTCGGCACGCATTTGAGCGACCCGACTTCCTGGAAGTAAGTGAACTGAGTCACTTCCATCCCGTTGAGCCAGACTTCCCAGCCCAGGCCCCATGCGCCGAGCGTCGGCGATTCCCAGTCGTCCTCGACGAAGCGGACATCGTTGATCGACGTGTCGATGCCCAGCGCGCGCAGCGAGCCGAGGTACAGGTCGAGGATGTCGGGCGGCGCCGGCTTGAGCACGACCTGGTACTGATAGTAGTGCTGCAAGCGGTTGGGGTTGTCGCCGTAGCGGCCGTCCTTGGGGCGGCGCGACGGCTGCACGTAGGCGGCGCGCCACGGCTCGGGGCCGATCGCGCGCAGGAAGGTCGCCGTGTGGAAGGTACCGGCGCCGACTTCCATGTCATAGGGTTGCAGCAGCGCGCAGCCCTGTTTGTCCCAATACTCCTGCAAGCGCAGGATGATCTGTTGAAAGGTCAGCATTCGATGAGGGCCAGACGGCATCGCGCCGCGGCGCCCGTTGGCGGCGCATCGCGGTGATGGAATTCGGCGTGGAGCGGAAAGCGCGATTCTAGCGGATCGGTGCGCGTCGCCGGGCCTCGATGGCGAGGATGGCCGCGGCGAACGCCAACGCGGCCAACGCGAGCAGCACGGCCGACGCGTTGCCGAGGCGCGCATACGGCGTCAGGCCGCGCATGCCTTGCACGTCGTCGTCGAGCACGCCGATCGCGTCGGTGGCGAGGCGGGCGCGCACGCGGCCGGCCGCGTCGATCGACGCGGTCACGCCGGTATTGGTCGCGCGCAGCATCGGCCGGCCGGTTTCGATCGCGCGCAGCCGCGCGATCGCCAGGTGCTGCGGCAGCGCGACCGAATCACCGAACCAGCCGAGGTTGCTGACGTTGATCAGGATGCTGGCGCCCCGGCGGACCGCGGGCAGCAGTTCGTTGCCGAACAGGTCTTCGTAGCAGATGTTGAACGCCACGCGCTGGCCGTCGATCGCGATCGGCGCCTGGTCGATCGCGCCGCGCGTGAAGCTGCCGAGCGGGATGTTCATCAGCCGTACGAACCACTGGAAGCCGATCGGGATGAACTCGCCGAACGGTACCAGGTGATGCTTGTCGTACTGCGCGATCGGCCGCTCCGGTGAGGCGCGGTCGAGCAGCAGCACGCTGTTGGCGATGTCGACGCGCATCGGGTCGTCGCCGTCCGCGCGCGCGTCGCGCAGCGAGTGCTCGTTCGGCGTCATCGGCATGCCGATCGCGATCACGCCGCCTCGCGCGGCGCCGGGGCCGACCATCGCGTCGACGATGCCCGGCGGCGTGCCGGGCCACGGAACCGTCCAGGCGGTTTCGGGCAACACGGTCAGCGCGGGCGGGTCGCCCAGCGGCGGCTGGTCGATCAGCGCGAGATAAGTGCGCATCGCCTGGGCCGTGTGCCGCGCGTCGAACTTCATCGATTGCGGCACGTTGCCCTGCACGAGCCGCACCGGCATCGGTGCGCCTTCGGGTTCGGTCCACGCGATCTGGCGCAGTCCCTGGCCGATCGCCAGCGGCAGCACGACGGCGCCGACGAGCACGGGCCAACCGACGCGCGCGGTTCCTGGCGGCTTCTCGGCGCGGCGCACCCACGGCTGCACGAGCAGCGCCAGGCCGCAGGCGAGCATCGCCGCCGCGCCGTCGACGCCGAGCACGCCGAGCACGGGCGCCCAGCCGGCCAACGGACTGTCGACATGGGCGTAGCCGATCGCCAGCCATGGAAAGCCGGTGAACAGCGTGCCGCGCAGCCATTCGGCGAGCATCCAGCACGCGGCGAACGCGATGGCGATCGCCAGCCCGGATCCGAACGGCGCGAATGATGACGCCGATGCCGATGCCGATGCCGACGGAGAGGGAGACGTGGATGCCGACGCGGACGCGGATGCCGATACGGACGCGGATGCCGATACGGACCCCGGCACCGATCGCCGAGCGAACCCGCGCAGGCGATCGACGATCACCAGCACCGCGGCCGGAAACAGTGACAAATACGCGGCGAACAGCAGCACCGCGAGGCCGGCCAGCGGTGCCGGCATGCCGCCGAAATCGTGCATGCTGATATAGAGCCAATACAGGCCGCCGGCGAACCAGCCCATGCCGAACGACAGGCCGATCGCGGCGCCGCGCCGCCAGCCTTCGGCCGGTCGGGCCAGCCAGATCGCGAGCATCGCGGCGAGTGACAGCGTCTGCAGCCATCCGCCGCCGATCGGCGAGAAGCCGACGGCATGGACCAGGCCGGCCAGCAGCGGGCCCAGGCCCGTGCGCACCAGACGTGCGGCGAACTTCATCCAGCCGGCACGCGGTCGGCCCCGTCGGCCGCGGTCGCGGGCAGGCGCTCGACCGTCAGCAGGTCGACCTGCCGGGCATCGGCGCGCAGCACTTCGAACCGCAGGCCTTCGAGGTCGACGTGCTCGCCGCGGCGCGGCACGCGGCCGAACTGGTCGGTGATCAGGCCGCCGACCGTATCGAAATCCTCGTCCGAGAAATGCGTGCCGAAGCTCTGGTTGAATTGCTCGATCTCGGTCAGCGCGCGCACCCGGTAGCGCGGGCCGTGCACGCCCGGCTCGGTGGCGACGATGTGGTCGCTGGCCTCGTCGAAGTCGAACTCGTCCTCGATGTCGCCGACGATCTGTTCGAGCACATCCTCGATCGTGATCAGGCCGGCCACGCCGCCGTACTCGTCGACGACGATCGCGATGTGGTTGTGCTTGCCGCGAAAATCGCGCAGCAGCACGTTCAGGCGCTTGGATTCGGGCACGAACACCGCGGGCCGCAGCAGGTCGCGCACGTCGGGATGCTCGTCGGTATACAGCCGCAGCAGATCCTTGGCGTGCAGGATGCCGATGACGTTGTCGCGGTCGCCATCGACGACCGGAAACCGCGAATGCGCGGTCGCGACGACGTGCGGGATGAATTCGGCCGGGGATTGGGTAATGTCGATGACGCCCATCTGCGAGCGGGGCACCATCAGGTCACGCACCGCCAGGTCCGAGACCTGCATCACGCCTTCGATCATCGAGATCGCGTCGGCGTCGAGCAGATCGCGCTCATGCGCCTGGCGCAGCAGGTTCAGCAACTGGCTGCGATCATCGGGCGCGCGGACCAGCATCGACGACAATCGTTCGAGTAGCGATCGCTTGGGTTCGCCGCCCGAAAGGGGGTCGCTCATTGACGCAGTGACGGAGTGGACTCCCGCCGAGCATAACCGATGACCGCGGCGTCGGCCAAATGACGGGCGATGGCGGCCCTCAGCCGCCGCGCTGGCGACAGGGACGCGCTGATGAATCCGCCTGAAGAGCGGATGCGGCGGCCGGATCGAATCAATCAGCGGGTCGGTAGGGGTCGTCGATGCGAAAGCGCGCCAGGATCCGCCGCTCGCGCGCTTCCATCAACTGCGCGTCGTCGTCGTCCTCGTGGTCGTACCCCTGCGCGTGCAGCACGCCGTGCACGATCATGTGCGCCAGATGCGTGGGCAGCGGCTTGTCCTGCTCGCGCGCCTCGCGTTCGACGACGGGCAGGCACACGACGATGTCGGCGATCGCGACGTCGGGCGCGTCATAAGGAAAGGTCAGCACGTTGGTCGCATAGTCGCGGCCGCGGAACTGCGCGTTGAGCCGGCGCGCCTCGTCGAGGTCGACGAAGCGCAGCGTCAGCTCGCACGGCATCTCGGCGGCGGCGGCCACCCAGCGGCGGATCTGCGCACGGCTGGCCGGCAGCGTCGTGACGCCGTCGCCGCACTGCATCGACAGCGACAGTTCAGCGCGGGTCGCCATGGCGCTCGTAGGCATCGACGATCCGCGCGACGAGCGGATGCCGGACCACGTCGCTGCTGTCGAACTCGGTGAACGCCAGCCCGCGGACGTCGCGCAGCACGCGCCGGGCCTGCACGAGCCCCGAGCCCTGGCCGCGCGGCAGGTCGATCTGCGTGATGTCGCCGGTGACGACCGCGCGCGACCCGAAGCCGATGCGGGTCAGGAACATCTTCATCTGCTCGGGCGTCGTGTTCTGCGCCTCGTCGAGGATGATGAACGCGTTGTTCAGCGTGCGCCCGCGCATGTAGGCCAGCGGCGCGACCTCGATCGCCTGCTTCTCGAACAGCCGCGCCGTGCGGTCCAGGCCCATCAGGTCGTACAGCGCGTCGTACAGCGGCCGCAGGTAAGGGTCGACCTTCTGCGACAGGTCGCCGGGCAGGAAGCCGAGCCGTTCGCCGGCCTCGACGGCCGGGCGGGTCAGGATGATGCGCTTGACGAGGTCGCGCTCGAACGCATCGACGGCGCACGCGACGGCCAGGTAGGTCTTGCCGGTGCCGGCCGGTCCGAGGCCGAACGTGACGTCGTGCGACAGGATCTGCCGCAGGTACTGGCGCTGCCGCGGCGTGCGGCCTTGCAGGTCGCCGCGGCGCGTGCGCAGCGGCGGGCTGGCGTCGCCGGCCGCCGCGTCGCTGCCTGGGCCCGGACCGGCATCATCGGCGCTCGCATCGCCGGCGCTGGTGACATCGCCGGGGTTCGTGTCGCCCGGGGCCGTATCGCCTTCAGCGCCGCGCCGCTGGCGATCGTTTCCTTCGTCTCCCTCCCACGCGGACTGCCGCAGCTCGACCAGGCCCAGTTGGATGTCCTCGACGTCGAGCGGCCGGTCGGCCTGCCGCGCGAACATCGCCAGCGCGGCGCTCCCGATCCGGGCCAGCGACTCGTCCGGCGCGGTGACGGTGAAGCGATGGCCGCGACGGCTGATCTGCACGCCCAGGCCGGCTTCGATCTGCCGCAGGTTGCCGTCCAGCGCGCCGCACAGGTTGGCCAGCCGGACGTTGTCGTCCGGTGCGGCGAATTCGGCGGTGGCGTCACTCACGGGTCACGACCTCGCCGCGCAGCGAATGCGCCTGGGCCTCGACGATGCGCACGTCGACGAGCTCGCCCACCAGCCGGACGGACGCCGGGAAGTTGACGACGCGGTTGTTGCTCGTGCGTCCGGCCATCTCGTTCGGATCCTTGCGCGACGGGCCTTCGACCAGGACGGTCTGCACGGTGCCGACCATCGATTCGCTGATCCGCTTCGCGACACCGTCGGTGACCGCGAGCAGCCGCTTCAGGCGCTCGAGTTTTTCGGACTGCGGGGTGTCGTCAGGCAGGTCGGCGGCGGGCGTGCCGGGCCGCGCGCTGTAGACGAACGAGAACGAGCCGTCGAACCCGACGTCCTCGGCCAGTTTCAGCGTCTTGGCGAAATCGGCTTCGGTCTCGCCGGGGAATCCGACGATGAAGTCGGTCGAGATGCTGATGTCCGGCCGCACCGCGCGCAGCCGGCGCACGATCGACTTGAATTCCAGCGCCGTATAGCCGCGCTTCATCGCCGCCAGCACGCGGTCCGAGCCCGACTGCACCGGCAGGTGAACGTGGTCGACCAGTTGCGGCACCGTCGCATAGGCGTCGATCAGCCGCGTCGAGAACTCGTTCGGATGCGAGGTCGTGTAGCGGATGCGCGCGATGCCGGGAATCCCGGCGACGTAGTCGAGCAGCATCGCGAAGTCGGCCAGGTTGTCCGGCTCGGCCCCGCCGTCGGGCAGGATCCGCCCCAGGTAGGCGTTGACGTTCTGGCCCAGCAGCGTGACTTCGCGCACGCCCTGCTGCGCCAGTTCGGCGATCTCGGTCAGCACGTCTTCCAGCGGGCGCGAGACTTCGGCGCCGCGCGTGTACGGCACGACGCAGAAGCTGCAGTACTTGCTGCAGCCTTCCATGATCGACACGAAGGCCGTGATGCCGTCCTTGCGCGCCGGGGGCAGGTGGTCGAACTTCTCGATCTCGGGAAACGAGATGTCGACCTGCGGCTGGCCGGTGCGGCGGCGCTGCGCGATCAGCTCGGGCAGCCGGTGCAGCGTCTGCGGGCCGAACACGACGTCGACGTACGGCGCGCGCGAGACGATCGAGGCGCCTTCCTGGCTGGCGACGCAGCCGCCGACGCCGATCAGGACGCCGGGGCGCTCGGCCTTGATCTGGCGGGCGCGGCCCAGGTCGGAGAAGACCTTTTCCTGCGCCTTCTCGCGGATCGAGCAGGTATTGAACAGGATGACGTCGGCGTCTTCCTGCCGGTCGGTGCGCTCGAGGCCCTCCGCCGCCTGGAGCACGTCGGACATCTTGTCCGAGTCGTACTCGTTCATCTGGCAGCCGAAGGTTTTGATGAAGACCTTGCCCTTGGGTGTCATAGGTGAAAAGTTCCCCGCTCAGCGGCGTCGCGTGGCGACGGCGGTCAACTGGCCAGTTTAGCCGATCCTGTGCTGGAGGGATGTCGGTCAGAATCTACGGGTGAATCGGAAGTCCAATGGAGGAGTCGGGACAGCGCACTAGATGCCGCTCCAGGCCAGGTGCGCGCCGAGCAGCGCCAGGCCGACGAGAAAGCCGCGCCGGAACGTCGTCTCGCGGATCCGGCGGCGCAGCGCGGTGCCCAGGACCATGCCGATGGCCGACGGCAGCAGCGCCAGCAGCGACGGCCCCAGCAGCGCGCCGCCCAGGTGGCCGTGGCTGCCGAGGCCGATCGCCAGCCCGATCGTCGAGATCGTGAACGACAGCCCCAGCGCCTGGACCAGGTCGTCCTTGTCGAGCCCCAGCGATTGCAGATAGGCGACCGCCGGCACGACGAACACGCCGGTGGCGGCCGACACGCCACCGGTGATCGCGCCGATCAGCGGCGACAGCCAGCGCTCGTGCGCGGGGCGGACCCGCCAGCGCAGCCCGGCCAACGCCGACAGCGCGTAGACGACCAGCGTCAGCCCCAGCGCGAGCCGGCCCTGCGCGCCGTCGCCGCGCCCCATCAGGCCGGCCAGCGCGATGGTGCCCAGCAGGATCGCCACCATCATCGTCGCGAGACGCCGCGAGATCGCCTTCAGCGAAGGACCGGCCAGCAGTTGCCAGACGTTGGTCGCGAACGACGGCAGGAGCAGCAGCGCGGCGGCCTGGACCGGCGCCATGAACAGGCCGAGCAAGCCCATCGCCACCGTCGGCAGTCCCATGCCGACCGCGCCCTTGACGAAGCCGGCCAGCGTGAAGACCGCGGCGATCAGCGCGAGCGTGCCGGGCGGGAACGGGGATGCGGAGAACAGGGTGGCCATGGGAAGCCTGGAGGATCGTGGTGCCCGCAGTGTGGGTCGCGAGGCGCCTTCCGCCAATCTGGAAATGCCGAGCCCAGCCTTCGGCTCTGCCGAAGTCACCGGAAGTCGGTTCCCGGTGTGCGACACTCGGCTGCGGCTCGGATCGCGCGGACGTTCTGGCACGGATCTTCCCGTCACGGGCGGTCGTCCGGACGGCGTCTGGACGCTCTCCGGATGAATTCCGCGAACGACGGAGGCGACGTTGCGCGTGTCCTTTGCCGATCTGGCGCTGTTCACCTGCATTGCCGAGGCTGGCAGCATCACGGCCGGCGCCGCGCGCGCGCACCGTTCGCTGTCGGCGGCCAGCGAGCGGCTGCAGAAGCTCGAGGCTTCGCTCGGTGTCAGCCTGTTGACGCGCGAGCGGCGCGGCGTCCGGTTGACGCCGGCCGGACGGGCGCTGCTGCACCATGCGCGGCTCGTCGACCGGCAGCTCGATCAACTGCACGACGAGATCGCCGCGTTCTCTGGCGGGCTGCGCGCACGGATCCGGCTGCTGACCAACACGTCGGCGTCGAGCGAACTGCTGCCCGACACGCTGGGCCGGTTCCTGGCCGAGCATCCGAACGTCGACGTCGAACTGGAGGAGCGGCCCAGCCACCTGATCGTGCCGGCGCTCAGGCAGGGCGTGGCGGACCTGGGCATCGTCGCCGATTCGGTCGACCTGGGCGGTCTGCGCCATTACCCGCTGCGGGCCGATCGGCTGGTGCTGGCCTGTCCGCGCGATCATCCGTTGGCCGGCGCCCGGCGCGTCGACTTCGCCAGCGTGCTCGACTGGCCGCTGGTCGGCGTCGCCGAAGGCAGCGCGCTGCATGCGCACCTGGCCGGCCATGCCGCGCGCATGCATCGCACGCCGCACTACCGGCTGCTGCTGCGCGACTTCGGTGCGGTGCTGCGTGTCGTCGGGCAGGGGGCGGGTGTCGCGGTCGTGCCGTGGCCGGTGGCGCGCTCGTCGGGGGCGGCGCGCGCGAGCGAGGGCCGCGTCGGCTATCGCCTGCTGCCGCTGACCGACGACTGGGCGGCGCGGCGGCTCGTGCTGTGCCTGCCGGCCGATGCGCGTCCGACCGAGGCGGTCCGCGCGCTGGCCGAACGGCTGCTGCGGCGGCCGATGCCGGATACCTCCGCCGTCAGGCCGCAGCCGGATGGCGGCGCTTGAGCAGGTACTTGTGCATGCCGTCCATCACCAGCACGCCGTGCTGGTTGTGCACGGTCGACTTCAGCGACAGCACGCCGGTCGTGCGGCCCGGCTTCAGGTCGCTGACGGTCAGCACGCTGTACAGCGTGTCGCCGCTGTAGACCGGCGCGAGGAAGCGGCTGCTCTGCTCGATGAACGCCTTCAGCGAATCCTCGACGACGTGCGGGAACAAGCCGGCCCCCGCGGCGGTCTGGATCAGCACCTGGAAGCCGTGCGCGAGCAGGTTCGGCATGCCGTGCCGGCGGCAGTACTCGACGTCATAGTGGATCGGATGGTTGTCGCCGCTGGCTAGCTGGAACGCGGCGAACAGCGCGTCGGTCATCGTGCGCGACGGCATCGGGAATCGCTCGCCGATCACGAAGTCCTCGAAATACTTCTGCGCGCACAACTGGTAGTTCTTCGGATCGATCGGGGTCGCGGTGGACATGCAGGGGGTCTCCTCGTCTGGCGTTCGCGCAGTGTACTCACTGCCGGGCGCTTCCCCTGCGCCTATACGGGCGCGACCCTGGCGCCGGCGGGCTCTCGCGCGTTCTCCCGCGACGGCCCGTCATCGACTTGCCGGCCGGTTCGCGGGTCAGCTTGCTCGTCAGCCAGTCCGTCGGCGCGTCCGTCGACGCGCGGGTCAGCCTGCTCCAGCAGGTCGACGTAGCGCGCCGTTTCCTCGTCGCCGATGAAGCCGGCCGACGATTCGGCCGCCAGCAGGTGCTCGGGCGCCTGCGGGCGGGCGATCGCGTAGCCCTGCACGTAGTCCACGCCGATCCGCGCGAGCGTGCGCACGGTGTCCAGGTCCTCGGCCCATTCGGCGATGGTCTTCATGCCCAGCGTGTGGCTCAGCTTCACGATGGCTTCGACGATGGCGATGTTGGCCGGATCGGCGTTCATGTTGACGATGAAGCTGCCGTCGATCTTCAACAGATCCGCCGGCAGGTCCTTCAGGTACGAGAACGACGTGTAGCCGGCGCCGAAGTCGTCCAGCGCCACCTTGGCGCCGTGGCCGCGCACCGTGTCGATGAAGCGGCGCGTGTTCGCCAGATCGTGCAGCGCCACGCTCTCGGTGATCTCGAAGCACAGCAGCCGGGTCAGGTGGGACTTGCGCGCCAGCATCGCGTAGACGTCGTGCATGAACTTCTCGTCGTTCAGCGAAGCGCCCGACAGGTTCATGCAGACGAACTGCGTGCGGCCGAGCCGCGCGGCATGGCGATCCAGCCAGTCCAGCGCGGTCGACAGCACCCAGCGGTCGATCACGCCCATGCGTCCGCTGTTCTCGCCGGCCGCGATGAGGCGAGCCGTCGGTACCGGCTTGCCGTCCGCTTCGCGCATCCGCAGCAGCATCTCGAAGTTCAACGAAGCCCGCGGCGCGCGCAGCGACATGATCGGCTGCATTTCCAGGTACAGCCCCTGCATGGCCGTATGGGTGGACAGTTGCTCGACCAGCCGCATCTGCGCCTCGTGCTCGCGAAGCGCCTGCGTGGATTTCTCGTAGACCGCCAGTCCGTCGCCGTGGCCGGCCTTGGCTTCGCGGCAGGCGCGGTCGGCGGTCGATACCGCGTCCTTGATGGGCGTGCCGGGCGCGATCTCGATCAGGCCGATCGAGGCGCGCACATGGAAGGCCTTGTCGGCCACCCGGTACGACGCGCTCCCGATGCTGTCCAGGATGCGCCGGCAGATCAGCGCGGCCACCGACATGGGGATGCCGGGCATCGCGATCAGGAACTCGTCGCCGCCGATCCGGCCGATGCGCATGTCGTCCGCCAGCACGGCGGCGGCGCGCGTGCAGACCTGCCGCAGCACCTCGTCGCCGGCGTTGTGGCCGAACAGGTCGTTGATCAGCTTGAACCGGTCCAGGTCCAGGTAAGCCAGCATCAGCGGGGCGTCCCCGGTGGCACCGGCCGACAGCGTGTCGAGCAGCTTCTCGATGCCGCGGCGGTTCAGCACCCGGGTCAGCGAATCGTAGTCCGCCATGAACCGGAGTTCCTCGGCGGCCAGCGACTTCTCGGTCACGTCCTGCAGCGAGCCTTCGATCCGATCGCGTGTCAGCGCCGCCCTGACCAGGTAGCGCCTCGGGCCGTCCGCCGAGGCATCCGTCGTGCTGCCCGCGATCTCCAGTTCGTCCGAACCCGGTGGGCGCGCCATGCCGAGCAGCCGCGTCCAGGCCCCGTCCTCGAAGCACTGGTGCCATGTCGGGCCGCCGGGCTTCAGCACGTCCCGTCCGAGCATCCGGCGCAGTTCGGCATTGGCGCTGGTGAAACGGCCGTCCAGGTCCAGCGTGAACAGGCCGATCGGCATCGCCTCGTAGCTGTGCGTCAGTTCGTCCTGGGCCGCGACGCGTTGCAGGTGTTCGAGCCGCATCTGCTCGGCGATGGCCAGCGAGGCGAGCAGGCTCGACGACAGCGCCGCGGTCACGCTGTTGACCGTGCCGGTCAGCCCGTGCAGGCCGAGCGCGGCCGCCAGGATCTCGTACATCGTGGCGAACAGCGTGGTGGCGATCGACGCCGTGTACCACATGGCCACGCGCGAGCGCGAAGACGCGAGGATGCGTGCGAGGAAGAGCACCATGACGCCGACGTTCAGCCCCGTCACGACCCAGATCAGCAGCAGGAAGGGCGGGTAGGGCAGCATCGTCGATGCCGCGACCAGCGGCAGGCACGTCCACTGCGTGAATCGCAGCATCGCGAGACGGCCGATCTTGCGCAGATCCTCGCGGAACAGCTCGCGGAACAGCGTGACGGTCAGCGTGTAGTACGTGGCCAGCGTGATCAGCCTCAGGCGCGGCCGCCATTCCGCGGGGATCGTGCGGCCCAGCCACTGCGCGTCCCAGCCGGCGGAAATCGCGCCCATGCGCAGGTTCACGAGCAGCCAGGCCGCGAACACGATGTACATGCCGTTGCGGTTGATCAGCGCCGTGATCAGCACGAACAGCGCGAGCACGACCAGGCCGCCTTCCAGCAACCCGGCATTGCGGTGGAACGCCATCGACGACGCGGCCAGATCATCGGTTCGCCACAGCCGCACCGTCATCCGGGCCGGCCCGACGAACGTGGCACGGCACAGCAGTTCCCGCACCGGCTCGACGCTTGCCAGCGACAGCATGTAGCCGGCCTTGTCGCCGGCCAGGGCGCCGGTCGTGCCGGCGCGTGTCGCATGGCCGAGCCACGCGAGGGTGTCCGCGTTCCAGCACGTCAGTTCGTTGGCGTGGCGCGAGGGAAACTCCACCGATTGCGAGGCCAGGCCGTCAGGAGTGCCGGCGCCGACCGGGATCGCCACCCAGAACGGTATCTCGGCCAGCCGGTTGTCCAGCAGCCCGGCGGCGGGCGCATCGCGCAGGCGGGCCGTCGCCAGGGAAGGGGACAACGGCGAGTCCGCCTGTTCGGCGACGGCGCGGAACGTCAGCTCGCGCCCTTTCGACGTTGGGTAATGTCTGTCCCAGGATCCGAGCGCGATGGCCGACAGGATCGCCAGGATGACCGGCACCGCATACGCGGAAAATCGATACAGCACGGCATCCAGCCCTGCGTGCGGCGTCGTGCGTGCGTCAGACAATCCGGCTCTCGTCTCGGGCGGGCGCCGCTTCGACGACCGGTGCTGGCGTGAACGGCCATTGCACGACGCGATTGCGGCCGCTGCGCTTGGCTTCGTACAACGCCTGGTCGGCATGCTCGATCATCTGCTCGATCGACCATCTGGCGGGCTGGTCGCAGACCACGCCGATGCTCATCGTCACCTTCAGCGCCTGGCCTGCTTCAGTGAGGATCGGCGGCGCGTTCTCGACGATCTGGCGCAGTTTCTCGGCGCGCGCGGCCGCCTGGGAGGCCGGCAGGTTGACCCAGGCCACGCAGAACTCCTCGCCGCCCATCCGGCAGACGAGGTCCTCGGCACGCGATACCGAGCGCAGCCAGTCGGCCGTCGCCTTGATGACCTCGTCGCCGGCGGCGTGTCCGTACCGGTCGTTGACCTTCTTGAAGAAGTCGATGTCGCACATCGCCAGCGTGATGCGGCGTTCGTCGCTGATCGCCTTGACCCATACCGTGGCCGCTTCCTCGAAGAACGCGCGCCGGTTCAGGCAGTCGGTCATCGGGTCGCGCGACGCGAGCCGGTGCAGCGCGACGTTCTGGTCCTCGATCTGCGCCTTGTGGTGTTTCAGCGCCTGCATCGCGTTGTGCAACTGCTCGTTGCGCTCGTGCAGCGTCGACACGTCGTCGAAGGTAAGGATGCAGCCGCGCCGGTGGCCGGTGCCGTCGGTGATCGGATTCGCGCACAGTACGTAGCGCGCGATCGCGGCGGGAGCATCGCCCGGGGCGGCACCGGCCTCGGGCGACGGCGTCCGACGGATCTCGACGGTGACGTTGTCGATCGCCTTGTTGCGTTCGATCGCCGCGACCCATGGCGGGGCCGCGCCATCGTTCGGCAGGGCGCCGGTCAGCCAGGGCAGGTCGGTCGCGCGCTTGCCGAGGATCTCGGGGGTGCCGTCCGGCACCATGCCCCGGAAGACCTGGTTGGCGAGGACGATGCGGCCGTTGCGGTCGAGCACGGCGACGCCTTCGGCCAGCGTGTCGAACGCCGCGCGCACGCGATCGGGCACCGCGTTGCTCGGGTCCAGCAACTGCAGGGCGCGGCGCAGGTACAGCCCGTACAGCGGCACGCCCAGCGCCATCATGCCGAGCAGCGTCAATGACATCGGCATCGTCAGCCAGCCGCCCAGCGTCTGCGGATAGACGGGTTCGTAGACGATCTCGAGACGCCCCCAGCGGCGCTGGTCGCGTTCGATCGGCACGATCATCCGGTCGATCGTCGAGCGATCGTCGGGTCGCGGCGGCACGAGCCGGTCCCGAGCGCCGTCGCTGGCCAGGATGTGGCCATCATCGGTGCGCAGCGCAGCGGCGACGATCTCGGGGTTGGACTGGCGCGCGCGCGCCAGCGTGCGATGCCATTCGATCTCGTTGGTCTGGCCGAGCTGCTGCGTCAGGCGGCCGGCCAGCGCCTCGGCGATGATGACGCGCATGCGGCTCGCCGCCTTGATCGGATCGGGCACCAGGCCGGTCGCCAGGTCGAGCCCGATCAGCAGGCAGGCCGTCATCATCGCCAGTCCGATGGCGAGCCGGAAAGCCGGGCTCAGGTTCAGGCGCGCCATCGTCGCTCATCGACCCGTCGGCGTGTCCCAACTGACCGTGCAACGCAGGCCGGCGGGGATGTCGCCCTGGGGATTGGGCAGCCGCAGCCGGGCGCGGAACGTGCCGCTGGCGGCGTCGACCTGCCGATCGATCCGCGCGACTTGGCCGATTTCCGGCCTGGCCGACGGGTAGTCGGGCGTGACGTTGACCGACATGCCTTCCTTGAGCCGGCCGTACATCGCGGTCGGCACGACGATCTCGACGCGCAGCGGACTGAGCGTGGCGACGCGGAACATCGGCTTGCCGTCGACGCGCTCGCCCGGCTGCACGTGGCGTTCGACGACGACGCCGGCGAACGGGCTGCGGATCGTGCGCTGCTGGAGCTGCGCGCTGGCGACCTGCAGCTCGGCGTCGGCGGTGCGCTTATTCTGCAGCGCCTGCTGATAGCGGCCGTCGGCCGATTCGTATTCGGACTTGGCCTGCTCGAGATCGAGCTGGCTCGATCCGCCGAGCTGGAACAGGCGCGTCGCGCTCAGCAGCCGTTCGCGCGCGCCGTCGCGCAGGCCGCGCGCGGACTGGATCTCGCCGTCGTTGTTGGCGCGGTTACGGGCGGCGTCGACGTTGGCCCGCTCGACATCCGACTTCAACGTCGCCAGCACCTGCCCGCGCTGCACGGTGTCGCCGCGTTCGACCTCGACCGTGTCGATCATGCCGATCGTCGATGAGCCGACGTCGGCGGCGCGGTCGGGCTCGATCAGGCAGCCCAGCGCCTTGTTGGCGGTCGTGGGGGCACCGGCCGATGCGGCGGCTGCCGGCATCGGAGCGGCGGCTGCCGGCGACGTCATCGCGGTCGCCACGGCGGCCGGCGTCGCGTTCGCGGTCGAGGCCGAGGCCGGAGGCGTCGTGGCCGCGCCGGAAGCCGCGTTCGCGTCCTGTGTCGAGGCGCCCAGGCCGAGCAGCACGAGCGGCAGCGCCCACGCGGCGGCCGTCTGCCGAAGCTGCGATCCGTCGATTCGACGAAGAGGGTGGCTCATCGGTTCTATTCCGTGTGCGGCGAAAAAAGCAATCGATCGGCCAGCTTGCGTTCTTCGACGAACATCCGGCGGCGCAGCGAAGCGTCCTCGCTCTCGGCGGCCCATTGCGCCGCCGACACCAGCGATCCGCCGCAAAGGCGGCGCGCGGTGCCGACGAGGCCGCTTAGCGCCGATGACGGCGCCGACCGGCCGGCCGGTCGTAGCGCGGCCTC
This sequence comes from Pseudomonadota bacterium, assembly GCA_029779435.1. GTDB lineage: Bacteria > Pseudomonadota > Gammaproteobacteria > Burkholderiales > Burkholderiaceae_E > JAKPAM01. The sequence continues at coordinate 7,157 of JAKPAM010000052.1, read as the reverse complement.
GAGGCAGCGCCAATGCTCGTAGCTTCCCGGACTTCCCTGGCGTGCGGCTCGTCCCGCGATCTGGCGGTCGACCCGTCTGCTTCGATTGTGTTGGAGATTCAGGACGTGCAGCCCCCCGGACCGACGTACGGCGTCCGATAGGGCGATGTCGGTACCTCGTCCGGCCATCTGTGTGGCGATGGTGACGCGCGGTGACGCGCCGGCCTGCGCGACGATCGCCGATTCCGCCTCGGCCGTCGCGGCGTTGAGCACGGCGTGCGGCACGTCGGTCCGCGCGAGGCGGTCCGCGAACCATTGCGTGTCCTGGATCGAATCGGTGGTCAGCAGTACCGCGCGGCGTTCGTCGACGACCAGGTCGATCGCGCGCTGAAGCGCGGCGTCGAACAGGCCGTCGCGATCGGCGAACACCCGGTCGGGCAGCCGGCGGCGCAGGCACGGCCGGCGCAACGGCACCTCGAACAGCCGCAGCGCGTAGTCGCGGCGCAACTCGGTGCGCACTTCGCGCAGCGTGCCGCTCAGGCCGCACAGATGGTGGTAGCGCCGGAAGAAGCTCGGATACAGCGTGCGACCCAGCGTGCTGGTCGGGTCGGGCGGATCCAGCCCTTCCTTCAGCGCGACCAGGCCGTGCAGGCCCCGCGACCAGACGCGGCCGGGCGCCGAGCGGCCGGTCACCGCGTCGACGATCAGCACCTCGCCTTCGTCGAGCATGTAGTCGACGCCGCGGCGCATCAGGTGCAGCGCGGTCAGCGCCTGCTCGATCAGTTCCTCGCGATGCGCGTCGTTCAGGCCGAAGCCGCGATATTCGTCGCGGTCCCGCGCGAGCGTCTCGCGGCCGGCGTCGGTCAGCCGGGCGCGGCGCGCATGGTGTTCGAGCACGTAGTCGACATCGGCCCGCAGCCGCCCGGCCCAGTCCAGCGCCTGCCACAGCCGGGCGCGTTCGTCGGGATCGGGCCGGCTGAAGCTCAGGATCAGCGGCGTCTGCGCCTCGTCGATAAGGATGCTGTCGGCCTCGTCGATGATCGCCATGCACAGGCCGCGCAGCCGCAGCCGGCTCGTTCCCGCGTCGCCGCCCGCGCCGGACCCGGCGCGGCTCGTCATGGTCGAGGTCGGGGCCGCGGCCGCGGCCGCGCGCAGCAGCGGGTCGTTGTCCAGTTCGGGACAGGCGGCGCGATCGCGCAGGAAATCGAAAGCCACGGTCTTCGCGGTCGCGTAGACGACGTCGGCGTCATAAGGACTGGGGCCTTCGCGCTCGCTCTCGGTGGCGGCCGCGACCGTCAGGCCCAGCGAGCCGTACAGGGTCCTCAGCTCGTCCGCATCGCGCCGCGCCAGGTAATCGTTGGCCGTCAGCACGTGCACCGGGATGCCGGACAATGCCGCCGCGGCGGCGGCCAGCGCGGCGGCCAGCGTCTTGCCCTCGCCGGTCGCCATCTCGACGAGCCGCTGGTCGAGCAGCGCCGCCGCGCACTGGAACTGCGTCGGGAAATAAGCGATGCCCAGGTGACGCCGGGCATGCGCGGCGACGCAGCCCAGCGCTTCGCCGATCGTCGTCGGGTTCAGGCCCTCGCGTGCGAGGCGGCCGGCCAGCCGGGCGCGCCCGCGCGCCCAGGAATCGTCGTCGTACTGCTGCCAGCGCGTCGACCATCGTTCGGCGCGGCGCGCGACGTCGCGATAGACGCCTCCCGCCCGCCAACCGGGCAGCGACGAGCCGCGCCGGCGCGAATCGGCGTCGCCGCGCAGCGGGTAGGCGCCGAACACCGTGCCCGGCCTCGGCAGTGCGCCCTGGGGCGATGCGCGGCGCCGGTTCATGATTCCACCGGCGAGAAATGCACGAGGAACTGCTGCCTCGCATGGCGCAGCATCTGCGCGCCCAGGCTGCGCCAGCCGAAGTCGAAGCGCACCCAGGCGCGGCTGCCCGCCGCGCCGTCGCCGCGGATCGGCAGTTCGACGTCGACCAGCCGGATCGGGCGCACCGGCCGCAAGCCGTCGCGGTCGGACGGGTCGGTGACGACGTCACCGCCATGCGCCGCGCTCAGCGCGTTCGACGGCAGCCGATCGCCGGCCGCCGGATCGATGTGCACGATGCGCGCGGCGATCGGCGTGCCGCTCCGGCCGGCCAGGCGTACCGAGGCGTGTCCGCCGGCATCGGCGAGCCGGGCCGCATCCTCTTGCTCGACCGCGACGCGCACGATCATCGGCGCGTCCGGATAGATGACGCCCACCTCGGTGCCGCGCTCGACGAAGCGTCCGGGCCCGTCCTGCGGCCGAGCGATCGCGACGCGGCCGTCGACGTGCGCACGCAACGCCAGCAGGCGGCGTTGCTCGGCCAGCAGTGCCGCCTGCTCGTCGAGCGCGACGATGTCCTCCTGGTACTGGCGGCGCTTGTACGGGTCGTCGATCAACGACTGGTACAGCCCCGCCATCAGGCCGTGGCGCCGCTGCGCGAGCCGCTCGACGCTGGTGTCGAGCTCGGGCGACGACAGCGTGACGATCGCCTCGCCGGCCGTCACCCGGCGTCCGTCGGCCGGCGCCTCGGTCATGAAGCCGGCGGTTCCGGCGCGCAGGCGGCCTTGCTCGGCGATCCACACGACGCCCTGCGCCATCAGCCGGTCGGGCAGCGGAATCGTCGGGACCACGGCGAACGCCAGCGCCAGGCAGCCGGCGAGCCGCAGCCGCGTCGCGTGCCGGCCTCGCCCGGCCGGGATCTGGGCCAGCAGCGCGGTCACCGTGCGCCAGCCCGGGATCACGATGACCATCGCGGTCATCGCCACCGCGGCGGCCACGCCCAGCGTCGGATGCGAGGCACCGGCCCACATCACGAGCCAGACCGACGCGAGCACACGGTAACCCCAGGACAGCGGCGCGTACGCCACGAGCCAGCGGCGTTCGGCCCGGTGCAGCCGTGGCCCGCGCCGGTGCCGCAGGCCGAGCAGATGCCGCACCAGCCAGGCCTGCCACCACGCCGAGCTGCGCATCGCGAGGTTCGGCAGGTGCAGCAGGTCGCACATCAGGTAGTAGCCGTCGAGCCGCATCAGCGGGTTGGCGTTGAACAGCACCGTCGACAGGCTGCAGGTCAGCGCGATGCTGAACATCACGTCGCGCATCAGGCCCGGTTCGAGCTGCGACCACGCGAGCAGGCTGAGCGCCGCCATCGCCAGCTCGGCCATGATGCCGGCGGCGCTGACTAGCGCGCGTTGCGCGCGGTTCGGCAGCAGGCTGGCGTCCGACGCGTCGACGTACGGCAGCGGCGTCAGGAATAGCAGCGCCAGCCCCCATTCGCGCACGTCGCCGCCCCAGCGGCGGATCGCCAGCCCGTGGCTGGTCTCGTGGATCAGCTTGATCACCGGATAGCACAGCCACGCGATCAGCAGGTAGCGCGGGGTGGTCAGCCAGCGGGCCGCATGGTCGGCGGCCTCGTCCCAGTTCGCGATCCACGTGAACAGGCCGATCGCGACCAGCGCGATCCATGCCGCCATCCCGGTTCGCGAGAACAGCAGGCGTTGCAGCGGCGCGAGCCGATCGAGCATCGCGCCCGGGTTGCCGAGCGTGGCCCGGAAACCCAGCGGATTGAGCCGGGCGCGGCGCGCGCGTCGACGACGGCTGCCGCGGCGGCGTTCGAGCGCGGCGATCTGGGACTGGTTGTCGACGTCGATCAGATCGGCGTCGTGCAATTGCATCAGCAGGCCGATGATCTCGTCCTGGGTCGGCGAATCATCGGCGTTGTCGGCGACGATCGCCCGCCAGATGTCGTCGACGGTGCGGCGGCCGTCGCACCGTCCGACGAAGGCCCAGCCGCCATGGTCCAGCCGGTGCGCGGGCTGCTTCGGGTGGCCGGACAACAGCATCCAGGTCTCGCCGCGCACCACCTGCCTGCGGATCCGCACCATGGTGCCGAGCCGCGGCCGCAGGCTGCCGACGCGGAACCAGCGCTCGGAGTAGACGGGCGACGTCGTCACGGCAGCCAGCGCCAGGCGAAGCGGTGCAGATGGTCGGCGAGGCGGCGCAGCCAGACGCCGAGCGGGGGCGCGTCGTCGACGTGCAGGCGGACCACGCCGCGCAGCCCGGCCCGCAACTCGGCCGTCTCCGCGGGGCCGCCCTCGACGACGGCCTCGACTTCGAAGACGTTGCGTGCATCGAGCACCTGCGCCATCGGGGTGATGCGCCGCACCTGCAGCGGCATCCATGCCCACGGCAGGGCCGAGACCGACAGCCGGCCGCGTTGCCCGGGCCGCACCCGGCCGATGTCGCGCTCGTCCAGCTCGATGATGATCCGATGCTCGCCGGTCGGCGCCGCCGTCATCAGCACCTGGCCTTTGTCGACCGGCGCGCCGATCATCTGCGACAGGTCGCCGTGCAGGATCACGCCATCGATCGGTGCGCGCATCTGGATCCGCGCGAGCTGCTGCTCGATCAGCGAGGCCTGCGCGCGCGCCTCGGCCAGCCTGGCCTGGTGGATCACCATGTCCGCGCGCTCGGCGCGGGCCATCGCGGCCGCGTAGGCGTTCTCGTGCTGGGCGATCTCGCCCTGGTACTTGCTGCGCTCGAGCTGCAGGTCGCGGTCGATCAGTTCGGCGACGACCTGGCCCTGCTTGACCGCATCGCCGGGGCGCACGGCGACCGACTTGATGAAGCCGTCGACCGGCGCCGCGATCACTCGCTGCACCGAACCTTCGACGCGCGCCGGCGCGCCGATGGTCACTGCCATCGGCACCAGCGCGAGCACGGCGACGGCGAGCACCAGCGCGCCGGCCGCCGCATGCCAGGGCCGCAGGCGGTGCGATGCGCGGGCCGAGGCCGCACGCCGCACGCGGTCGCGCAGCCGTTCGAAGGCGCCGCGTTCGTCGCGCTGCAACGCCAGCAGATAAGGGGCCGTCAGCACGACCATGTCCTCGCACAACCGGACGGCTTCGGCGACGTCGGCATCGGCGAGCCGCGACGGTTCGATCTCGATCGTCACCACCGCGGCGACCCGGCCGTCCTGCCCGATCGGAATCGACAGCACGCGGCCTTGCGTCAACTGCCGCAGGCGGCGGGTGTTGGCGTCGATGGCCCGGGCGCGCCGCTCGACATCGGGAACGACGATCGTCATCGACTGGTCGCGGCACTCGTTCATCGCGCCGAGCAGCAGTTCGGTGGTCTTGCGGTCCAGGCCGTCGGGGCTGCCGTGCGACAGCGCGACGATCTTCAGCTCGTCGCCCGCCACCCGGGCCAGCGTCGCGCGCAGCGCACCCAGCGCGGAAACGAATTGCAGGCAGAATGCCACCGCCGCCGGCTGGAACGACGATTGGTGCAGCGTGGCACCCACCGCCGACAACAAGGCCTGGCTGCGCTTGGACTGGGAGGTTCCGGCTGTCGTGACGCTCTGCTGGAGCGCGCGCTCGCCGGCCTGCAACGACTGAGACATCGGTTGAGGTCGCGCTAGATCGTTGATCAATGATCCGGCTCCATTGCGGCGGAAGTAGCGTGACCCGATCGACGGTCTGTCGGTATCAATCAAAGGCTCGGGCGTTGCGGTCCACCGACGGCGATCGCGATGAGAGCCGGTCATAAGCGGACGTCGTTGGCCGGATAAGCGGACGCCGCCGGTGGTGGGTGAGGAGTCGATAGGGGCCGCGCTAGCGAGGCAGGTCCTCTTGGCGGTCGACGGCAGCGGTCAGCGCGAAGTCGTCATCGTCGCCGACGGGCCTGCCCTCGTCGATGATCGTGGCGTCATCGTCGAAGCGGGTCAGCACCGCCGCGATGCCGGCTTCCTCGTCGTCTTGATGCGCGCGGTCCTGGTCGTCGTCGCGCTGCTCGTCGCGCGCCAGCAGCGCCAGCGCATCGAACGTGCGCCATGCCGGCAGCGTCGACCACATGGCACCGAGCAGCGTGCCGGCGCGGGTCAGCCAGATCACGATGCCGATCGACATCATCAGGCCGCCGGCTTCGAAGCCGTTGAGCGCGAACCGGTAGCGCTGGATCGAGACGTCGTCTTCGAGCAGTCCGTCGAGGCGTTCGGGACCGCTCGCGAGCATCGTCGTCGTATAGGCCGGCGTCAGCGTCGAGGATGCGGCGTCGGTGTGCGCGGCCTGCGCGCGCAGGATCTCGAACAGGCGGTGCAGGTCGTGAGGCGCGCGTCGTGCCGGCGAGTCCGTGACGATCGTTTCGATCGCGGAGCTGGCGAGGGCGTGCAGGGCCGACGGATCGACCTTGCGCCAGCCCTCGGCACCGAACCGGGTGATCTGGGCTTCCAGTTGCGCGCGCAGCCGTGCATTGGTGTCGTTGGGGGCCGCGAGCGGGTTGCTGATGGCGGGGGGCGAGGCGTTGGTCGAGGTGCGCGATTCGTCGCCGGCGTTCTGGCCGTTGCGGACCGGATCGGTGTCGGGGCGAGCGGCCGAGGTCGGAGTGGAAGTGCCGGCGTCGTCGGTGGAGGCGGTGCCATCGGTGGTGGTGTCGCGCCGCCCCTCGTCCGGGGGCGGGACGACGTTGGGGGGGCCGGAGGGCGTCGGTGAGGACGGATCGGGCGGCGTCTGAGCGCCGGGATCGGAGGGGTGTGGCGTGCCAGGGTCGGTCGGCGTCACGGGGCTGCCCGGTTCGATCGGGTCGGCGGGATCGACCGGATCCGTTGGCTCGGTGGGATCGGTGGGATCGGTGGGATCCGTCGGGTTACCCGAATGGGTTAGTGTCACGACGAGCGCCTGGGTGGCGTCGAGCGAACCGTCGCTGGCTCGGATGATCACGTGGTAGACGTTGTCGCCGTCGTCGTCCGCAGGCGCGTTGAAGTCGGGAGCGGTGCTGAACGACAGCACGCCGGTGACCGGGTCGATGACGAAGCGGGCGGCGTCGGCGCCGCCGGCGATCGAGAACGTGATCGAGGGCCCGTCGACGTCGGAGGCGGTGACGGTGGTGACGACGGTGGTGTTCTCGGGAATGCTGATGCTGGCCGTCGCGCCGCCGCCGTTGCTGGTGATGACCGGCGTGTCGTTGATCGGCGCGATCGAATGGGTCATCGTGCCCGGGCTGGCGGCGTAGGTGCCGGTGGCGTCCTGCACCGAGAACTGCCACTGGCGATCGGCCAATGCAGTGTTGTCGTCATTGGCGTCGGCGGCCGGCACATAGCGCAGCTTGGCGCCATCGATGTCGGCGATCGAGATCGTCTGGCCGGCGATGACGTCGACACC
>JAKPAM010000034.1 GCA_029779435.1 Pseudomonadota bacterium | reverse complement strand
CTGCAGGACACGCTGTCGACCGGGAAATTGCTCTCGAACATGCAGCGCCGCGGCCCGAACGCCTCGATGCAGACCTCGATATAAGGCCGCCACGCCTCGGCCAGGTCGACCGATGAAGGCGCGCGCTCGCGCGCGTGGAAGTCGAAGCCGGCGATCCGCATCCCCAGGCCGCCCAGCTTGATGACGACGTTGTCGCGCAGCGCGACGTCCTGGATCGCGCGACGCCAGGTCTCGAAGACCTCGGCGCGCCGGCCCGCGTAGCTGTGGATGCCCAGCGGGCCGCCGACGTGATCCAGGATGATCGTCAGATCGGGAATCGCATCGGCCATCGCTGCCACGTCACCGATCTGCGGATGATAGAGCCACGCATCGAAGCTGAGCACCATCGACGCCAGCTCGCGCAGGCCGGCGCGCACCGGCGCGTCGCCCAGCATGCGGGCATGCGCGGGATAAGCGGAATGGATCCGTGTGTCGGAATCCCAGGCGGTCGCATAGCGGATGCCCTTGAGCCGGCCTCCCGAGACCGCGAGCTGCGCTTCGAGCACCGGACGGACCGCCGCGCCCAGCGACAGGTCGGCCCGCCCGATGATGCCCGCGCACAGGCGTTGCGGCCCATAAGTACCACTGGCGGACATCGCGGCGACGCCGTTGACGAATTCGACTTCACCCACCGGCCGCATGGCTTCCGGCCCGTCCTCGCGATACATCGACAGGCATTCGAGATAGACGCTCGCCTCGATCCGGTGGCCGCAGTCCGTTTCCGCGAGCAGCTCGGGGAGCAGGTAGGTGTGCCCATTGCGATCCCACAGGTGGTGGTGAGGGTCGACGATCGGCAGCTCCGGGTCGATCGCTTCCTCGCGATGCGTGGCATGCCAGCGGGCGCGCCGCTCGTGCGGCAGGCCGAGCGCATTGCTCGACGAAGGGGTGGGGGCGGCCATCGATGTCTCCTGTCCTGGATGCCGATCATGTCGGGGGCAATCGATGATACCGGTGCCCGCACTCCTCGGTCCGACCCGTCCGATCCGCCGCTCCCGGCCCGCCGTTCAGGACCGGGCGTCGCTCCCCGCCGCCGCCGTCGGCAGCATCTGCCACATCGTCGCGCGCGGGTACCACAGGTTCAGCACGACCGACGCCGGTGGCAGCGCGCCGTGCACGTAGACCGGCCACCGCCGGTCCCCGTGCCGGCGCCGGGTCTCGACGACATAGTGCAGCGCATAGTCCACCGTGACGCCGTCGTCGCGCGCGATCGACAACACGGCCGGCAGCGGGGTGGGGACGTCGTCGAATGCCGGATCGGCCGGCCCGCCGATGAACAGGATCTGCTGGAGCATGCGATTCCTCCGCGGCAATGGCGTGCTTGATTATCGGACGCCGGCCAGGGGATGCGAAGCCGGGCGGCACCGACGGCCGATTCTTGTAGACTCCTGGCATCGAAGAATCCGACCGACCGGCGCCCGATGCGGCCGCGCCGGCCTGTTCGCCCGATGGCGCCTGACCCTTCCACGCCGTCGCCGATGACCGATGCCGCTGCCGGCCCCGCGCCGGCCGCCGCCGCGCGGTCGTCGCCGGACGCCAACCTGTCGATCGCGATCGTCCGCGCCCGCTACAACCCTTATGGCGGCGCGGAGCGTTTCGTGCAGCGCGCGTTGGCGGCCCTGTCGAGCAGCCCGGTCACGCTGACGGTGATCGCGCGGCGCTGGCAGCGCGATGCGCGCGACGGCGAAGCGTTGCCGGCCGGCGTGCGCTGGCAGCGCATCGACCCGTTCTACCTGGGCAGCCTGTGGCGCGATGCGTCATTCTCCCGCGCCGTGCGCGCGCACCTGGCGCAGGCGTCCTATTCGCTGGTGCAGAGCCACGAACGGATTCCGGGCGTGATGATCTATCGCGCCGGTGACGGCGTGCACGCCGAGTACCTGGCCCAACGCGCGCGCGCGTCGTCCCCGTGGACGCGCTGGCGCACTGGGCTGAATCCCTACCACCGCTGGCTGCTGCGGACCGAGCGCCGGATGTTCGAGCATCCGGATCTGCGCGCGGTCATCTGCAATTCGACGATGGTGCGCGACGAGATCCTGGCCCGCTTTCGCATCGCACCGGACCGGCTGCGGGTGATCCGCAATGGCGTCGACCTGCGGCGATTCGCGCCGCCGATGCCGGCGCAGCGCCAGGCGGCCCGGCTCGAGCTGGGGCTGACGTCGACCGAGCCGATCTTCGCGTTCGTCGGCTCGGGGTTCGAGCGCAAGGGGCTGGCAGGCGCGCTGCGCGCGCTGGCCGACCCCGTGCTGCCGTCGGATCTGCGGCTGATCGTCGCCGGTGCCGACAAGCATCTGGCGCGCTACCGGCGGTGGGCCGATCAGCTCGGCGTGCTGCCGCGAGTCGTGTTCCTCGGCGGCGTCAAGGACGTCCTGCCGGTGCTGCACGCGGCCGACGGCTTCGTGCTGCCGACGCTCTACGACCCGTTCCCGAACGCCGTGCTCGAAGCGCTGGCCTGCGGCCTGCCGACGGTCACGAGCCGCAAGAGCGGTGCCGCCGAGGTGATCACGCCGGGCGTCAACGGCTTCGCGCCGGATGCCTGCGACGTGCCGGCGATCGCCCGCGCGATGGCGGCGATCCTGCGGGCGCCTTCGCGCGAGGCGATGCGCGAGGCGGCGCGGGCCAGCGTGTCGGGCCTGTCGGCGGCGGTGCTCGGCGATGAGCTGCTGGCCCTCTACCGGGAACTGGCATCGCCCGTTTCCGCCACTCCTCTTCGCGTGGAATCGACCGATCTTGTCCAGCACTAGCAGCCTGCAAACCTATCGCCGCCTGATGCGGCACACGCGCCCTTATTGGAAGGGCTTCGCGCTCGCGCTGCTCGGATTGGTGCTGGCCGCCGCGATGGAGCCGCTGCTGCCGGCGATGATGAAGCCGCTGCTCGACCAGGGCTTCGTCGCCAAGGACGGTATTCCGATCTGGATCGTGCCGGTCGCGATCATCGGGATCTTCATCGGCCGCGGCATCGGCACGTTCACCAGCAACTATGCGCTGAACTGGGTCGCCAACAAGGTGCTCGTCGATTTCCGCAAGCAGATGTTCGAGCACGTGATGCGGCTGCCCTCGCACGAGTTCCAGGACCAGGCGTCGGGCGTGCTGATCTCGCGGATCGTCTTCGAGGTCAACAACATCGCGTCGGCGGCGACGCGCGTGCTGACGACGGTGGTGCGCGATTCGCTGGTCATCCTGGGGCTGCTCGGCTACCTGCTCTGGCTGAACTGGAAGCTGACGCTCGTCGCGCTGGTGCTGATCCCGGTGATGGGCTTCCTGGTGTCGCGCTTCTCGAAACGGATGATGTCGCTGAACCGCACGACGCTGGCCCTGACCGGCGAGCTGACGCACGACGTCGAGGAGGCGGTCCACGGGTACAAGGTCATCAAGATCTTCGGCGCGTATGAGCGCGAGATGGCGGTGTTCACGCGTACGGTCGAGCGTTTGCGCGCGGCGGCGATGCGCATCACGGTGGCCAGCGGCGCCACGGTGCCGATGACGCAGATGTGCGCGGCGATCGCGATGTCGGTCGTCGTATCGATCGCGCTGCTGCAATCGCAGTCGAACCAGACGACGGTCGGCGGCTTCGCGGCGTTCATCACCGCGATGCTGATGCTGCTGGCCCCGCTCAAGCACCTGGCCGACATCAACGGGCCGCTGCAGCGCGGCCTGGCCGCGGCGGAGGGCATCTTCGAAATCATCGACAAGCCGCTGGAGCCCGATACCGGCACGCGCACGCTGGCGCGGGCGCAGGGAGCCGTGCGGTTCGAGAATGTGTCGTTCCGCTATCCCGGGGCCGAGCAGGACGCGTTGCAAGGCCTGTCGCTGGACGTCCGGCCGGGCGAGGTCGTCGCGCTGGTCGGCGGGTCGGGCGGCGGCAAGACCACGCTGATCAACCTGCTGCCGCGATTCGTCGCGCCCACCGGCGGCCGGATCCTGCTCGACGACATCCCGATCGAGGAACTGACGCTGGACAGCCTGCGCGACCAGCTCGCGCTGGTCAGCCAGGACATCGTGCTGTTCAACGACACGGTGCGCGCCAACGTGGCGTTCGGCGTCGACCACGTGCCCGCCGACGACGAGATCTGGGACGCGCTGCGCCAGGCGGCGCTCGAGGATGTCGTCCGGGCGCTGCCCGAAGGGCTGGACGCACCGGTCGGCGAGCGCGGCAACCGCTTCTCGGGCGGACAGCGCCAGCGGCTGGCGATCGCGCGCGCGCTGCTGAAGAACGCGCCGGTGCTGCTGCTGGACGAGGCGACGTCGGCGCTGGACACCGAGACGGAGCGCGAGGTGCAGACCGCGCTCGAGCATTCGATGGCCGGCCGCACGACGCTGGTCATCGCACACCGCCTGTCGACGATCGAGCGGGCCGACCGGATCGTCGTCATCGAGGCCGGGCGCATCGTCGAACAGGGCCGGCACGACGAGCTGATGGCACTCGACGGCGTCTACGCTCGCCTGAACCGCATCCAGTACGCGAGCCGCGGCTAGTGTCGTGTTCCAGAAGTTCGCTGAATAAGAAAATCTGCCGAAATCAGTGCCAGGCAAGGCGCAAACCGCAGCGATACCGAGGTATCGCGAGGATTTGCAACGCGGCATGGCGCTGATTCTCGGCGGATTTGTTCAGCGAACTTCTGGAACACG
>JAKPAM010000031.1 GCA_029779435.1 Pseudomonadota bacterium | reverse complement strand
TGACTCCGGCACAACTGTCCGAACGGCTTGCCGTGCCGGCCGCTGGATTCGACATCCTGAACAAGCGGCTGAACGCGATGGAGCGTGACGGCCAGCTGATGCCCAATCGCAAGGGCGTGTTGCTGCTGGCCAGCAAGCTCGACCTGATCGCCGGGCGCGTACAAGGCCACCGCGACGGTTTCGGCTTCCTGTTGCCGGATGCCGGTGGCCCGGACCTCTTCCTGTCGCCGCGCGAGATGCAGAAGGCGATGCATGGCGATCGCGTGCTGGTCCGGCGCACGGGCTTCGATGCGCGCAACCGTCCCGAGGGCGTGATCATCGAGGTCACCGAGCGCGCGCATCGCCGCCTCGTGGGGCGGCTGCTCAACGAGCGGGGCGTGACGATCGTCGTGCCCGAGGACCAGCGGATCAAGCACGACATCCTGATCCCGCCCGGGGATGCCGGCAAGGCGCAGCCGGGGCAGGTGGTGACGGTCGAGATCACCGAGCCGCCGTCGGGCCATGCGGCGCCGATCGGGCGCGTCGTCGAGGTGCTCGGCGAGATCGACGATCCGGGGATGGAGATCGAGATCGCGGTGCGCAAGTTCGACGTGCCGCACGAGTTTCCACCGCGCACCGTCGAAGCGGCCGCCGCGCTGCCCGCCGTCGTGCGGCCTGTCGACCTGAAGGGCCGCATCGATCTGCGCGACGTGCCGCTGGTCACGATCGACGGCGAGGATGCGCGCGACTTCGACGATGCCGTCTATTGCGAACCGATGGCGCCGGCCGGCAAGTCGCCGCGCGGTGCCAAGCGGGCGCCCGATTACCGCTTGATCGTCGCGATCGCCGATGTCGGCCACTATGTGCGCGGCGGCGACCCGATCGACAGCGAGGCGGTGCGGCGTTCGACCTCGGTGTACTTTCCGCGCCGGGTCATCCCGATGCTGCCCGAGAAGCTGTCCAACGGCCTGTGCTCGCTGAATCCGGCCGTCGACCGGCTGGTGCTCGTCGCCGACGTCGTCATCAGCGCCAAGGGGGCGATCAAGGCCTACCAGTTCTACGAAGCCGTCATGCATTCGGCGGCGCGGCTCACTTATGACGAGGTCTGGGGCATCCTGTCCGGCCGGGACATCCAGGCGATCCGCAGGCGCGCCGCGCTCGTTCCGCACCTGCAGAACCTGTACCAGTTGTTCCAGACGCTGCTGAAGGCGCGCGAGGAGCGCGGCGCGATCGACTTCGACACCGTCGAGACGCAGATCGTGTGCGACATGGCCGGCCGCATCGAACGCATCGTGCCGCGCCATCGGAACGATGCGCACCGGCTGATCGAGGAATGCATGCTCGCCGCCAACGTCTGCGCGGCCGATTTCATGAAGCGCGGCAAGCACCCGGGCCTGTATCGCGTGCATGACGGTCCGACCGCCGATCGTCTGGCCAAGCTGCGCGAGTTCCTGCGCAGCGTCGGCCTGACGCTGGGCGGCGACGAGGGGCCGACGTCGGCCGACTATGCGGCGCTGGCGGCCAAGGTCAAGGCGCGTCCCGACGCCGATCTGCTGCAGACGATGATGCTGCGGTCGATGCAGCAGGCGATCTATTCGCCGGACAACTCGGGGCACTTCGGCCTCGCTTATGAGGCGTACGCGCACTTCACGTCGCCGATCCGGCGCTACCCCGACCTGCTGACCCATCGCGTCATCAAGGCGATGCTGCACGGCGAGCGCTACGTGCCGCTGCGGCCGGATCCGGATCGCGATGGCGACGGGGACGGCGAGGGGGGACAGGACGATGCGGCGGCCAAGGCGCCGGCTCGGCGCCGGGGCAAGTCCGCCGCGGCGCGCGTGGCCGTCAAGCTGACGCAGAACGAGCAGCACGCGATCTGGATGCAGTACGGCGTGCTATGTTCGAGCAACGAGCGGCGGGCCGACGAAGCCTCGCGCGACGTCGAGGCCTGGCTCAAGTGCCAGTACATGCGCGAGCGCGTCGGCGAGGAATTCGCCGGGCGCATCACCGGTGTCGCCAGCTTCGGCATCTTCGTCACGTTGAACGACCTGTACGTCGACGGGCTGGTTCACGTGTCCGAGCTCGGCAGCGAGTACTTCCAGTACAACGAGGCGGCGCACGAACTGCGCGGCGAGCGGACCGGCCGGCGTTTCAGGTTGACCGACGAATACTTCGTGCAGGTCTCGCGCGTCGACCTCGAATCGCGGCGCATCGAGTTCCGGCCCGTGCAGCGCTTCGGCCTGAAATCCGAGATCCAGGCGCTGGGGGGCGGGGTGCCGGCGGCGGGCAAGGGCGCGGGACGCAAGGCCGCGCCCGCGAAGAACGAACGCGCGCAGCGTGCGCGCGAGGCGCGCGCGTCGCAGCGCAGCGGCCGCGGCGAGAGCAGCGGCAAGAAGGGTAAGTCCGGGCGCGCATCGAAGCGGCGTTGAACCGCCCGGGATCTTGGTTGAAGAGAACACTGAATGCTGATCTACGGTTTCCATGCGGTGATGTCCCGGCTGCGGCGCGCGCCC
>JAKPAM010000029.1 GCA_029779435.1 Pseudomonadota bacterium | reverse complement strand
AGCGCGCCGCCGTTGCGGCCGAGACGATCCCCGAAAAAGACGTGCTGACCGTCCGGCGAGAGCACGTGCAGGTCGATGTCGGTCATGTCGCTGTCCCAACTGAGGACAATGCGCAGTCCGACGCGCTGGCGCGCCGCGTTGGCGTCGTAGAAGTTGACGCGCCGCCCCTGCTTGCGGTCCGGGGTGCGTACTTCGACGCTGTTGGCGCCGGGCGGAAACGCGTAGGGACGCGCGAAGGAACCGTCCGCGTTGACGCTGAGCGGCATGGCAACGCCATTGACCACCAGCAGGTGCGGCTGCCTGGCCTTTTCCGCGGTGGCGCCGGCGATCCGGCCGCGGATCGCCGCGCCGAGTTCGCCACCATCCTCGCGGCTGCGCGGGCCACCGGCATTGACCCGGCTGGCCGGGTAATTGACGTCCTGCAGGTGCTGCGCCGGCTCGCCGCCGGCGTGCTTCCCGCCGCCGCGTGGCGCGTCGAGGGTGACCTGCGCCTGCGCCGTAGCGGCAACGAGCAGCGCGCACAAGGACCGGACCAGGCGGCTCATTTTTTCTCTCCGTAACGCAGGGCGCGGACAAAGGTCAGGTCGCCGACGCGACGCAGGGGGACGACCAGCGTTTCCTGACGCTCGTCGGGGGTATTCTCGTTGCTGACGATGGTCACGCGGGTGGTGATCAGCGGCTTGTCGTGCGCGTCGGCGTCGAAGTTGTAGCCGGCGGCGTCGAAATTTCCCCAGTAGTTCACGTAGATGAGATAGGCCCCCGGGACCGGCGCGGCGGTGGAGAATATCTCCGGACCACCGCCATCGACGCTATCGACGTCGAGACCGCCGCCCCGCCGCAGCAGCGGTTGCGCCCAGAAGGCGTGCTCACCGTCGGGCGTCAGGATGTGCAGATCGACTTCGGCATGCGCATCGTCCCAGCCGAGAACGATGCGCAGCCTGCTGCGCGTCTTTTCGGCATGGTTTTCGTAGAACTGCAGACGGCGGCGAGTGCCGCCGGGGGCGACGATTTCAACGCTGTTGCTGCCCGGCCCGAACGCCCAGGGTTTGACGAAGCGTCCCTGTTCGTCGGTGTACAGCGGCATGTCTATGCCGTTGACGATCAGCCGGCCAGGCTGGCGATTTTTGCCGGCCTGCCGGAGTTGCCCTTCGATCAGCGTGCGATTCTTCTGGCCGCCGCGATCGACCGGCGGCTTCGGGTAGGCGGCGGCGATGACCGATTCCCGCTCCTCGGCGAGCGCGCCGTTGCGCCAGCCACCGCGCGGGCCGTCGAGCGCGATGCCGCTGTCGGCAGCCGCGCAAGCCGTGCAAGCCATGCAAAAGGCGGCGACGAGGAAGAGCGGGGAAACGCAAGGGCGAGGAATGGTGAGCATGGGGATCGCGGTCAGGGGGCGCCGAGCAGCGAACGCGCCGTCTGTTCGACGAAATCCTCGTCACGGCCGCGAGGATGGTTGGCAAGGGCGAAATGCAGGTATTCGTGGGCGACCGTCAGGCGTTCGTTGGCGCTGCCGATCCCCGACGCATAGATGCGGCGGCGTTCGATGTCGGCGTAGGGGTTGCCGTGATCGAGGCGGCAGACACGTGGCAGCGGCGC
>JAKPAM010000068.1 GCA_029779435.1 Pseudomonadota bacterium | reverse complement strand
GCCACCGCGTCGACCACCGATCTGATCGCGCTGCCGGCGGGCAATGTCGGCCTCGCGCTGATCGCCGAAGCCGGCCGGCAGGGCTATGACCTGCGGCCCGACCCGCTGGCGCTGACCGACTATTATTACGCGCTCAAGGACAGCGACGGCGAGGGCAAGCGCACCCGCTGGGCGCTGGGCGGCGAAGTGCGCGTGCCGGTGTTCGAGATTCTTCAGGTCTCGGGCGCGGTGCGCTACGACCGCTTCCGCTTCGCCGGCAACAGCGTCGGCCGGCTGACCTACAATGGCGGGCTGGAATTCCGCCCGATGTCGACGCTGCTGGTCCGCGCCGCCTACGGCACCGGCTTCCGCGCGCCCGATCTGCACTATGTCTTTACCGGGCCGGGCAACACCCACCCGGCGGCGACCGACTATTATCTCTGCCGCACCGAGGAGCCGGAGGAGGATATCGGCGATTGCAGCTATGCCGACAGCGGCATCGTCGCCCAGCGCAACGGCAATCGCAGCCTCAAGCCGGAAACCAGCCGCTCGCTCAACGCCGGCATCGTCTGGGCGCCGTCGCATCGGTTCGACGTGTCGGTCGACTATTTCCGCGTCTCGCTGTCCAACCAGGTCGAGGATCTCAGCATCGATCAGCTGCTGCGCGACGAGGCGGACTGCCGCATCGGATCGACCACCAGCGGCAGCGCGGTCAACATCAGCACGCCGACCTGTCAGGATGCGCTCGCCCGCGTTCACCGCTTCACCAGCGGCGTCAACGAGGGCGAGGTGGATTCGGTGTCGATCAACCCGATCAACATCGCTCGCGAACGCACCAGCGGCATCGACATCGCGGTGCACGGCCGCCTGCCCACCGCGTTCGGCGAATTCGCGCTGTCGGCCGGACACACCCATGTGTTCGACCACAAGTTCCGCCAGTATCCCGGCGATCCGACGATCAACAAGCTGGCCTATGACAGCGGCTACGACATCCCGCGCGACAAGAGCCGGGCGAGCGTGACCTGGACCTACG
>JAKPAM010000273.1 GCA_029779435.1 Pseudomonadota bacterium | reverse complement strand
AGCGCTGTGGCGTCGTTGCGGGCTCATTGCGTACCTCGGGTACGCCGCTTCGCCCGCGCCTAGCCACAGCGCTTGACGCCCCTCGGCGCGGGATCGATCTTAGCGTTAACAGGCCCTAATCGCGAACCGCCGCCCGGTCGGCCCGCTCACTCGTCCAGCTTCGGATCCAGCGCATCGCGCAGCCCGTCGCCGAGCAAGTTGAACGCCAGCACCGTCAGGAAGATCGCCAGGCTCGGAAACAGCGCGATGTGCGGCGACGTCACCATGTCGGCGCGCGCCTCGTTCAGCATCGCGCCCCACTCGGGCGTCGGCGGCTGCGCGCCCATGCCCAGGAACGACAGGCTGGCGGCGGTGATGATCGACGTGCCGATCCGCATCGTCAGGTACACGACGATCGTCGACACTGTGCCGGGCAAGATGTGCTTGAGCACGATCGTGACGTCCGATGCGCCGATCGATCGCACCGCTTCGATGAAGGTCTGGTGCTTGAGTGACAGCGTATTGCCGCGCACCAGCCGGGCGAACGCCGGGATGCTGAAGATCGCCACCGCCAGCACGACGTTGACCATGCCGTTGCCGAGGATCGCGACGATCGCGATCGCCAGCAGGATGCCGGGGAACGCGAACAGCACGTCGCACACGCGCATGATGATCCGGTCCCACCAACCCTCGTAGTACCCGGCGATAAGTCCTAGCGCGGTGCCGATGACGGCACCGATCGCCACCGACAGAAAGCCGGCGGCCAGCGACAGGCGCGTGCCGGCCAGCACGCGGCTGAAGATGTCGCGCCCGAGCGCATCGACGCCGAACCAGTGCGTGGCCGACGGCGGCGTGTTCAGCGCGTCGTAGTCGAAGAAGTTCTCGGGGTCGAACGGCACGATCCACGGCGACGACAGCGCCACCGCCAGCAGCAGCAGCACGAACGCGCCGGCCGCCAACGCCAGCCGCTGGCGGCGGAACTTGCGCCAGAATTCGCGCCAAGGCGTGCGGATGACGTCGGCGGAAGCGACGTCGGTAGAAGAGACGTCGGGGGACATGGCGGCGCCCTCGTTCACGGAGGCGGCGACACCGGCGTTCATCGTGACATCGGCCCGCGGCGAGCCGGCACTGGCGGTCCGAGAGGGATCATTCGCGCTCATCGGATGCGGATCGTCGGGTTGATCAGGCCGTACAGCACATCGACGACCAGGTTGATCAGGATGAACTCGAGCGAGAACAGCAGCACCGCGCCCTGGATCACCGGGTAGTCGCGCATCTCGACGGCGTCGACCAGCAGGCTGCCCATGCCGGGCCAGTTGAACACCTTCTCGACGACGATCGAGCCGCCGAGCAGGAAGCCGAATTGCAGGCCCATCATCGTCACGATCGGGATCAGCGCGTTGCGCAGGCCGTGCTTGGCGATGACCATCGGCTCGGCCACGCCCTTGGCGCGCGCGGTGCGCACGTAGTCCTCTTTCAGGATGTCGATGAACGACGAGCGCGTGAAGCGCGCCATCACGGCCGCCACGCCCGCCCCCAGCGTCAGCGACGGCAGCACGTAGTGCCGCCAGGTGTCGGCGCCGACCGTCGGCAGCCAGCCGAGCTGGACCGAGAAGACCTGCATCAGCACCATGCCCAGCGCGAAGGCCGGGAACGAGATGCCGGAGACGGCCAGCGTCATGCCGAGCCGGTCGGGCCAGCGATTGCGCCATACCGCCGACACGATGCCCACGAGCAGCCCGAACAGCACCGACCAGCCCATCGCGGCGACCGTCAGCCACAGCGTCGGCCCGAAGCGCTCGGCCAGTTCGGTGGCGACCGGCCGGCGACTGCGCAGCGACGTGCCGAGATCCCCCTGCACGACCCGCGTCGCGTAGTGCGCGAACTGCACCGGCAGCGGTCGGTCCAGGCCCAGCTCGCGGCGCACCAGTTCGATGGTCTGCGGGTCGGCATCGGTGCCCGCCGCCAGGCGCGCCGGATCACCGGGCAGCAGGTGCACGAAGCCGAACACCAGCACCGCGACCAGCGCCAGCGTCGGCAGCAGGCCCAGCAGCCGCTTGACGATGAAGGCGATCACCGGAACCTCAGCGGTTCATTCAGCAAACACCCACTCATTGCAGGTCGGCGTCCTCGAACTCGAACAACGCGTCCGGCATCACGTGGAAGCCGGCGAGATTGCGCGCACGCGCCGACACCAGCTTCTCGGTGACGAGGAAGATCCATGGCGCATCGTTCCAGATCGTCTGCTGGATCTCGGCGTACAGGCGCGTCTTCTCGGCCTTGTCGGTGATCGTCAACGCGCGCGCCAGGCCCGCATCGACGGCCGGGTTCTGGTAGTAAGCGGTGTTGTACTGGCGCGGCGGCATCGATTCACTGGCCAGCACCGGGCGCAGCGCCCAATCGGCCTCGCCGGTCGATGACGACCAGCCGATGTACAGCATGCGCACCGGCGCGGTCGCCGGATCGGGCGCGTTCTCGACCCGCTCGACGCGCTGGCCGGATTCCAGCGCCAGCAGCTGGGCCTTGACGCCGACCTGCGCGAGCTGCTGCTGCACGAACTGGATGACCTTCTGCGCGGTCGTGTAGTTGTACGCGGACCACAGCGTGGTCTCGAAGCCGTTCGGGTAGCCGGCCTCCTTGAGCAGCGCCCGCGCCTTGGCCGGATCATAAGGCCACGGATCGATCCGCAGCGCGAACTCCACGCCCGGCGGCGCGACGCCGGCCGCCGGTACCGCATAGCCGGCGAACGCGACCTTGACCAGCGCTTCCTTGTTGATCGCGTAGTTCAATGCCTGGCGCACCTTCGGGTTGTCGAACGGCTTTTGCCGCGTGTTCAGCGATACCCAGCGATGCACGATCGACGGCGAGCTCTCGACGACGACGTTCGGCTTGGACTTGAGCAGGTCGGCCTGCTCATAAGGAACCGGGAATGCGAACTGCGCCTCGCCGGTCTGCAGCATCGCGCTACGCGTGTTGTTGTCGACGACGGGCTTGAACGCGATCTCGTCCAGCTTCGGGTAACCCTTCTTCCAGTAGCCGTCGAAGCGCGCGACCTTCAACCGGTCGGTCTGGTTCCACTCGACGAAGCGATAAGGGCCGGTGCCGACGGGATTCTGGCCGATCGCCTTGCCGTGCCTGGCGAGCGCGGCCGGCGAGATGATGACGCCGGACGGATGCGCGAGCGTGTTCAGGAACGGCGAGAACGGCTCCTTGAGCGTGAAGCGCACGGTCGTCGCGTCCACCGCCTCGGTCCGGGCGATGTTCTTGAACAGCGCATAGCGCTTCAGGCGATTGTCCGGGTTCGTCACGCGATCGAAGTTGACCTTGACCGCCTGCGCATTGAAATCGGTGCCGTCGTGGAACTTGATGCCGGCCTTGAGCTTGACGGTGTAGACGAGCCCGTCCGACGACACGGTGTGGCTGTCGGCCAGCACCGGAATCATCTTCATGTCCTTGTCGAAGCCGAACAGGCCCTGGTAGAACGACTTGGACACACCCAGCGACAGCGAGTCGTTGGCGTCGAACGGGTCGAGCGACGTGAAATTGGCCTGCACGGCCACCGTGATCGACTTGCCGGCGCCGGCCGCGTTCGTCCAGGGTACCGCCGCCAGCGCCATGCCGACGCCGGCAGCCGCCAGCAGACGGCGCGCCGCGTGCCGGCGTCCTGATCCTGATCGTCCCCATTGCCTCGCATTCATCTTCATCCTCCTCGACGGCGGCCCGCACCCGGCTGGCCCCGCTTAGTGCCATGCGGTCCGTTGACCGCGCGGCGTCCACGACATGACGTCCACTGCTCGACGCGCACGGCATCCGCTGCCTAGTGGGCTGTGCGGCAACTTCCTCAATAAGCGCCGCCCACGGCGTGCCGCGCCACGTAGTGATCATCCCCGACCCGCACCAGCGGCGCGACGACCGGCTCGTCGCCGACCGCCCGCACCGGGCTGGGCACCTCGCCGGCCAGCGGTTCGCGATGCCCGCGCCGCGCCGGATCGGCGACCGGCACTGCCGCCATCAGCCGGCGCGTATAAGGATGCCCCGGCGATTCGAACACTGCGCGGCGCGGACCGATCTCGACGATCTGGCCCAGGTACATCACCGCGACGCGATGGCTGATCCGCTCGACGACGGCCATGTCGTGCGAGATGAACAGGTACGCGACGCCCGACTGCTGCTGCAGGTCCAGCAGCAGGTTGATGATCTGCGCGCGGATCGACACGTCCAGCGCCGATACCGATTCGTCGGCGACGACGATCTTCGGCTCGAGCGCCAGCGCCCGCGCGATCGCGATCCGCTGCCGCTGCCCGCCGGAAAACTCGTGCGGATAGCGCTGGGCCGCGCTGGCCGGCAGGCCGACCCGCTCCAGCAGTTCGGCCACGCGCCGCTGCGCGGCCGCTCCCGACGCCGTGCCGTGGATCCGCATCGGTTCGAGGATCGCATAACCGACCGTCATCCGAGGATCGAGCGACGCGAACGGATCCTGGAACACGAACTGGATGTCGCGTCGCAACGCGCGCAGATCGGCGCCCGCCAGCGCGCCGATGTCGCGGCCCGCGATCCGGACCGATCCGCCGTCCACGTCGACGAGCCGCGACAGCGAACGACCCGTCGTCGACTTGCCGCAGCCGGACTCGCCGACCAGCGACAGCGTCTCGCCCGCGTACAGATCGAAGCTGACGTGCTCGACCGCATGCACCCGCCGCCGCACCCGGCCCAGGATCCCGGCGCGCAGCGGAAACCGCGCGACGAGATCGCGCGCGACCAGCACCGGCGGCAGGTCGCGGCGCACGGTGTCCGGCACGAGGCGGATCGCATCTGCGTCTGCCATACCGCCTGCCTTATCGGCCGCGGACCCGCTTGCTTCTACCCGCGCCTCTCCCTGCCCTTCGCCCGGCAGCACGAACCGCGCCGGCCGATCAAAGCCCGCCATCTCGCCGAACGTCGGCACCGCCGCGAGCAGCGCACGCGTGTACGGGTGTCGAGGCGCCGCGAACAGACGCGCGCACGGCCCGCGCTCGACGACCTCGCCCCGGCGCATCACGACCACGTCGTCGGCCATCTCGGCGACCACGGCCATGTCGTGCGTGATGAACATCACGCCCATCCGCATCTGCGCCTGCAGGTCGCGGATCAGCGCGAGGATCTGGGCCTGGATCGTCACGTCCAGCGCCGTCGTCGGCTCGTCGGCGATCAACAGCGACGGCCGGCACGACAAGGCCATCGCGATCATCACGCGCTGGCGCATGCCGCCCGACAACTGGTGCGGATAGCGATCCAGCACGTCGCGCGCCTCGGGGATGCGCACCAGATCGAGCATGCGCAGCGCCTCGGCGCGGGCGGCCGCGCGCCCGGTGCGCTGGTGCAGCCGGATCGCCTCGGCGATCTGCTCGCCGACCGGAAACACCGGATTGAGCGAGGTCATCGGCTCCTGGAAGATCATCGCGACGTCGGCGCCGCGCAGCCGGCGCATCGTCGCACGATCGGCCCGCAGCAGGTCGTGTTCGCGGCCGTCACGCGCCTTGAATCGTGCCGAGCCGGCATCGATCCGGCCGCCGCCGTCCTCGACCAGGCGCATCAACGCCAGCGACGACACCGACTTGCCCGAACCGGATTCGCCGACGATCGCCAGCGTACGCCCCGCGTCGACGTCCAGGTCGATGCCCTTGACCGCGCGGACCGTACGCTCGCGGCCGACGAAGCTGACCGCCAGCCCGCGGACCGTCAGCACCCGCGACGCGCCCGCCAGGGAGTCGGCTTGCCCATTGACCTGCCCATTGACCTGCCCATTGACCTGCCGATGGGCCTGGCGATCGGCTCGGCCATCGGCAGGCAGCGGCGGAGAGTCGGGCGCGGCATCAGGCGACAAGCAGTGATCTCCGCAGGAGGGGATGGATGACAGGACAGGGATGGGCGGCGGGCTTCACGATCGATTCACGATGTTTCTTCGACGACGCCCGACACCTTACACAGGACCTTCGCCTCGCGCCAAACGACGGCGGCCCCCTCAAAGCCGGGATACCGCCTCGACGAACGGCGACCCTCCCTCCAAATAGCAATCGCGCATTTGGTTCGACGAACTTCTTCGTTGGGCGGCGACAGGGCGGCGGGCATGATGGCGGGCTCTTCGTCGCTGTCGATGGCCTCCCGATGATCTCCAAGCTGCTCGCCGCCGGCGCCCTGGCCGCCGCCACCCTGCTCGCCTCACCGGCTCATGCGCAGGACAAACCTCTGCTGAACGCTTCCTATGACGTCGCGCGCGAGCTGTTCGCGGCGATCAATCCGAAGTTCGTCGAATCCTGGCAGAAGCAGACCGGCCAGACACCGAAGATCGACCAGTCGTTCGCCGGCACGTCGCGCCAGGCGCAGGACATCGTCCAGGGCAAGAAGGTCGACGTCGTGACGTTCAACCAGGTCACCGACATCGACTTCCTCGCGCAGCGGGGCGTGCTGCGCAAGGACTGGGCCAAGCAGTTCCCGAACAACAGCTCGCCGTACTACAGCACGATCGCGTTCCTGGTCCGCAAGGGCAATCCGAAGAAGATCCGTAACTGGGACGACCTGGTCCGCGACGACGTCAAGCTCGTGTTCCCCAACCCGAAGACCTCGGGCAACGCCCGCTACACGTACCTGGGTGCGTGGCTGTTCGCCCACGAGCAGTTCGGCGGCGACGAGGCCAAGGTTCGCGCGTTCGTGGCCAGGCTGCTGCGCAACGTCGAGAACTTCCCGACCGGCGGGCGCGGCGCGACCGTCGCCTTCGCCAACAACAATCAGGGCGACGTGCTGCTGACGTTCGAATCCGAAGTCGTCAACATCGCGGCCAGCGACGAGTTCAAGGCCGGTGGCTACGAGGTCGTGCGCCCGCCGGTCAGCGTGCTGGCCGAGTTCCCGGTCGCCGTCGTCGACAAGGTCGTCGACGACAAGGGCACGCGCAAGCTGGCCACCGCGTATCTGGAGTTCCAGTACACGCGCGAGATCCAGTTGCTGCTGACGGCCTTCAACTATCGCGTCCATCACCCGGACGTCGTCAAGGCCACCGCGTCGAAGTTTCCGGCGATCCGCCTGATCGATCCGACCAGCGTCCTCGGCGACTGGGCCAAGATCCAGACCACGCACTTCGTCGCCAACGGCGTGCTCGACCAGCTTCTGGCCAGCAAGCCGTGAGCCCGGGCGGCACGACCGCCCGGCCGGCTCCGATCTCGTGGTTCTTCGCGCGTCCACCGGTCCTGCCGGGCTTCGGGCTGAGCTTCGGCATCAGCTCGCTGTTCATCGCGCTGGTCATCCTGTTCCCGTTGTCGGCGCTGCTGCTGTATGTCGCCGACATGACGTGGGCGCAGTACTGGCAGGCGATCACCGATCCGCGCGTCACCGCCAGCTACCGCGTCACGCTGGGCGCCGCCGCGCTGTCGACGCTGGCGGCCACCGCGATCGGCCTGTTGCTCGCGTGGATCGTGTCCCGCTACGACTTTCCGGGCCGACGGCTCATCGATTCGCTGGTCGATCTGCCGTTCGCGCTGCCGACCGCGGTCGCCGGCATCACGCTGTCGACGCTGCTGGTGCCCGGCGGCTGGTATGGCCAGTGGTTCGCCAAGCTGGGCTGGAAGATCGCTTATGCGTACCCGGGCATCGTCGCCGCGATGATCTTCACGAGCCTGCCGTTCGTCGTGCGCTCGGTGCAGCCGGTGCTGCAGGACATGAGCCCTGAATACGAGGAGGCGGCCCGCACCTTGGGCGCCACCAGGTGGCAGATCTTCTGGCGCGTGATCGTGCCGGCGATGGTGCCGGCGATCGTCGCCGGCTCGTCGCAGGCGTTCATCCGCAGCCTGGGCGAGTTCGGCGCGGTGATCATGATCGCCGGCAACATCCCGTTCAAGACCGAAGTGACGTCGCTGATGATCTTCGTGCGGTTGCAGGAGTTCAATTACCCGGCGGCGGCGGCCATCGCATCGGTCGTGCTGCTGACCTCGCTGGCGCTGCTGTTCCTGTTGCAGGTCGCACAGGGCCGGCTGCTCGGCTGGCAAAGGCGGATGGCCTGATGAAGACGCCTCGCCACGCACACCAGTGGGCGCTGGTCGCGCTCGGCGGCCTGCTCGCCGTGCTGCTGCTGATCGTGCCGCTGGTGCTGATCTTCACGCAGGCGCTGCAGGGCGGCTGGCAACTGCTCGCGCAGAACCTGAGCGAAGATTTCATGCGGCATGCGATATGGCTGACCGTCATCACGACGCTGGCCACGGTGCCGATCAACCTCGTGTTCGGCATCCTGCTGGCCTGGTGCGTCAGCCGCTACGATTTCCGGGGCCGCAAGCTGCTGATGACGCTGATCGACATCCCGTACGCGACGTCGCCGGTCGTCGCGGGCCTGTGCTACCTGGTCGTCTACGGCGCCGAGAGCCGCGTCGGCGCATGGCTGGGCTCGCACGACGTGCAGTTGATGTTCGCGTGGCCCGGCATCCTGATGGTGACGGTGTTCATCACGTCCCCTTATGTCGCGCGGATCCTTATCCCGCTGATGCAGGCGCAGGGCGCGGACGAGGAGTACGCAGCGATGACGCTGGGCGCCACCGGCTGGCAGGTGTTCCGGCGCGTGACGCTGCCCAACATCAAGTGGGCGCTGCTGTACGGCGTGGTCGTGACCAACGCGCGCGCCGTCGGCGAGTTCGGCGCGGTGTCGGTCGTCTCGGGCACGATCATGAACCAGACGCTGACGCTGCCGCTATTGGTCGAGCAGTTGAACAACGACTACAAGACAGCCGCGGCCTTCACGGCCGCGGCGCTGCTGGCCTGCATGGCCCTGGTGACGTTGGTCGCCAAGCGCATCATGGAGCGGCGCCAGCAGGTGCGCGACGAGCGCACCGCGAACCTGCCGATGGAAGCGCCGCGGCACTAAGGCCCGTTCACGCCAGGATCGAGCCCGCGTGAACAGGTCCGGGGGCTCGTCGAGATTCCCCCAGCCGTCCGCAACGGCCGTCGGGCTCCGGTATCAGCCCCGCTCGCAGCGGAACTGCACGGCGGCGCGAGGAAAGTTGTCGGGCAGCCATGGCGGCTTCGATTCCTCGATCCGCACGACCACCGGCTTGCCCTGCATCCCTTCGCAATGCTTGTCGGCCTGCGCCAGCACGGCATCGCGCAACGAAGCCGTATCGCCGAACGGAAAGAACGCCTGGCGCGACGCCTGGTAGGTACCCGCCCCCACGGTCAATACCGCCGGGTTGAGCGCGCAGCCGCCCAACGTCCAAGACAGGCCCAGTACCGCGACCGTGCGCGCGGCCGCGGCCAAGCGGCGCCGATGCGGCCCGTCGGGCCGCGCCGACCGGACATGCGGCCGCGGCAGGGCTGGCAGCGATGTCGCAGGCCTTGATGACGACTGCACACGGTACGATGCCGGCGCGCGCGGCAGGCCAACCGGCACCGAGGCCGGAACGGACGAACGATCGGCTTTCATGCCGCCACGCTAACACCGGCCCGGCGGCCGCCCACGAACCCGGCCCATGCCGCCGATTCGCGGCCCGGCGGCCCGATGATCGGCATCCGGGTGTCGCATTTGCGGCGTATCGGACGAGGCGCCCGCCGCATCGCCCCGCATCGCCCCGCCCCGCACTACGCCACACCACCACCATCATCAGCGCCAGCGCTACGCGCCACCCGCCTCGGTGGCGCACGGCCCGCTGCCCGGAATGGTCACGGTGAACGTCGTGCCCGCCTCCAGCGTCGACGTGACATTGATCTTGCCGCCATGGGCGTTGACGATCGCGTCGCAGATGAACAAACCCAGCCCCAGGCCATCATGCCGGTCGGCACCCGACGCACGATTGAACGCATCGAACAGCCTGGGCAGCCGATCGGGCGGGATCGGCTCTCCGTCGTTCCACACCTCGATCGTCAGCCTTTCGTCGCAGACCGTCACCGTCAGCCGTACCGGCGTGTCCGCACGGCCGTACGACACGGCGTTGCCCAGCAGATTGCCGATCAACTGCTCGATCCGCGCCGGGTCGCAATCGATCGGCGAGCGGATGTCCACGCGGCTGTCGATCCATTGGTCGGGCAATTGCGCCTGCAATTCCTGCACGACGCGGCGCACGGACTCGGACAGGTCGGCCACCCGTTCCCAGCGCAGTTCGATGCCGTCGCCGAGATGGTTGCGCGCGAAATCGAGGATGTCGTCGATCAGCACGGCCATGCGGCCGGTGCTGTCCCGGATCTTGGCCGCCATCGACAGCACCAGATCGTCGGCGCTGCGCTTCTTCAGGATCGACGCGCAGGCACTGATCGCGGCCATCGGCGTACGCAGGTCATGGCCGAGCACGGCGATGAAGCGGTCGCGCATCTGCCCGACGCGACGCTCCTCGGCCAGCGAGGTCGTGACGGCGTGCAGGCGGTCGACGCTGCTCAGATGGTGGCCGATGATCCGCGCGAAGGTGCGGAACAGTCGCCGTACCTGCGGTGTGTCGACGCGGCGGGGCGCCGGATCGAACGCGCACAGCGTGCCGAAGAAGCGGCCGTCGCGCAGATGGATCGGATACGAGACGTAGCTCTCGATCCCGAAGCGCTGCACGGCCGGATGCGCGGCGAACATCGGATCGGTCGACGCCCGCTCGAACACGATCGGCATCCCTTGCCGCCGGATCTGGTCGCAGAACGTCGCCGCGACCGGCAACTCGTCACCGACCCGCAAACCGATCGCGACATGGTCGAGCACATGGCAGGCCATCCATCGATCCGGGCTGACACGAGCGACGAGCGCGAATCCCATGCCCGTCGTCGAGCACACGATCTCCAGCAGGTCCGGCACCAAATCGATGCCCGCGACCGCCGCGACGTCCGCCTCGAAATCGTCACCACCCGTCATCGGGTCCGCCATCCCGCCGGCCAACCCCGCGCCGCGCACTTGAAATAGAGGGAAACGCTATTTCACGGAGTGTAGCGCAGCCCTTAGCGCGGTCGACGCGGGAGCAAGAGCGTCGGCCGGCATGCCAGCGGTCCCGTGGCGGCGGCGTACACGCTGTCGGCGCGCACCGACGACGCATCGCAGCCTCCGCCGATCCTCGCGCAGCGCCCCACCGCGTCAAATACGTCTTCAGCGGCCGCATTGGTGGCTGCGTTCTCAACAAAGGAACGACGATGAACAAAGACCAGGTCAAGGGCAGCATCAAGGAAGCCGCCGGCAAAGTGCAGAAAGCGGCCGGCGAAATGACCGGCAGCACGTCGCAGCAGGCCAAGGGTGCGGTACGCGAAACCGAAGGCAAGATCCAGAAGGGCGTCGGCGACGTGAAGGAAGCCGTCAAGGACGCCGCCGACCGCGCCAAGAAGGACTGACCGGGCGTCCCTTCCCCTCGGCTCTCTCCTCCTCGATCGCGCGTCCCCACCCAGGGGGCTTTCACCCGCGCACCGCCCGGGCGTCGAGTTCGCCGGGCGAAACCACGCGCCGCCGATCGCGATGGACCGATACTGTCGCGTTGACGCGGTGCGCCGACGTGGGCCCCGCGGCCGCGCTTCGCGCGTGCACGCGGCCCGCCCCGGGCCCGCGGCGCCGCGCCCCTCGAGGAGACTATCGATGACTGACAAACTGTTCGATCTGACCGGCAAGGTGGCGCTGGTCACCGGCGGCAGCCGCGGCATGGGCCGCGCGATGTCGCTCGCCTTCGCCGCGCACGGCGCCGACGTGATCGTCGCGTCGCGCAAGCTGGACGCCTGTGAAGAAGTGGCCGCCGAGATCCGAGCGATGGGGCGGCGGGCCCTGGCCGTCGCCGCGCACGTCGGCCGCTGGGACGACTGCGACGCGCTGATCCACCAGGCCTACTCGCAATTCGGCAAGGTCGACGTCCTGGTGAACAATGCCGGCATGTCGCCGCTGTACAAGAAACTGTCCGACGTCACCGAAGAGATGTTCGACAAGGTCGTCGGCGTCAACCTGAAGGGGCCATACCGCTTGTCCGCCGTCATCGGCGAACGGATGGCCGAAGGCGATGGCGGCAGCATCATCAACATCTCGTCGGTGGCTGCGGCCAATCCGGCGCCGCACGCCGAACCCTATGGCGCTGCCAAGGCAGGCCTGAACAACCTGAGCCGCTCGTTCGCGTTCGCGTTCGGCCCCAAGGTACGGGTCAACAGCATCATGGCCGGCCCGTTCCTGACGGACATCTCCAAGGCCTGGGACATGGAAAAGTTCAAGCAGCGGGCCGCGACGACGATCGCGCTGCGCCGCGGCGGCGAAGCCGAGGAGATCGTCGGCGCCGCGCTGTACTTCGCCAGCGCCGCGTCGTCGTTCACGACCGGCGCCGTCCTGCGGGTGGATGGCGGAACGACCTGAGCGCCAGCCCTCACCGTTCCGCGGGCATTTCGACGAAAGGCCGCAAGGCTGTTGGCCTGAGCCGACGAACTGCTGTACCGTGGCCGGCGATTGGGCAAGAATCGCGTCGAGCGATTCGGCGACGCAGCGACGGCCACGGACGTGACGGCTTGACGCCACCGGCTATTTCCTGACATGCGATACCTGAGACTTCACACTCCGGAGGGCGTTCACGCCTGGATGCCCGACGACGATGCGAATCGACGCCTGGTCGCGCACCTCGCGTCGCGCACCGGGGGATGGATCGAAGCGCGGACGCTGACCCAGCAGCAGATCGCGGAGCTCGAAACGGTAGGCAGCGAAGCGGCGGACGCGAGCCGCCACCATTAGACCGCCGGCCGCGCGCACCTACGACGCGCCGGCATTCCCCGTATCGGTATTCCCCGCGACGACGCGCACGTCGATCGACACGTGCGCGAGAGGGTGCACGGCAGCGAGACGCCGGCGAACCGCATCCGCGTCCAATCCGACCGTGGCCACGACGCCGACGATAGCCGCATGAGCCTCGGGGCCGACGCGCCAGACGTGCAGATCGACGATCCGGGCGTCACCCGGCGCCTCGACGAGCGAGCGCACCCGGGCGGCCAGCCGTGCATCGGTTGCATCGAGCAGCACCGCGGCCGTGCTGCGCATCAATGACCAGCTCCAGCGGCCGATGACGATCCCACCGACGATCCCGATCATCGGATCCAGCCAGCGCCAGCCGAGATAGCGCCCGCCCAGCAGGGCGACGATCGCCAGAACCGACGTCAACGCATCGGCCAGCACATGGAGATAGGCCGCGTGCAGATTGTGGTCGTGGCTCGTGTGTCGGTCCTGTGGCGGGTCGTCCACGCCAAGGTGAGTGTGTTCGTGCCTGGGTTCACACGCGTGTTCGTTCCCATGTCCGTCCCCGTCCCCGTCCCCGTCCTCATGCTCATGCTCATGCTCATGCTCATGCTCATGCCCATGCCCATGCCCATGCCCATGCCCATGCCCATGCCCATGCCCATGCCCATGCTCGTGCTCGTGCTCGTGCCCATGCCCATGCTCGTGCTCGTGCTCGTGCTCATCATGCGCTGGTCTATGCATGTGTCGGTGCACATCCTTAGCCGCGTGAGAATGGCCATGATCATGATGGCCTGCCAGCAGCCATGCGCTGACCAGGTTGACGATGAGACCGAGCGTCGCGACCATCGCCGCCTCGGTGAAGGCGACGTCGACCGGCGAGAACAGTCGGCTTCCCGACTCGATCGCGATGCCGATCGAGAACAGGCCCAGCAGCAGCGCCGACGCGAACCCCGCCAGATCACCGACCTTCCCCGTCCCGAAGCTGAACGCCGGATCCCTGGCATGCCGCTTCGCGAACGCATAGGCCGCCGCGGCCACGCCCAACGCCCCGGCGTGCGTCGCCATGTGCACGCCATCGGCCAGCAGAGCCATCGAGCCGGTCACCACCCCGGCCGCGATCTCGGCCACCATCATCACGACGGTCAGGGCCACGACCCACAGTGTGCGCCGCGCGTTCTCGTCATGTGCCGCGCCCAGATAGACGTGCTCGTGCTTCCAGCGCTCGACGTCCTCACCCCTCATCGGCATCGGCCTACCTCGCATGTCGCCGCAGCGCGGCCAGCAATTCCACCGCCCCCTGCGCGCGCTCGGCATCGGACAAGCCCGGCTGCGCCACGTGCTCGTGCAGATGCGCGGCGAGGATCTGGTCCATCAAGCCGCTCATCGCCCCGCGGGCCGCGGCCACCAGATGCAGCGTCGTCGCGCAATCGGCGCCGGATGCCAGAGCGCGTTCGACAGCCTGCACCTGGCCGAGGATGCGATGGACACGCTTGATCAACGCGTCGTCGGGAGTGTTCAGATGTGCCATAGGATACCTATGTACCCTATATACACGGCTACGCGGACGACGACCCCGCTGCGATCAGGACTAATGCGCGAAGGGACCCATACCATCACCGCAAGCGGGCGGAAGAACTACGAGGGGTGCCAAGGCACCAGCCAACCGACAACCCGGCGGCGCCCACGTTCACGAGCCAGTCAATCGAGCGGATGTTGATCATCAGTCGGATCGACCACTCATCGGTCCCGGCCAGGCCGTGGTGGAGAGCCTCGTGCCGCCGGCCTGTACGCTGCAACCATGAGACGACGATCCGTCCTCCTGGTATCGGTGTTGATGGCGGTGGCCGGCGCTGCGCACGCGCAGGTATGGCGCTGTCCGGGTGGCGTCTATCAGGACGAGCCATGCCGTGGGGGTGCCGAGCTGGACATCCGCCCCGAGGACAATGCGATGCAAGCCGATGATCGGGTGTGGACGCCCGGCACCAGTACGATCATGCGCGACGCTCGTGGCCCCTACATCGGCGGCATCTCGACCGAGCAGGACAGAAGCCTCACCGGCCCGGCACCGCCGCCTGTGCTGCGCGGTTATGGGTATGGATTGGGGTACCACCACCCTACCCCCCATTTCCATCGGCCACCGCTGGGCAGGGTTCCCCCACCCAGGCCGCCGCAGCCCGCGCCGGAGCCTTTGCGTGGGAGCGGCGGCTATTACTGGCGACGCTAACCTGATCATCGCAGCGTTACCGTAAGCCGATCGCAGCCTCGATCGCCTTGTCGTCGAGCATGTCCTGAGCCGCCATCCGGACAAAGAAAAAGCCCCAAGTCGCTGGGAACCTGGGGCTTCTGTCTTTATGCGGTCTCTTGCGGAGACATTTCTTGGTGCCGGCTACAAGATTCGAACTCGTGACCTTCGGTTTACAAAACCGCTGCTCTACCAACTGAGCTAAGCCGGCGATCGGTGCGGGTTGCACACCGATTGAGTGACTTTACTTGATCCGCGTCAGCTTGGGTCGCGATTGGCGCGGCTTGGTCGGAGCGGGATCGGGATGATCGGGGTCTTCCGGCGCGGACGCGTCGACGTCGGGGTTCGATCCCGCCTCGGGTTTGACCTCCGGGGGGGAAGCGACGCGCGGCTTTCTGGACTGTCGCTCGGCCCCCTCGTCGCTGGCCGTGCTGACCGCTACCAGTTGCGGCGCTTTCGCCCATTTGCCGGCGTCGCGCCGCCTGCCCGGTGCAGTGGACGCGCCGCCAGCAGCATCGGCGGACGGGGAATCGGCTTGCGCGGCATTCGAGGCACCCGCATCCGCTCCACCGGCCCCCGTCGCGTCGACGCCGGGCAGATCGACCTCCGCCGCGAGCGCCTGCGCATCAGCCGCGGCATCCTCGGGTGCGCGCACGACCTCGAACGCCATGCCATGCCCGTTCTCACGCGCATAGATCGCGGTGATGTTTTCGACCGGGATCGACAGCTCGCGCGGCACCCCGCCGAATCGCGCCTGGAACTCGATCAGGTCGTTGCCGAGATGCAGTCGATGCGTTGCCAGCGGCGAGACGTTCAGGACGATCTCGTTGTCGTGGACGTGCTCCATCGGAACACGCGTGCGTGCGTCGACCGCCACGGTCACGTAGGGTGTGAAACCGTTGTCCGTGCACCATTGATGGATGGCGCGAATCAGATAAGGCTTGGTCGAGGACTCTGCCATGCTTGTTGTCGCATCCCTGCAGAAAGCGTCGCCGCCGGCGCGGCGCGCATCATCACCGTGATCAGCGGCGCATTACTTTTTCGGACGGCGTCAGGGCCTCGATATAGGCCGGACGCGAGAAGATCCTTTCAGCGTACCGCAAAAGCGGTGCCGCGGTCTTCGGCATTTCGATACCGTAATGATCGAGGCGCCACAACAGCGGTGCGATCGCGACGTCGAGCATCGAGAACTCGTCCCCGAGCATGTACTTGTTCTTCATGAAGATCGGCGTCAGCTGCGTCAGGCGATCACGGATCTGCAGGCGGGCCTTGTCCATCAGCTTGGCGCTGTCCTTCTGGTGATCCCGCCGCTCGAGCATCTGCACGTGGATGAACAGTTCACGCTCGAAGTTGAACAGGAACAGCCGCGCACGCGCACGCATCACCGGATCGGCCGGCATCAACTGCGGATGCGGGAAACGTTCGTCGATGTACTCGTTGATGATGTTCGACTCGTACAGGATCAGGTCGCGCTCGACCAGGATCGGGACCTGGCCGTACGGGTTCATGATCGAGATATCCTCGGGCTTGTTGTAGAGATCGACGTCGCGAATCTCGAAATCCATGCCCTTTTCGAACAGCACGAAGCGGCAGCGCTGGCTGAACGGACAAGTGGTGCCCGAATACAACACCA
Organism: Pseudomonadota bacterium; assembly: GCA_029779435.1. Classification (GTDB taxonomy): domain Bacteria; phylum Pseudomonadota; class Gammaproteobacteria; order Burkholderiales; family Burkholderiaceae_E; genus JAKPAM01. The sequence continues at coordinate 14,789 of JAKPAM010000273.1, read as the reverse complement.
TCATGGCTGAGCTCTCCCCGGTAACGATGCAATAAAAACGACCAAGGGTGAGCCAAGGCTCACCCCGCAAATGACAGGCCCGTGCGGCGCATCGATCGATGCCGCCGCCGTGCCGGCGCCGAGCGCCCGGTCGACGCCGCTACTTGACGTCTTTCCAGTACACGCGATTCAGGTTCCAGGCGATGATGGTGAACACGCCCAGGAACAGCAATACCCACACGCCGATGCGATGCCGGGTCTGGGCCGAGGGGTCCGCCATATAGGTCAGGAAGGCGACGAGATCACCGACGGCGTTGTCGAAATCGGCCTGCGACAGATGACCGCCGGATGGCTTGCCGAGTTCGATCGTACGCCCTTCGTGCTCGGAATGCCCTTCGAGCTTCTCGGTCTTCTCGGTCCGCAGCCCCGCTTGATCGAAGCTGATGACGGTCTTGGTCAGGCCATGCCCGCCTTCACCGGCCTTGACGTCGGTGATCGTCGCCCCCCGGGCGCCCTGCAGTTGCCACAGCACGTGCGGCATGCCGACGTTCTCGTACAGCGCGTTGTTCCAGCCTGTGGGGCGGGTCGCGTCACGGTAGTACGAGCGCAGGTACGTGTAGAGCCAATCGGCGCCCGAACCGTCGTGCGACGCCCGCGCGCGCGCGACGACCGACAGGTCGGGCGGATTCGCGCCGAACCAGGCCTTGGCATCGGCCGGCGTGATCGCGACCTTCATCAGGTCGCCGACCTTGGTACCGGTGAACAGCAGGTTCTCCTTGATCTGTTCTTCGGTCAGGCCCAGATCCATCAGCCGGTTGTAGCGCATCGATTGCGCGGCATGACAGCTCAGGCAGTAGTTGACGAACAGTTGGGCGCCATGCTGCAGCGCCGGCTGCTCGGTCAGCTTCTTGGTCGGGAACAGATCGAGCGCATACCCCCCTTCGGACGCTTGGGCGGCAGGAATCGACGAGAACAACGCGGCGGCGGCCGTCAGGCCCGCGGCGAACCATTTGGTCAGTTTCAGCGTGGAGAGCATCTTCATCTCTGTTATTCGGGTGGCTCTCGGCTCAATGGGCTTCGAAGGTGACACGATCGGGCACCGGTTTGAACGTCCCCATCTTGCTCCACCAGGGCATCAGCGCGAAGAAACCGAAGTAGATGATCGTCAGCGTCTGCGAAATCCGCTCGCCGACCGGCGACGGCGGCTGCACGCCGAAATAGCCGAGCACGACGAACGCGATGACGAACAGGCCGAGCAACCACTTGTGCCACCCCGGCCGATAACGGATCGACTTGACCGGGCTGTTGTCGATCCACGGCAGCGCGAAGAAGATCAGTGTCGACGCGCCCATCGCCACGACGCCCCAGAACTTGGCGTCGAAGATGGCCATGCCGAGGCACATCGCCGCGACGGCGACGGTGGCGATCAGCTTGGACAGCTTGCTGCGGACCGTCAGCAGCACCAGCAGCAGGAACAGCACGGCCGCGATGCCCAGCACCCACAGGAATTCGGCCGTGGTGGCGCGCAGGATCGAGTAGAACGGCGTGAAGTACCAGACCGGCGCGATGTGCGGCGGGGTCTTCAGCGGATCGGCCGGGATGAAGTTGTTGTACTCGAGGAAGTACCCGCCCATCTCCGGCGCGAAGAACAGCACCGCCGAGAAGATGATCAGGAACACCGCCACGCCCAGCAGGTCGTGCACCGAGTAGTACGGATGGAAAGGAATCCCGTCGAGCGGATGGCCCTTGTCGTCCTTGAGCTTCTTGATCTCGATGCCGTCGGGGTTGTTCGAACCGACCTCGTGCAGCGCGATCACGTGCGCCGCGACCAGGCCGAGCAGCACCAGCGGGATCGCGATGACGTGGAACGAGAAGAAGCGGTTCAGCGTCGCGTCACCCACCACGTAGTCGCCGCGGATCATCAGCGACAAGTCGGGGCCGATGAACGGAATCGCCGAGAACAGGTTGACGATGACCTGCGCGCCCCAGTAGGACATCTGGCCCCACGGAAGCAGGTAGCCGAAGAACGCCTCGGCCATCAGGCACAGGAAGATCATGCAGCCGAACACCCAGACCAGCTCGCGCGGCTTGCGGTACGACCCGTACAGCAGGCCGCGGAACATGTGCAGGTACACGACGATGAAGAACGCCGAGGCGCCCGTCGAGTGCATGTAGCGGATGATCCACCCGCCCGGCACCTCGCGCATGATGTACTCGACCGACTCGAAGGCCTTGGCCGCGTCGGGCTTGTAGTGCATGACGAGGAAGATGCCCGTGACGATCTGCAGCACCAGCACCAGCAGCGCCAGCGAGCCGAAGAAGTACCAGAAGTTGAAGTTCTTCGGCGCGTAGTACTCGGACAGGTGTTCCTTCCACAGCTTGGTCGCCGGGAAGCGCGTATCGATCCAGCCCATCAGGCCGGTCGTCTCTACCGTTTTTTCGGAAGCCATTTGTCAACTCTCTCCAGCGCGCCCGGTCAGGCTTTTTGTTCTTCGCCGATCAGGAGTCGGCTGTCGGACAGATACATGTGCGGAGGGACTTCCAGGTTGTCCGGTGCCGGCTTGTTCTTGAACACGCGCGCGGCCAGATCGAACGTCGAGCCGTGGCACGGGCACAGGAAGCCGCCCTCCCAGTTGTCGGGCAGCGACGGCTGCGGGCCGGCTTGCAGTTTCTCGATCGGCGAGCAGCCCAGGTGCGTGCAGATGCCGACGACGATCAGGTATTCGGGCTTGATCGAGCGCCACTCGTTCTGCGCGTACTTGGGCGTCGGAAACGCCGTGCGCTCGGAATTGGGGTCGGCGACCTCGCCGTCCGTTTTCTTCAGCGTCTCGAGCATCGCCTGCGTGCGGCGCAGGATCCACACCGGCTTGCCGCGCCATTCGACCGACATCATCGTTCCCGGAGCCAAGCCGGAGATGTCGACCTCGACGGGGGCGCCGGCGGCCTTGGCACGCTCGGACGGCGTGAAGCTGGCGACGAAGGGAGTGGCGACACCGATGCCGCCGACGGCGCCAGCCGCGCAAGTGATACCGATCCAGGTACGACGGCTCTTGTCAGCCGCTTCGGCGGATTTGCCGGGTTCGTTACTCATATGGGGTAGGCCAATCGAATTCGACAGGTTAGTCACGAGCAGACCACTTCGAGATCAAGTTTTTTCGGGCAGCCTCGCATTTTAGCCCATTCGCAAGAAGGGTCTAATTCGGGCTGTTCCAGCATTGCGAACTAGGGTTGCGCCGGGTTGCGAACAGGCAACATCCGCGCCCTCCGCCGCCGGTCGGCCCGACGCATCCGCCCGTCGGTGCGATAACATCTGCAGCGTCCGCCAAGCACCCGGCGACCCATAACAACGATACGGGCTCTCTGCCTACCCTCTGCCAACCTATAGGAAGAACGATTCATGAGCATGTTGAAAGAATTCCGCGATTTCGCGGTCAAGGGCAACGTCGTCGATCTGGCCGTCGGCGTCATCATCGGCGCCGCGTTCGGCAAGATCGTCGATAGCCTGGTCAAGGACATCATCATGCCGATCGTCGGCGCGCTGTTCGGCGGCCTGGACTTCAGCAACTACTTCATCGCGCTGGCCAAGATCCCCGAGAACTACACCGGCCCGCACACGTACGAAGGGCTGACCAAGGCCGGCGTGCCGCTGTTCGCGTACGGCAGCTTCATCACCATCGCGCTGAACTTCATCATCCTCGCGTTCATCATTTTCCAGTTCGTGCGGCTGTTCAACAAAGCCCGAAACCGCTTCGCCGCCGAGCAGCCGCCCGAGGCGCCCGCCGCACCGGCCGCTTCAGAGGTCTACCTGAAGGAAATCCGCGACGCGCTGGTCAGCAGGAAGGCCTGACGCCTGTCATCGCGGCAGTCTCGCCGCGCCCCGGGGCGTCATGCCCCCGGGTGAGCCGGAACCGCCGCACCTACCTCTTTTTCGCGCGTTTCGCCTCGGCGGCTCCTGTCGCGGGGACGCCAGGATTGGCAGCGGGAGCCGTCTCGCGTCCCCTCCTGGCGGCGCATCGAATCGACAGGAACCGACCGGCGTCTCCTCAATCGACCGGCATCTCCCCCCGGGTCACACCGGATTGGGGTCGTCGATGAACCGATGCGCCAGGCCGAACACCTCGGCCAGATGGGCGCCCAGCGCCTGCACGCCGTAGCGTTCGGTCGCATGGTGGCCGGCAGCGGCATACAGCACACCGGCCTCGCGGGCCAGATGCGTGGTCCGCTCCGATATCTCCCCGCTCACATAGGCGTCGGCGCCCAGCGCGATCGCCTCGTCCAGCGCGTCCTGCGCGCCCCCGGTGCACCATGCCAGGCGGCGCACGACGCGCGCCTCGTCGCCGACCAGCAAAGGCTCCCGCCCCAGCGCCGCGGCCAGCGACGCGGCCAGTTCGGCAGCGCCGATCGGGCGCGGCAGGTCACCATAGAACACGAGATCACGATCGCCGCCCCGGCCGCTGACCGGCCAGCCGCATACGCGTGCCAGTTGCACGTTGTTGCCGACCTTGGCATGCGCATCCAGCGGCAGGTGATAGGCGAACAGGTTCAGGTCGTGCTGCAGCAGCAGGCCCAGCCGGCGCCTGCTGACGCCGACGACCCGTGGATCCTCGCCTCGCCAGAAATAGCCGTGATGCACGAGCAGCGCATCGGCACCGGCCTCGACGGCCTGTTCGATGGCCCGCCGGCTCGCGGTGACGGCCGTGGCCAGGCGGCGGATGCGCGGCCTGCCTTCCACCTGCAAACCGTTTGGGCAATAATCGTTGAAACGGCTGGCAGAGAGGAAATCTTCGACGTAGCGAGCGAATTCCTGCCTGGATACCCCTGACTCCGATGACGATGAGGGCCGCGGGCCGGCATGGTCGGCGGCCGGCTCCGGCGCGAGGGTCGCGCCGGGCGCGTCCAATCGGGGATCAGGCGCTGCAACGTTCGGATTATTCATCGGTCTCTGCATGTTACGAAAACTCTGGCTGATCTTCGCGCAGACGGCAACGGTCTGTCTGGCCGTTCTGTTCGCGTTGACGGCGTGGCAGCCGCAATGGCTGCCGGCATCGCTTCGGCATTCGTTCGGCCTGGGGGCTTCCGATCCATCCACCGGCCGGCCCGCCGGCGAAACACCGCCTGGCCAGGGCACGGCGCCCGATGGCGAACCGTCCGTATCCGATGCGCACGACCGAGGCGGATCAGGCGCGACGAAGGCCGATGCGAGGATTCTGTCATACAGCTCCGCCGCGCAACGCGCGCTGCCCTCGGTCGTCAACATCTTCACGGCCAAGGAAACGCGGCTGCCGCCCAACCATCCGCTGAACGATCCGGCCTTTCGCCGCCGCTACCAGGGCGACCGGTTCTCGCCGCGCCAGCAGGCATCGAGCCTGGGCTCGGGCGTCATCGTCAGCGGCGACGGCCTGCTGCTGACGAATCATCATGTGATCGACACGGCCGAGCAGATCGAGGTGCTGCTGACCGACGGCCGGCGCACGCGGGCCAAGGTGATCGGCGGCGACCCGGAAACCGACCTGGCGCTGCTGCGCACCGAACTGACCGACCTGCCGGCCGTCGAGTTCGCCGACGTGGAGCAGGCCCGCATCGGCGACGTCGTGCTGGCGATCGGCAATCCGTTCGGCGTCGGGCAGACCGTGACGATGGGCATCATCAGCGCGCTTGGCCGCAGCCAGCTCGGCATCAACACATTCGAGAACTTCATCCAGACGGATGCGGCGATCAACCCGGGCAACTCGGGTGGCGCGCTGGTCGACACCGAGGGCCGCCTGCTGGGCATCAACACCGCGATCTATTCGCGCACCGGCGGATCGCTGGGCATCGGATTCGCGATTCCGGTGTCCACGGCGCGGCAGGTAATCGACCAGATCGCGCAGTACGGCAGCGTCACGCGCGGCTACATCGGCGTCGAGCCCCAGGACGTGACGCCTGAACTGGCCGACGCGTTCAAGCTCGCCCGCCGCGACGGCGCGATCATCGCCGGCGTGATGAAGTCCGGGCCGGCCGAGAAGGCAGGGGTCAAGATCGGCGACATCCTGTTCGAGGTCGACGGCAAGCCGGTGCGCAACACGACGACGATGCTCAACGTCATCGCCGGCATCGCCCCCGGCACGCAGACCACGTTCCGCTTCCTGCGCGAAGGCAAGGAGCTGGACCTGCCGATCACCGTCGGCAAGCGTCCTACCAGCAGCCGCTGACGCGCGTGCGGTCTGGCGGAAACACCGCATGACCGGCCGTTCTACCGGGCATTGCAGCCGGCGGCTTTCGCCGCCCTCACGCGCTCATCGCGTCGCCGCGCGGCGGCGGGTCATTGCGCGGCGGGCGGCGCCGGATTGCTGACTGCCGAGTCGCCGGCCACAGGAGCGCCTGCTGCGGGAACGCCTGTCGAACGTTCGGCAACCTCCGTGCCCGCGGGTTCGTCTTCCTGGTCGGGCGCCTTGCTGTGCGCGGTGATGAAGCCGGCCAGGAAGATCCCCAGCTCGTACAGCAGGACCAGCGGCACGGCCAGCATGAACTGCGAGATCACGTCCGGCGGCGTCAGCACGGCCGCGACGACGAAGGCGCCGACCACGACGTAGCGCCGCATCTCGCGCAGTTGCGTGGTCGTGACCATGCCCAGCTTGACCAGCAGCATCTCGACGACCGGCACCTCGAACGTCAGGCCGAAGCCGAAGAAGATCGCCAGCGTGAAGTCCCAGTATTTCTGCAGGTCCTGCAGCGTCTCGGCGCCCGTCGCCTCGGAGAACTTGATGAAGAACTTGTAGGCGGCCGGCAGCACGAACAGGTACGCGAAGCCGATGCCGATGACGAGGAACAGGACGCTGGAGAAGATCAGCGGCAGCGCGAAGCGCTTCTCGTGCTCGTACAGGCCCGGCGCGACGAATGCCCAGGCCTGGTACAGGATCCATGGCAGCGAGACGAGCACGCCCGTCAGGAACGCGACCTTGGTCAGCGTGAAGAACGCCCCGGCCTGGTCGGTGAAGATCGGCCGCGTGCCCGGCGGCAGCGCCTGGTACAGCGGCTGCGACAGGAACTTCATGATCTCGCCGGAGAAATAGAAGCACACGCCGAACATGACGAGGACGACGATGAGCGCCTTGACCAGCCGGCTGCGCAGCTCGACCAGATGCGAGATGAAACTGTCTTCTTCTTCGGCCATTCGATATGCAGACGGCGCGATCAGCGATGCAGGGGTCGCTTGGGTCGCTTGATGCCGAGTTCCTTCTCACGTTCGATCCGACGGTCCTTGATGCGCTCGCGCATCCGCCGGTTCGCATAGATCTTGTCCCAGTCCGTGGCCTGCTGGGGCTCGGGGGTGCTGCTGCCCTCGAAGGCGTTCTGGATCGAATCGAACTCGCTGCGCGTGTCCGAGACCACGGATTCGACCGAGGTCTTCAGCGATTGCGCGGCGTCGGTGACCTGATCCTTGATGTTGCGCAGCTCGGCGAGTTCCATCTGCCGGTTGAGGTCGGACTTGACGTCGTCGACGTAGCGACGCAGCTTGCCCATCCACTCGCCGGCCTGGCGCGCCACCTTGGGCAGCCGCTCGGGGCCCAGCACGACCAGCGCCACTGCGGCGATGACGAACATCTCGGAAAAGCCGATGTCGAACATAGATCAGGACGTCATTGACGCGATTCGGATCGCCATCACGATGGCGGAGTCGGAGGACTGACGGGCACGCACCAGACATGGAGCGCCGCCGGATGTCGCGGCGCGAACCAGCGGCAGCGCGAAAGAGTGTCGATGCAGGCTACGAAAACAATCGGGCGAGGGTGAACCTGATCCGCCGAGCCCGAGGCAAAGAACACGGCATGGCCCACCCGACCGGACCGGCAGGACGGTAACGCCCGCAGGAGGCGGCGAGCGTTCGGATCATCGGTGCCGGCCCGCCATCGATCGCCGTGCAATCTCGCGGGCGCCGCGTCAGGTCTTTTCGCGAGCCTGGACGTCGATCGTCTTGGCCGCCTGCTGGGCGGCATCGTCGGTCACCGACTTGGTATCGGCCGCGCCCTCTTTCATCCCTTCCTTGAAACCCTTGACCGCGCCGCCGAGATCGCTCCCGATGTTGCGCAGCTTCTTGGTTCCGAAGACCAGCATGATGACCACCAGCACGATCAACCAGTGCCAAATGCTCATCGAACCCATAACGTTCTCCTAAAGTGTGGTCTCGTCAGGCGGTCCGGGGACCGCTGAGCGGCTCGGGACCACCCATGATGTGTACGTGAAGATGATACACCTCCTGCCGCCCCACCCTTCCGTTGTTGATGACCACGCGGAAGCCGTCGTCCAGCCCCTGTTCGCGCGCGAGCCGGCCGGCCAAGCCGAGGATCCGGCCGAGTACCGCCTGGTACTCGAGCCCGGCGTCGTACAGGTTGTCGACATGCACGCGGGGCACGATCATGAAATGCACGGGCGTGGCCGGATGGATGTCATGGAACGCGAAGACCTCTTCGTCCTCGTAGACCTTGCGCGACGGGATCTCGCCGCGCGTGATCTTGCAGAAAAGGCAATCGGGCTTCTGGTACAGCGGTTGGGCCGTCGTCATCGTCAGCGGGCTCCATGGGGGTCGGTCTAGGGGGTGGCGGCACCGGGCCGCGAAGCTTTCTCGTCGATGCCCGACAAGCCTTCGCGGCGAGCCAGCTCGGCCAGCACGTGCTGCGGGCCGAGGCCATAGTGAGCCAGCATCACCAGGCAATGGAACCACAGGTCGGCGGTTTCGCTGACGATGCGCTCGGGCACGCCGTCCTTGGCGGCCATCACGGTCTCGGTGGCTTCCTCGCCGATCTTCTTCAGGATGCCATCGGGGGCCTTCGCGTACAGGCGCGCGACGTAGGAAGTCTGCGGGTCGGCGTGCTTGCGGGCTTCGAGCACGGCAGCGAGCCGGGCCAGGATCCGGTCGCCATCGTCGGCGGCCGGGGAGTCGGGGCGATCGTCGCGGGTCATCGGTAGATGGTCTCGGGATCCTTGAGCACGGGGTCGACGGCGACCCAGCGCCCGTCTTGCAGGCGGCTGAAGAAGCACGACTGGCGGCCGGTATGGCAGGCGATCCCGCCGATCTGCTCGACCTGCATCAGGACCACGTCCTGGTCGCAGTCGATCCGCAGCTCGCGCACGCGCTGCGTATGGCCGGATTCCTCGCCCTTGCGCCAAAGCCGCTGGCGCGAGCGCGACCAGTAGACGGCGACGCCGCGGGCAGCCGTCAGCGCCAGCGATTCGCGATTCATCCACGCGACCATCAGCACGCGGCCGCTGTCGGCATCCTGCGCGATCGCGGGAACCAGGCCGTCATCGTCCCAATGGACTTCGTCGAGCCAGGCCTGGTCGTCAGGGCCGGCCAGCGGGAGGCCCTCGGCCGATCGTGCGGCCCCGGTGACCCCGGTGACCCCGGTGACCCCGGTGACCCCGGTGACCCCGGTGACCTCGACCGGTCGGGCGGGGCCGGCGGCGCCAGCCGGCCGGGCAGCGCCGCCGGCATCGGCCGAAGCCGTGCCACCGCAGCACGGGCAGGACGGCGCATGGGTAGAGGACGAACGGGGATCTTGCACGAATCAGACTCGGGTCGAAGAGGATCGGCGAAGCGCCGGCTCGGCCACTCGCCGGAGCGCCCCGCGGACACGCGATCATTCGTGAACGAGTCGGACATGCCGAACCCGTTCACAGGTACTCAGGCGGACGGAATCGGCAGGCGGTCGCGATCGAGGCGGACCGGGATGCCACGGGCGGCCATCACCTGCTTGGCCTGCTCGACAGTGTACTCGCCGAAATGGAAGATGCTGGCCGCCAGCACGGCATCGGCACCGCCGATCGTGACACCGTCGGCCAGGTGGTCGAGGTTGCCGACGCCGCCGGACGCGATGACCGGAATGCCGACCGCGTCGCTGACCGCGCGCGTCAATGCCAGGTCGAACCCCTGGCGCGTACCGTCGCGGTCCATGCTGGTCAGCAGGATCTCGCCGGCGCCCAGCCGCTCGACCTCGCGGGCCCAGGCGATCGCTTCCCGCCCGGTCGTCTTGCGTCCGCCGTGCGTGAACACCTCCCACTGGCCGGGCGCGGTCTGCTTGGCGTCGATCGCGCAGACGATGCACTGCGACCCGTAGCGATCGGCCGCGCGGGCGATCAGCTCGGGATTCTGGAGTCCGGCGGTGTTGATCGACACCTTGTCGGCGCCGGCATTGAGCAGGCGCCGGACGTCTTCGACGCCGCGTACGCCGCCGCCGACCGTCAGCGGAATGAACACCTGTTCGGCGACCGACTCGATGACCGACAGGATCACGTCTCGCTCATCGCTCGACGCGGTGATGTCAAGAAACGTCAACTCGTCGGCGCCCTGCTCGTCATAGCGACGCGCGATCTCGACCGGATCGCCGGCATCGCGAAGCTCGACGAACTTGACGCCCTTGACGACGCGGCCGGCCGTGACGTCCAGGCACGGAATGATTCGCTTGGTCAGCACGCCGTCGCCTAGGCTGTCTTGCGGCGCGCGGCCGTCAGTTCGAGCGCGGCGCGGAAATCGAGCGCGCCTTCGTACAGTGCGCGGCCCAGGATCACGCCTTCGACGCCGTCTTCCTCGACGTCGCACAGCCGGCCGATGTCATCGAGGCTGCCGACACCGCCCGAGGCGATGACCGGAATACGCAATGCTTTGGCCAGCCGGACCGTCGCTTCGATGTTGACGCCCGACAGCATGCCGTCACGGCCGATGTCGGTGTAAATGACAGCCTCGACACCGTAGTCCTCGAACTTGAGCGCCAGGTCGAGCACGTCGTGCCCGGTCAGCTTGCTCCAGCCGTCGGTGGCGACCTTGCCGTCCTTGGCGTCGAGGCCGACGATGACATGGCCGGGGAACGCGCCGCAGGCGTCGTGCAGCAGGCCCGGATTCTTGACCGCCGCCGTGCCGATGATCACGTACGACAAACCGTCGTCGAGATACCGCTCGATGATGTCCAGGTCGCGGATGCCGCCGCCGAGCTGCACCGGGATCGCTCCGTCGACCTCGTCGAGGATCGCGCGGATCGCCGTTTCGTTGCGGGGCTTGCCGGCGACGGCACCGTTCAGATCGACCAGGTGCAGGCGCTCGGCGCCGGCATCGAGCCATCTGCGCGCCATCGCGGCCGGGTCATCGGAAAAAATCGTCGCATCGGTCATGTCGCCTTGGCGTAGGCGCACACATCGGCCGTCCTTCAGGTCGATCGCGGGAATCAGCAGCATGGGATGGAGGGACTGGGAGGGCTAGGGGCGCCAGTCGAGGAAGTTGGCGTAGAGCTTCAATCCGGAAGCGGCACTCTTTTCCGGATGGAACTGCGTCGCAAAAATATTATCGCGGGCCACCGCGCACGTAAAGGCGGTCGGGTATTCGGAGGTACCCACGACCAGGTCCGGGTCGCGGGTGGCCGCGTAATAGCTGTGCACGAAATAGAAATAACTGTCGTCGGGCACGCCCTGCCACAGCGGATGGGGCCGTACCTGCCGCACGCGGTTCCATCCCATGTGCGGCACCTTCAGGCGCGGCTGGCCGGGCGCGGCCGGATTGTCGAAGCGCACGATGCGACCCGGCAGCAGGCCCAGGCCCGGCGTGTCGCCCTCGGCGCTGTGCTCGAACAGCATCTGCTCACCGATGCACACGCCGAACAGCGGCTTGGACGCCGCCGCGGCGAGTACCGCGTCGCGCAGCCCGCATTCGTCGAGATGGCGCATGCAGTCGGGCATCGCCCCCTGGCCGGGAAACACGACGCGGTCGGCATCGCGGATCGCCTGCGCATCACCGGTGACGATCACACGCGTCTTGGGCGAGACATGCTCGAGCGCCTTGGCGACCGAGCGCAGGTTACCCATCCCATAGTCAACGACGGCAACGGTGGACATGATCGGCGCTCAGAGCGCTTCCTTGGTGGACGGGATGCGGCCGGCCGCGCGCGGATCGGGCTCGACGGCCATGCGCAGCGCGCGCGCGAACGCCTTGAAGATCGTTTCGCACTGGTGATGCGCGTTGTCGCCGCGCAGGTTGTCGATGTGCAGCGTGACCTGCGCGTGATTGACGAAGCCCTGGAAGAACTCGCGCGCCAGGTCGACGTCGAACTGACCGATCATCGCCCGCGTGAAATCGACGTGCCAGAACAGCCCCGGCCGCCCGGACAGGTCGATGACCACGCGCGACAACGCCTCGTCGAGCGGGACGTAGGCGTGGCCGTAGCGGCGGATGCCCTTCTTGTCGCCGAGCGCCTTGGCGAAGGCCTGGCCGAACGTGATCCCGGTATCCTCGACCGTGTGGTGCGCGTCGATGTGCAGATCACCCTGCGCCTCGACGTCCAGATCGATGAGCCCGTGGCGCGCGATCTGGTCCAGCATGTGGTCGAGGAACGGCACGCCCGTGGCGAGCGACTGCTGCCCGGTGCCATCCAGGTCGAGGCGGACCCGGATGCGGGTTTCGGCGGTGTTGCGGCTGACTTCGGCGGAACGCATGGGGCCTTGTGTCGGAACTTATCGCGGAACGCTTCGCCGCGCGGAGGGACGCGGCGAGGACGGAGCAGGTGAACGATGCCGGATTCTACCGGGAGTGCGTCGCGCCTGCCTCGGGACGGGCGCGGCCGGCCACCGGCCTCAGCCGCTGCTCAGCCGCCAGCACCGGTGAATGGATCGAATGCGCCCGAGAGACGCGCCAGGCCAGTGCCGATTCGTTCACGAATTCTCAAGCCGCATCTCGGCGCTGCGCGCGTGCGCCTGCAGGCCTTCGCCATGCGCGAGCGTCGACGCGATGCGGCCCAGCGTCTGCGCGCCTGCGGCCGAGATCTCGATGATGCTGCTGCGCTTCTGGAAGTCGTAGACCCCCAGCGGCGACGAGAACCGGGCCGTGCGCATCGTCGGCAGCACGTGGTTGGGGCCGGCGCAGTAGTCGCCCAGCGATTCGGACGCGTGGCGGCCGAGGAACATCGCGCCGGCATGGCGGATCTTGCCGACCAGCGCGCGCGGGTCGTGGGTGGAGATCTCCAGGTGCTCGGGCGCGATGCGGTTGGTCAGCTCGCAGGCTTCGTCCAGATCGCGCACGAGGATCAGCGCGCCCCGATCGGACAGCGATTGGGCGATGACGTCGCGGCGAGGCATCTGCGGCAGCAGACGCTCGATCGACGCGGCCACGCGATCGAGGAACGCAGGATCCGGGCACATCAGGATCGCCTGCGCGAGCTGGTCGTGCTCGGCCTGCGAGAACAGGTCCATCGCGATCCAGTCCGGGTCGGTCGACCCGTCGCACAGGATCAGGATCTCGCTGGGGCCGGCGATCATGTCGATGCCGACCTGGCCGAACACGCGCCGCTTGGCCTCGGCCACGTAGGCGTTGCCCGGCCCGACGATCTTGTCGACGCGCGGGATCGTCTCGGTACCATAGGCGAGCGCGGCCACCGCCTGGGCGCCGCCGATCGTGAACACGCGGTCGACGCCGCTGAGGGCGGCGGCGGCCAGCACCATCGCGTTGCGCACGCCGTCGGGCGTGGGCACGACCATGATCAATTCACCGACACCGGCGACCTTGGCCGGCATCGCGTTCATCAGCACCGACGACGGGTACGCGGCCTTGCCGCCGGGCACGTACAGGCCGACACGGTCCAGCGGCGTGACCTTCTGGCCGAGGCGGTTGCCCTGCGCGTCGGCGAAATCCCAGGAGTCGGCGCGCTGGTGCTCGTGGTAAGCGCGCACGCGATCGGCCGCCTGCGCGAGCGCGTCGCGCTGCGCGGCGGGCAGCGCGTCGAGCGCCGCCTGCAGTTCGCCGCGGTCGAGTTCGAACTGCGAGGCCTCCGTGAACGACACGCGATCGAAGCGGTTCGTGTAGTCGAGCACGGCCTGGTCGCCACGGCGGCGCACGTCGGCGATGATGTCGGCGACCACCTTCTCGATCGCCGCATCGTGCTCGTCCTCATAAGCGAGCAGCGCATGCAGGCGCGGCAGGAAATCGTCGTCGCGCGAATCGAGTCGGTGGATCATCAGGAGGCCTCGGAGGCGGGGTCGGAGAACCTTTTAGCATACCGCCAGGCGCCCGGATGCGCATCGGCCGGCACCAGTCCGCTGGCAAGCCCTGCGGGGTGCGCCACCCCGGTGTCGGCGCTGCCGGATGCTTCAATTCGTTGCAGCAGACCCTTGCGCTGGCTTATCAAGGCTGCCGCAGCCGGCTGCATAGGCACGTTGCTGTGGACTTTTGCGCGGGCTTGTCACGGCCGACGCCACGGGGTACGTAAGCACGTTGCTGCGGACCTCCGCGTAGGATTGTCATGATCGGCGCCGCTGAATGCATCGGCGCGTTGCCGCGGACCTCTGCGCAGACTTGTCACGATCGGCGCCGCCGGGTGTGAGCGGGGCGGCGCCCAACGAGACCGCTCGTAATCGGTCGCCGCCCCGCTCACACCCGTCGACTCCTCGGAGCCATTGTCGTTCAAGGGTGAAGTGCCCTGTCGATATCCGAGTGATGTCATCTATTGCTCGGATATCGCACGACACGAGTGGAACGGCCGGCGCTTCCCAACACGAATGGAACGACTGGAGCTTGCCAACACGAGCCGGCTAACTGGCCGGATGGCAGGCGCATATCAACGCACAACCGATCGTGGTCTACGAATTGCGAACCGTGTGCTGACACCGGTGCCGGGCGTTGCCGTCGTGGGTGCGGGGCGGGGGGCCATAGGGAGCGCCGAGGAACGCAGGAAGGGGGTTGGCGTGCGCAGCACGCTTCGTTCCTCTGACTCGCGGCCCTTGTTTGAGCGTAATGAGCGCAGCGAATGCAGCGAGTTGGCCGCGCCAACCCCCTTCCGAGTACCGCAGGGCAGTCG
>JAKPAM010000066.1 GCA_029779435.1 Pseudomonadota bacterium | reverse complement strand
CGCGCCACTCGAGGCGGCCGACGCCTTCCTCATCGGTCCAGAGCGGGACCGCTCGGCCGATGACGAAGCTTGCGGGGATGGGTCCGAAGTAACGGCCGTCCAGGCTGTCGCGGACATCCCAATGCATGAGGTAGATTTCGCCGGGCGCGATGACGCGGCAGCCCTGCCAGGCGGGCAGTTCACGGCCGATCCGGTCGCGCTCCAGCGCCTCGCCCATCTCGATCCCGTCAACCGTGATCGTGCGGCCGGCGCGGCAAACCCGCTGCCCTGGAAGGCCGACGACGCGCTTCAACAACGGCACGCCGCGTCCGACATAGCCGCGCTGCACCATGAAGGCGGCGAGCGGTTCGGGCGGCATGACCGCGACCAGCTCGGGCACCTCGATCCGGTCGGCCGGCTCGACGGTGTAGAAGCCTACCGGCGCGCTGGCCGTGGCGTTCCAAATGAGTTTCGTCGGCGTCTCGATGGCGCTTGCGACGGCAACGCCCATCGCGGCCAGCGCCGTGACGGCGAGATAGCGGCGGCGCGTCACGGGTCGATCCTCCGACGCCCAATCCACGCCGCATGTCGTTCCGGCGTGTAGTCGCTCGGCTCCAGATTGGCGGCTAGGCGGTTGTGCGCGTGTCGCCAGTAGTCCGGCGACACGTCGGCCGGGTCGAGGCCCAGCGCCTCCACGGCGTCGATGACGGCAAGTGCGCGCTGCACTTTCGGCCAGCCGTCCAGGCGTAACAGGATGTCGCCCCCAGGCCGGACGAAGGGCAATGTCTGGAACGGCTCGCCCCGACCGGTGGCCCGCGCGATGTCGATGCGTGAAATGATCGTGCCGTGCTCGCCGGCCGCCCAGCGGACGAAGGCGAAGATGTTGTTCGGCGCGAAGCCGACGACGCTTCGGCGACGGTCGATGATCTGTTCGTAGCTCTTGCGGCCGAAGCGTATCCAGTGCTCGACCTTGCGTTTCTCGAAAGTCAATTCGACAAGCGTGGTGAAGGGCGCGGGTCCGTCCGGCAGCGGACGGTCGTGCGCGCTGCGATGGGCGCGACGGGTCATTGTTCGTCTCCGGTGATGGCTTGGGGGTTGCGCGGGCGCACCGCGTCGAGCGCGGGCGTCATGGTTCGCCTCGCTCGGCGGCACCGGCACCACGCCTCGCGTGTGCGCGCGCCAAAGAAGAAAAGTTAGATTCTCTGTTAGACTCTAAGTTAGCGGTCGTATTGCGCGTTTCAGGCCAAAGAGTTGGCTGGGGTTCGTGCGCCTGATCTGCCGATAGGGTTGCGCCT
>JAKPAM010000062.1 GCA_029779435.1 Pseudomonadota bacterium | reverse complement strand
ACCGAGGTCCAGGCGTCGGCCAGCCAGCTCCGGCGCGCGCCGGCGATCGACACCGATCCGAGTTCGACCGGCCGCCAGGCGCGGGTCTCCGACTCGGCCGCCCCGGCATCGGCCCCATCGGCATGGGCTGCCCCGGCATTACCCCTGTCGGCATGGGCCGCCCCGGCATCGATGCGCACGCGGACCCGGTACAGCGCATCGCGCGGCACCAGCGAGCCGTTGCCCTGCCGTGTCGCGGCGATCCGGCCGCCGTTCTCGGTCGCCAGCATCGGATGCGGCAGCACCTGCGCACGCGCCGAATCGATCGCGATGACCTCGCCTTCGAGCGGCGCGCCCGCCTGGTAGCGGCGATGGAAGCGCGCCCGCGCACCGACGGCGACCCGCTCGAGCGCCTTCTGCTCGACCAGCGCATCGACGACCCAGGCACCGGGATCGACGACGATGCCGATCGGCTGATTGGCGGTGACCCACACGCCCGCGCGGATCTGCGGATCCACGTCGAGAAAGCGCCCGCCGAACGGCGCGCTCAATTCGAGCCGCTGCAGCTCGGCCTGCTGTGCGCCCAGCTCGGCGAGCTGCTGCGCCAGTTGCTCGGCCAGGATCGCGCGTCGCTCGGCGCCATCGGTGCGGCCGATCGTCTGATCGAGCTGCAAGGCCAGCGCGTCGGCCATGATCCGCGACTGCCTCGCCTTGCTGCGCGTATCCGGCGAATCGAGCACGACGAGCGCCGCGCCGGGATCGACCGGCCCTTCGGCATGCACGCTGGCGATGCGGGCCGGAAACGGGCTGTAGATCAGTTGCTGCTGTTCGGCGTGGAGCCAGCCCTCCCCACCGACCGACCGCGCCCACGGCCAGGCCAGCAGGCCGACGAGCACGGCGACGCCAGCCAGCAGCGCGGCGCGGCGCGGCGTGCCGATGCGATCACGTTGAGCGAACCACACGCTGAACTCCCCGGCCAGCGGCCGCGCGACGAACCAGATGATCTCGACGAGGAACAGGAAGATGCCGAGCAGCTTGAAGAAATAGTGGTAGACGGCCAGCGCGATGCCCACGAACACGATGAGCCGGTACACCCAGGTCAGGATCGCGAATCCGACCAGGAAGCGGCGCAAACCGGGCTCGAACGGCTCGGGATCCGGATCGTTCCAGCCCAGCAGCGCGTTGCGCAGGCGCGTGCGCGCCAACGCGAAGCTGCGCGCGTGCAGGTTCTGCATGTCGAGCAGGTCCGACAGCAGGAAATAGCCGTCGAAGCGCATGAACGGGCTGGCGTTGATGCCCAGCGTCAGCACCCAGCTCGTCGTCGCGAGGAAGAACAACGCGCTGCGGATCGCCCCGTCGTCGACCAGGCTCCAGGCCAGCGTCGCGAAGCCCGCCAGCGCGAACTCGGTCGCCATCCCGGCGGCGGCGATCGCGAATCGCTTGCGCCGGTCGGCCAGCTTCCACGACTCGCCGGTATCCGTGTACAGCATCGGCCACATGACGAGGAACGCGACGCCCATGTGCGCGACGCGCACCCCCAGGCGCGTGGCGGTGATCGCATGCCCCATCTCGTGCAGCGTCTTGGCGAACATCAGCGCCAGCGCGTAGCCGAGCAGGCCGCCGGGGCTCAGGAAATCGTGGAACGTATGCACGAAGCTGTCCCACTGCCGCGCCGCCAGCAGCACGCCCAGCAATGCGGCCGCCAGCGTCGCGATGAGGAACCCGCGCGTGTACAGGAAGCCCAGCGCGGGCGCGAGGCGCGCCAGCAGCGACTGCGGCCGCACCAGCGGTATGCGGATGAACAGATAGTTGTGCAGCAGCCACTTCCATCGCGCCGGCCGCGCGGCGCGCGCGGCTTCCTTCAGGTAGTCGACCGCGCCCGGATCGGCGGCGCGCAGCAGCGTGTGCTGGCGAAAGAAACGCGCCAGATGCTCGACGTCCTCGACCGTGGCCGTCAATGGCGTCTCGCGGCCGATCGACTGTGCGATCGCCGCGGCGTCGCCCATCGTCCAGCGCGACAGCATCTCGAACTCGAGCCAACCGATCCGGAAGAAGCGGTTGGTCACCGGATCCTGGATCATCCAGGCCGGCGAGCCGTCGCGATTGGCCGCCGCCGCGAACAGCACCAGATCCTCGCGCAGCGCCGGCACCGGCCGCGCCGGCGCCAACCGGATCCGCTGCCGCGCGCCCCCCAGCGGGATCGATCCGTCCAGCGAGCTCATCGGTCTGCTGCCACGGCCTTACCAGCCGGTCAGTTCGCGCAGGCCGGCCAGCGGGCGGCGGAACAGGTAATAAGCGAGCGGCGCGCGCGAGCCGTAGATCTTGGCGGTACCGCGCAGCCCGATGCGCGCCAGCGCGCGCTGCGCGTCGTCGAGCGCATCGAAACGCGCGCGCAGCCTGTACGCGACGATGCCGTCGGGCGACTGCGTGGCCTGGTAGCTGGTCTGCGACAGCTTGCCGGTCAACGGCTGCAGCGGGGAGACCTGCAGATACAGCTTGACCTCGGCACCTTCGTCCAGGTTGATCGCATCGGGCACCGGCAGCCAGACCAGCATGCCGGCATCGTTCGGATCGGCCAGCAGCGCGACGCGCTCGCCGGTGACGACCGGCTTGCCCTGCCAATCGTTGACGTCGCCGAACACGACGACGCCCCGCCCCGGCGAACGCACCTCGATCCGTTTCATCAGGTCGTCGATATAGACGAGTTCGGCCTGGCGCTCGGCGACCTTGCCATTGAGCGAGGCCAGTTCGGCGCGGCTCTGGTCATTGGCGAAGGCTTTCTGCGCGGCGGCCAGCGCATCGGCGCGCGCCACCTGCAACTGCGTGAGCGCGACCTCGCGCCGATTGCGCAGCGTGGTCTCGTCCAACGTGAACAACAGGTCGCCCTCGTTGACGGCCTGGTTCGGCTGCACGTGGAACGTCTTGATCACGCCGTCGATCGGCGAACTGACCGCGATCGCATCGAGCGCGATGACCTCGGCCGGCGCCAGCACCGACAGCCGCACCGGCACGCACAGCGCGACGACGGCCACCGCGAGTGCGGCCCATGCGATGCGGCGCGACGACCCTAAGCGACCCAGGCGGCGCGCGCGCGCCGGTTCGAGCGCTGCCCACGCATGACCATAAGCGCCGACCAGCCGCGCCATCAACTGCTGCTGCCCGTCGGACGGCGCATCCTCGAGCGCATAAGCGGCGATGGCCAGGCGTCGCCCGTCGGGCGCCAGCACCGGATACGCGAGCAGGTAGTCGGGCAGCCACTCGGCCCACCCTTCGCGCATCGGCTCGGGCACGTCGTCGGACGCGATGAACTCGGGATCATCGCCGAGACGCGTGGCCAGCCAGTCGCCGATCCCGCGCAACCAGACCGTGTACGGCGAATCCTCGGCGAGCTGCGCGAGTCCCGACACGATCCGCAGGCGCGTGCGATCGCCGCCGATCGACCAGACGATGCCCTGACGGTAAGGGAACAGCCGCCACGGCTCGTTGGCGATGCAGAAGGTCAGCTCGACGGTATCGCGCGCGGCCCGAGCGCGCTCCTCCAGGTGGATGTACTGGTGGATCGCGGTCGGCGCGAGGCGCGCGCCGTCGAGCGGCGCGTTCATCTGGCCTGCGAAAACACGGCGTTGCCGCTCATGCCGGCGAGCAGTTCGGGAAAGGTGCCGCCGACGCGGCCTTCGAGTTCGATCGACTGGCTGACCGCGTCGACGCGGCCGTTGATCGCCGAGACGACGGCGGGGTAAGTCTTGCCCGTCTCGTCGATGCGGACCTCGAACTTCGTGCCGTTCTTCAGCCACGACAGCCAGCGCGACGGCGCGTTCAGCTTGACCTTCAGCGGACCGCCGGACACGAGGTCGACCAGCGGCTGCCCGGCCGTCACGCCCTGGAACTGGCGCACGTGCAGCTTGACGATGCGCCCGGCGAACGGCGCCGGGATCACGCATTGCTTGAGCTGCGCCTTCGAGACGTCGATCTGCGCGCGCGCCTTCTCGACGGCGGCGGCGGCCATCGACACCTCGACCTCGCCGGCCGCGTTCAGGCCCTGCAGCCGCACCTTGGCCTGGTGCTGTTCGCGGGCTGAAGCCAGCTCGGCCTCGGACATCTTGAGCCGCGCGTCCAGCTCCGAGCAGTCGAAGACGACCAGCGACGATCCCTTGTTGACCGCCGCGCCGAGGTCACCGCCCAATCGATTGATCTGGCCGACGATCTGCGAGACGACGGTGGTCTCCTGCTGCGGGATCAGCAGCACGCGAATGCCGCTGCCCGCATCGTTGGCCGGCAGCCCGGCGGGCGGCGGCACCGTGGGCATCGCCGAGGTCGCGCCGGCCGCCGGAGCCTGCGACGCGCTGCCACCGGCCGGACCAGCCGGCTGTGGCGCGGCTGGCTTGGGCGCGGCCGGCTGAGGCGCGGCCGGCTTGACCTGCATCTGCGCCGATGCGAAGGACGCGACGCCGAAAACGCCGGCAGCGCCCAGGCAAAAAGCCGCGACGAGCGCGGCCGCCGGGCGCGGCGCGCCCTGTCGAACGGCAATCTTCTGGCTGCGTGGCATCGATGGCGTCAGTTGTGCGCGGCTTCCGGCGTATCGAGGGTGCGCGCCGCGACCGGCTGCGCGGCCTTGTCGACCAGCCAGTCGTTCATCGCGACCGAGTACGAATCGATCGCCGATTGCGTCAGCGCATTGATCGCGCTCGGCGCGATGTTCTGCGGCATCACGCTCGAATACGACATCGCACCGGCCCGCGCCCCGTTGGGCCGATACATCGTCATGATCCAATCCGCGCGGCGCGTCGAGGCCGACGGATTGGCGACCACCAGGCGCACGACCATCTTCCACGCATCGGGCGAATCGGCGACGTCGATGTTGTAGCGATTCAGCGCCTGGCTGACGCCCTCCTTGATCGCCGCCACGTACTGCGGGTTGGCGACGTCCTCGACGACGACCGCGACCTTCGGCGAAGGCAACTGCGTGGCCGACGCGCGTTCGAACGTCGTGCGCTGCCATTCCTGCAATGACTTGTCGATCGCGTCGGTCAGCGACTTCAGGTCATAGCCGCCTTCGGGCGGCAGCACGTCCAGGCCGACCGAGTTGAACAGCCGGCCGAACGCGGCCTGCGCGTTCGCATACGCGACGTGCCGCTGGTACGACGACAGCAGCGCGCGCGCCTCGGTGCGGATGACCTCGAGTTCCGAATCGACGCGCGACGTGGCGGCGGCCTTCGAGTAGTTGGCCAGCCGCTGGTCGACGCTCGCGCTTTCGGACACCTGATCGAGTTCGTCCTTGGCCAGGCTGTAGCGCTGGGCCGCGACGCGCACCTGCGTCAGCACGGCCATCGCCTGCGCCATGCGCCGTGTGTCGTCGACGCTCAACTGCGCATCGCGCTGGCGGTTCAGCGACGGAATCGACGCGAGCCGGAACAGGCTCATCGACAGCCGCAGCCCGCCTTCCATCCAGCTATTGTTCAGCAGGTACTTGTTCGAGTCGTACTGCGAGCTGAGGTCCAACGACAGGCCGGGCAGCGTCGCGACCAGCGCGCGGTTGGCGTCGGCGACCGAGATGCGCTTGCGGTAGTCCTCCTCGCGCAGCTCGGGGCGCTGCAGCAGCGCGACCTCTTCGAGCTTCTCGAGATTGCCCGGTGCCGGCGGCAGCAGCGGCTCGTTGTTGTCCAGCAGCATGAACTGCGTGTTCGGCGGCAGGTTCATCAGCCCGGCCAGTTCCATCTTGGCCAGCTCGAGATCCTGCCGGCGCGCCTGCAGCAGCACCGTCGAATCCAGCAGCGCGCGCTGGTAGGCCAGCGCCTGCGCCTGCGGCAGCAGGCCCTGCTGCTCGATCTGGCGCGCGCGGGACAGCGCCGTCTTGGACTTGCCGGTCAACGCATCCATCTGCGCCATCAGCCGCTGAGCGCCCAGCGCGCGCCAATAGGCGATGCGCACGTCCTGCATCAGGTTCTGCATGACCTTGCGCTTGCGCTCCTCGGCCACCAGCACCTGGTCGGAGGCCATCTTCGCGCGGAAGTACGACACGCCGAAATCGAGGATGTTCCACGAGAACTCGGCGCTGGCGATGCGGCGGTTGCGTTCGAGCGTGGTCGTCGAGGTCTGGCCGGAAGACGTCACGTAGGCCAGGTCGTTGCTGCGGTGGACGTAGCCGGCGTTCAGCAGCAGGCGGGGAAACATGTCCCAGCGCGTCACGTCCAGCGTGCCTTGCGCCAGCGCCTCTTCCATCACCTTGAGCCGATAGTCGAGGTTGTACTTCATCGCCCGCGCCGACACCTCGGCCAGCGACAGCGGCCCGGTGACCGGATCCTGGTCGGCGTACATCTTGGCGCGATCGTCCTCGACCCGCTTGGCGATGTCCTGCGACGACATCGGCTTGGGCGTCATCGCACAGCCGGCCATCGCCGCGGCGAGGACCGACACCGCCAGCAAGCGCTTCGGCAAGCGTTTCGTCATCTGTCGATAGCCTGGCTGGGCTGCCTCGACACGCAAACGTGGGCTCATTTGGTTTTCCGTCCGCTGGATCTGAACGAATCGGCCGATACGTGCCGGCCGATTTCCATAGATCTTTTTAAAATCAAAAAGTTACACAATCACGACAAAGCAGTATCTCAGTTCGGCCGGGGCCTCACAACCGCGCAGCGCTCCTCATTGTCGGCCAGACGGTCCCGTCCGTCCGCCGACTGGTGCGTCCGCGCAACGGATGCGCGGCGCACCGCCGGCGCGGCGCGTCGCGCATGCCTCGATCAGCAACCCTTGTCGACCGGCGCTCGCGTCGGCGCGGCGCGATGGGCGACGGGCGGCCGCTTGGCCACGGTCTTGACCTGCTCGCTGAACGACTTGGGCACGCCCTTGTTCACGACGTCGGGCTTGGCGAAGACGCTCGAAGCGACGGCCTTCGGCTTGGGCTTGGCCACGCCGGCCGCCTTGGCCTTGGGCGCCGGCACGCAGTCGTCGGTCGCCTTGACCGGCTGACGGGCGGCCGCGAGCAACGCGGGCGCCAGCGCCGCGACCTCGGTCGGCGCCCCTTCGGCCGGCGCTTCTTCGACGACCCCCTTGACCCGCTCGAACACGATCGGACCCTGCTGATCCTGCGGCAGCACCAGCGGCGTCTGCAGGATCGGCTTGGCATCGATCGCCGAGTACGACGGCGTCGGCGCGCCCGCGGTGGAGATCACCGGATTGGTGAACCCGGCCGGCACGATCGGCAGTAGCGGACCCATCGCGGTGCCGCCGCCGGGACCGCCGCCACCGCCGCCGGAGTTGCCACCGTCACCAGGGGTGCCGCCACCAGCAGGCGGGTTGCCGCCACCGCCAGGGGTGCCGGGATTGCCACCGCCCCCCGGGTTGCCGCCATCACCCGGATTGCCGGGGTTACCGCCACCACCAGGGTTGCCGCCATCGCCCGGATTACCAGGATTGCCGCCGCCAGGAGTGCCGGGATTGCCACCGCCGCCAGGGTTGCCACCATCGCCCGGATTGCCGGGGTTACCGCCGCCGCCAGGGTTGCCGCCATCACCCGGATTGCCGGGGTTGCCACCACCGCCAGGGTTGCCGCCATCGCCCGGATTGCCGGGATTGCCGCCACCGCCAGGGTTGCCGCCATCACCCGGGTTGCCGGGATTACCGCCACCGCCAGGGTTGCCGCCATCACCCGGATTGCCGGGGTTGCCGGGATTGCCGCCACCGCCGGGTTTGTCGCCCGGAATCTCGATCTTGATCTTGCCGACCGCCTCGCCGCCCTCCTGGTCGCACAGGCGGTACGAGAAGGTTTCGGTCACGGTCTGGCCTGCCGGGATGTCCAGGTCCGCATGCGGAACGTACGTGTACGTGCCGTCGCGATTGATCACCAGGTCGCCGTAGCGGCCGGGAACGACGCTGCCGACGTTCTCGCGCGGGATGTCGGTCGGCGACGCGACGTCGCCGGGCACGACGCCTTCGATCGTCAGCGTATCGCCGTCCTTGTCGTAGTCGGCGCCGTTGCCGTGGCCATCGGGCTGCAGCACCCGGCCATCGGTGATCGGAGAATCGGGCGTCGTTTCACGGACGTGTTCGAGGCCTACCGGCGGATTGTTGACGCCAAGCAGGTGGATCGTGATCGTCGTCGTCGCCGTATGACCGTCGGCGTCGGCAACCGTGTACGTGAACACATCCTGCGCGCGTTCGCCGCGCAGCAGGTCCTTGCCGGCCTGGTTCACGACGTAGCCATACGTGCCGTCGGCGTCGAGCGTCAGCGTACCGTACCGGCCGCCGACCCCCGAGCCCACCGAGCCGCTGGCATCGGCCCCCGT
>JAKPAM010000237.1 GCA_029779435.1 Pseudomonadota bacterium | reverse complement strand
GCGCGGGTTCAGCGGCATCAGCGCGCCGGCGTCGATCTTCAGCCGCTGCCGTACCGGCTCGGGCATGTTCGTCACGAAGACGTCCGATCCGGCCACGAGACGATGCAGCACCGCCAGTCCGTCGGGCTGCTTCAGGTCGATCGCCAGGCTGCGCTTGTTGCGCGCGTCGAGCTCCCAGGGAAAGTTGCGTGTGCCCTCGGGGGAACCGGGCAGGCGATACAGCTCGCGGTACGGATCGCCTTCCAGTGGCTCGATCTTGATCACGTCCGCACCGAAGTCGGACAGGATCGTCGCCGCGGACGGTGCCGCGATGAAGCTTGCGCAGTCGATCACCTTGAGGCCGTCGAACGGCCGCTGATTCTGTTCCACCGTGTCTCCTGTCTTCTCGGCATCGCCCGTCCGGGGGATTCCGGCGGGCTGTTGTGGCCGGGCGCATCGACGCCGGCCGGACGCACCGACCCGGGATGCACCTGCAATCGTGTCGGCGAATATTACAGTGCACACAGGGCAGGGAATCGGCGCGATCCGGATGCGTCTCCAAGTGTCTGAATTCAAAGAATTTCGTCGATCGCACCGGTCGTCCGGCATGGTTCGTGCTTTCAATCGGCAAAACAAATTATTCGGCCTGTGACGAATCCGCCCGCGTGGCCGATCGTATCCGCCGAATTCATCTCTCCTGGGGGAACCGCATCATGGCTGTCTCGCTCAAGTCGCTCTCCGCCGCAGTGCTCGCGGCACTCGCGTTCGGAAACGCCGCCCACGCCGCCGTCACCGACGATTTCAATCGCGCCAGCCTCGGGCCGGATTGGGTGATCCAGAGCGGGGCCATGTCCACGAACGGCGCCGTCGTCGGTGGAGACAGCCTCAGCCTGATGACCTACACGCCGGGCGCGGGGCAGAGCCATGCGTCGATCGACATCCAGCTGAACGACGGCACCGTCGCCTACGGTGCGATCGTGCTCGGATACGCGAGTCTGGGCGAGAACGCGTTCATCAAGCTGCAGAACAACGGCGGCGCGTCCGGGTTCACGCACGCGGCCTTCTACTATGGCAACAACGGTGGCGGTGACTTCTTCAGTGTCACCGGCCTGTCGTCGATCACCAGCGCACGACTGATCGCCAGTCTGTCCGGCTCGGTCGCAACGCTCGGCATCGACACCAACTTCGACGGCGTGGCAGAGCAGTCGTTCACGCACGACTACGGGGCGGTCGTGTTCGGCTCTGGCGTCGGTCTGGGCATCTACGGTACGGCCACGCTCGACGATTTCTGTCTCGGTTCGAACGGGTGCTCGAGCGGGAACGGTGGCGGCAGCGTGCCCGAGCCCGCGTCGCTGGCGCTGCTGGGGCTGGGTCTTGCGGGCGTTGCGGCGACGCGCCGCCGTCGGCGCGGCTGATCGAAGCCTGATCCGGCAGACAGCGGCCCCGCCCTGGCGGGGCCGTTTGTTTTCCGGAGCGTGCGGCGCGCGAGGAGCCCGGCCGAATGTGCCGGCCGCGCGGCCCGCAGCACGGTCAGACGGCGTCGTCCTCCGCCCGCTGCACGCGGTTCTTGCCCGCCTGCTTGGCCAGGTACATCGCGCGGTCGGCGCGTTCGATCAGCGCCTCCTGCGGCTCGTCGGGCTTGCGCGCGGCGATGCCCGCCGAGAACGTGATCAGCACGCGCTCGTTGTTGTGCAGGAAGAAGCGCTTGGTGAGCTCGCGCTGCACGCGGATCATCACCTTCTCGCCGTCCTCGGGCGTGGTGTCCGGCAGCAGGATCACGAACTCCTCGCCGCCGTAGCGGGCCAGCGAGTCGGTCGGCCGCAGCGTGTCGCGCACGACGTTCGCCAGATGCTTCAGCGCCTCGTCGCCGGCGCCGTGACCGAGCCGGTCGTTCAGCTGCTTGAAGTTGTCGATGTCGAGCACCGCCAGGCACAGCGGGCTGCCCTTGCGCTGCGCGCGCGACTCCTCGACCGAGTACTGCTGATCGAAGCCGCGCCGGTTCAGCGCCTGCGTCAGC
>JAKPAM010000216.1 GCA_029779435.1 Pseudomonadota bacterium | reverse complement strand
CCGCTCAAGACGTTGGCGTGCACCTCACCGTTGAACCCCAATGGCTCCAAGGTGCCGACGAGTGTGAAGGGGGCGGCGACCGATTACGAGCGGTCTCGTTGGGCGCCGCCCGCTTCACACTCGGCGGCGCCGCTCGTGACAGACCTGCGCAAACACCGGCCGCCCCTCCCACCAGGGCGGCGACCTCGTGACAGACCTCCGCAAAGGTCAGTCGCCTCTTCCACCAAGGCGCCCCTCCCCAACCCAAAGGTCGAACGCATGAACGGGACGCCGCCCAACGCCGTGATCGGAAGTTCGCCGACTCACGAACGCCTAATGCGGCGGCGGCAGTTCGATCGGCTTGTATTCGACGGTCAGGATCTCGATCTCGTCGACGCCCGCCGGCGTGCGCAACGTGACGACGTCGCCTTCGCGCGCCTTGGTCAACGCACGCGCCATCGGCGACACCCAACTGATCAGTCCGTGCAGCGAGTCGGCCTCGTCGATGCCGACGATCGACACCGTGTGCTCGTCTTCACCGTTACGCAGATAAGTGACGGTGGCACCGAAGAAGACCTGATCGGTCCATTCGCGATTGGCGACGTCGACGACTTCGGCCGTATCGAGGCGCTTGGTCAGGAAACGGATCCGGCGGTCGATCTCGCGCAGGCGCTTCTTGCCGTACAGGTAGTCGCCATTTTCCGAACGATCGCCGTTGGACGCCGCCCACGAGACGAGCTGGACGATTTCCGGCCGCGCGGTGTTCAACAGATGCAGCAGTTCGTCCTTCAGCCGCTGGTGGCCGGCCGGCGTCATGTAGTTCTTGCCGCCCGGCAGCGCGGGCGCCTGCTCGGGCAGTTCGTCGTCGTCGTTGTCGCTGTCCTCGCGAACGAAGGCCTTGTTCACTGGATTCTCCGCTTGCGGGCGTGCCGCAGCGCGGCGCGCCACGCCCCGACGCTCACCGCGTCACGCGCCGGCGACCGCCATGTGCTCGATCAGCACCGAACCGATGTTCTTGGTGCCGCGCTGGATCACGTCGCTGCCGACCGCAACGATCTGACGGAACATGTCCCGCAGGTTGCCGGCGATCGTGATCTCTTCGACCGGATACTGGATTCGCCCCTTCTCGACCCAGAAGCCGCTGGCACCGCGCGAGTAGTCGCCGGTCACGTAGTTGACGCCCTGCCCCATCAGATCGGTCACGAACAGGCCGCGATCCATCCGCTTGAGCATCGCATCGAGATCGTCGAGATGACGCGTCAGGCGACTGGTCAGGAACAGGTTGTGCGATCCGCCGGCGTTGCCGGTCGTCTTCATGCCGAGCTTGCGCGCCGAGTACGTCGACAGGAAATAGCCGTTCAGCACGCCGCCGCTGACCAGCCGCCGGCGCCGCGTCGCGACGCCTTCGCTGTCGAACGCCGAGCTGCCGCTTTCGGCCGGAATCTCCGGATCCTCGACGATGTCGATGTGGGGCGCCATCACCTGCTGCCCGAGCGAATCGACGAGGAACGTGCTCTTGCGATACAGCGCCGACCCGCTGGTGGCCTGGACCAGATGGCCGAGCAGGCCGCAGGCCAGCGGCGCTTCGAACAGCACCGGCACCTTGCGCGTCGATAGCGTGCGCGAATCGAGCCGCGACAACGCGCGCTGGGCCGCATAGCGTCCGACCGCCTCGGGATCGGCGAGCCGCTGGGGCGAACAGCTCGACGAGTACCAGTCGTCGCGCTGCATGCGCTGGCCGCTGCCGGCGATCGGCGCACAACCGATCGAGTGCCGGCTGTACGGATAGCCGCCCTTGAAGCCGAGCGAGTTGGCGGCCATGAAATGGCCATCACCGACGTTGACCGATGCGCCTTCGGAGTTCGTGATCAGCGGACTGACGTCGAAGGCCGCCGCTTCCATCCGCGTCGCGAGGCGAACCGCCTCCTCGGCGCTGATCGACCAGGGGTGGTACAGGTCCAGGTCGGGGAATTCGGTGGCGAGCGTGTCCGGGTCGGGCAGTCCGGCGCAATCGTCCTCGCCGGTATGGCGGGCGATGTCATAAGCGGCGCCGACCGTCCGCTCGAGCGCCTCCTGCGACAGGTCGCTGGTGCTGGCATAACCACGCCGCTTGCCCAGGTAGACGGTTACCCCGAGGCCCTTGTCGCGCGTCTGCTCGATCGTCTCGACCTTACCCTTGCGGACATTGACCGACAGTCCGCTGTTTTCGGACAGATCGACCGCGCAGTCGCTCGCGCCCTTGCGGCGGGCGATCGCGAGCACCTCGTCGGTGATCTGGGACAGCGTGTCTGGATTGAAATCGAACATGCGGCAGGCGACCTTTTCGCAGCGTGCTGCGTTGCGGATATGGGCGAACGAAGGAGGGCTATGATACAAGGGAAGCGCTGATCCATTCACCCGTGAATCGACCAGCGCTTCCCTAGCGAGCATGCGTTTGCAACAAGCATGCCTCCGCCACGAGCATGCCTCTGCAAGGACCCTGCAAATTCCGACCCCACACGACCCGGCGGACGCGCCCGAACGCCCGAGCAAATCGCAGCGCAAACGCGACATGCATTCGCTGCAGGCGCTCGGCGAGTCGTTGGTCGCGCTGCCGCCGCACCGGCTGTCCTCGGTACCGCTCGACGAGCGCCTGCGCGAGGCGATCGAGATGGCGCAGCGGATCAAGAGCCACGAGGGCCGCCGCCGCCAGTTGCAGTTCGTCGGCAAGCTGATGCGGGACGTCGATCCGCTGCCGATCCGGCATGCGCTCGACCTGCTCAGCGGCGATTCGCGCGCGGCCACGGCGCTGTTGCATCGGGCCGAGCACTGGCGAACGCGCCTGCTCGACGAACCCGACGCGGTCGCCGCATGGCTGCGTGATCATCCGCAAACCGATCGCGAGGCCCTCGCGCAACTGGTCGAGGCCGCGCGGGCCGAGATGGCGCAGGGCCAGGGAGGGCGGCGCTATCGCGAACTGTTCCGCCTGCTGCGCGAGGCGCTGGCGCCGTTGCCTGGCACCTCGGACCCCGCTTCCTCGACATCATGACGAACCCGAATGCCCTTTCCGATACCGATGATCGGCTGGACTCCCCGCTGCGCGTGGGCCTGCTGTCGATCAGCGATCGTGCATCCCGTGGCGACTACCAGGACCAGGGCCTGCCGGCCCTGAACGAATGGCTCGGCCGGGCAATCGCCAGCCGCTGGACCACGGTCGAGCGGCTGATCCCCGACGAGCAGCCGGTGATCGAGCGCGCGCTGATCGAACTGGTCGACGACGAGGCTTGTCATCTGGTGCTGACGACCGGCGGTACCGGTCCCGCGCGCCGGGACGTGACGCCCGAGGCCACGCTGGCGGTCGCCGACAAGACGATGCCCGGGTTCGGCGAACAGATGCGCCAGATCAGCCTGCGATTCGTGCCGACGGCGATCCTGTCGCGGCAGGTGGCGGTGATCCGCGGCAACGCGTTGATCATCAACCTGCCAGGCCAGCCGAAGGCGATCCGCGAGACCCTTGAAGGCCTGAAAGACGAGCAGGGACGGACACTGGTACCGGGCATCTTCGCGGCGGTGCCGTACTGCCTGGACCTGATCGACGCCCCCTACGTGCGGACCCACGACGCGGTCTGCCAGGCGTTCCGCCCGAAGTCGGCCGTACGGCCGCCCGCGTGACGCACACGAAGCGTGCGACGTGCGGCGAAGGCGCCGCGCGACGGGCGCAGCGGGTATGAGCTCGTGTGCGGCGCGATCGCTCTCCAGATCGATCGGACAGCCCTGTAGCGCCCTATAGCGCCCGCCGGCGAGCGTCATAGACGCCCGGTACCTCGGCCACGGCGCCGAGCGCCTTCTGCAGGGCACCGGCATCGGAAACCTCGACGGTGAACTGCATGCGCGCGAGTTGACCGCGCGTCAGCGTGTTGACCGCGACGACGTTGAGCCGGTCGCGCGCGAACACTTCGGAGATGTCGCGCAGCAGCCCTTCCCGATCGACGGCCTGCACCTGCACCTCGACCGGATAGCGGCGCGGCTGACGCTCGTTGCCGCGCGGCACGCCCCAATCGGTCTCGATCACGCGTTCGGGGCTGGTCGCGCGCATCCGCTCGAACGTCTTGCATCCGAGCCGATGCACGGACACGCCCCGGCCACGCGTGACGAAACCGATGATCGGATCGGGCGGTACCGGCCGGCAGCATCGCGCCAACTGCGTCATCAGCAGATCGACGCCGACGACCAGCACGCCGCCGTCTCGGGCGTTCGCGCCGGACGGCGTGGTCGGCCGGGTCACGACGATCTGGTCCTGGACGGCCGGCGGCGCCAGCGTCGACCCGCGTACCGCGTCCTCGATCATCCGCAGGCCGATCTCCTCTCGGCCGACCGCCGCGAACAGCGCCTCGGGGCCTCCCAGGCCGAGGCGGCTGGCCAATTCGGGCATCGCCAGCGCCGTCTTGCCCTCGCGCTGCATGATCTTCTCGATCCGCTCGCGGCCGGTCGCCATGTCATGCTCGAGTTCGCGCGCGTTGAACCACTGCCGCAGCTTGGTGCGCGCACGCGAACTGCGCACGTACCCCAGCTCCGGATTGAGCCAGTCGCGCGACGGCCCGTCGCTGCCGCCGCCCTTGCGCACGCTCAGGATGTCGACGGTCTGCCCGTTGTGCAACGGCGTGTTCAGCGAGACCAGTTGGCCGTCGACCCGGGCACCCCGGCACCGGTGCCCGAGGTCCGTATGCACGTGGTAGGCGAAATCGATCGGCGTCGACCCTTCGGGTAGCTCGACGACCTTGCCCTGCGGCGTCAACACGTAGATCAGTTCGCCGCCGGACTTGATCCGGCGAGCACTGCCGCCGCCCAGGGCGACGCCGACGTCGCGCTGCCATGCGAGCAACTGCCGCAACCACGCGAGCCGTTCGCTTTCGCCGCCGTGCAGCCCCTTGGCGCCTCCGGACAGGCCGGTGGATTTCTCCTTGTAGACCCAGTGCGAGGCCACGCCGTACTCGGCGTGATGATGCATGTCGCGCGTGCGGATCTGGACTTCGAGCGGGCGGCCGTTCTCGGTCGATACGACCGTGTGCAGCGACTGGTAGCCGTTGGGCTTGGGCCGGGAGATGTAGTCGTCGTATTCGCCGGGCACCGGCGGCCACATCTGGTGGATCAGGCTCAACGCCTCGTAGCAGCGCTGCACGTCGGCCACGATCACGCGCAGGCCGTGCAGGTCGCGGATACCGTCCAACGGCACGCCCTTGGCCCGCATCTTCGAATGGATGCTGTAGATGTGCTTGGGACGGCCGCTGACCTCCGCCTCGATGCCGGCCTCGCCCAATACGCTGCGAACCCGCTCGATCGCCTCGGCCACGAGTTGCTCGCGCTCGCGTCGCTTGTCGTCGAGCTGGCCCGCGATGCGCCGGTAGATCTGCGGCTCGAGGAACCGGAACGAGAGGTCCTCGATCTCCCACTTGAGCTGCCACAAGCCGAGCCGATTGGCCAGCGGCGCCAGCACTTCCAGCGATTCGGCGCTGAGCGCCGGATCGGGCGTGCGCTTGGCGGCGGCGAAATAGCGTAGCGTCTGCAGCCGCGATGCGAGCCGGATCAGCACGACCCGGATGTCCGACGACATCGCTAGCATCATCCGCCGCAGGACTTCGAGCTGGGTGCCATCGGCGCCGTTGTCGACGCGGCGGTGGATTTCGCGCAAACGCTCGACCTGGCGCGTCAAGTCGACCAGGTCGCGGACCTCTCGGCCGAAGAGCCGCTCGATCTCGTCGAGCCCGAATCGGCCGCCGGTGGACACCAGCGCGCCAGCGATGCGCGCCGACGGATCGGCATGCAATTCGGTCAGGATGCCGACGACGCCCCGAGAATGGTCGGCCAGCACCTCGCCGTTGGGACCGGCCATATCGCCCAAACGCGCCCGGACGCTCTCGAGCACCGCGTCTGCGTCCGCGCGCGCTTCGGTGCTCGTCGACGTGCCAGCCGCCTCGGCCCGCCCGCTGGCGGGCGCCCCGCCCAGGATCGCGCCTGGCACGGTACCGGCGGTCGACGAGGGGTCGTTGGCGGCAGGCAGGTCCGCGCCAGCGCTCCTCGCCGCCGCCTCCGGCGAGAAGGGGAGTTCGGCGGGCTTCATCATTCAACCTTGCGTGGCATTATAGGGGCCGCCATGGTCGCGTGCCGGGATAGCCGCTTCGAGGCCGTGGCGGCACGCCAGTTCGTCCGTCCGCGCCTGTCGGCGATCCTCCATGCCTCCATTCTGGCGCCGCTTCAGCGCCCCCCGCAAAATCTCGGATCGAACCTGGAACGCCTGCCTGGCAGCGTATCCGTTCCTGCGGCGCGTCGGCCCGGACCGCCTCACCCGGCTGCGCGCGATGGGCGAAGCCTTTCTCGCGAGCAAGCGCTTCGCCGGCGAGGGTGGCATCCGGGTCGACGACAGCATCGGCGTGGCGATCGCCGCGCAGGCGTGCCTGCCGGTGCTCGAACTGGGCTTGCACTGGTACGACGACTTCGAACAGATCATCGTCTATCCCGACCAGTTCCTGGTGCCTCGCCGCAACGTCGATGCGGCCGGCGTCGTGCACGAGGAGACCGTCTGGCTGGCCGGCGAAACGATCGATGGCGGCCCGGTGGTGCTGTCGTGGGCGGATGCCGAGCCCATGGCGGCGAGCGATGTCTTCAATGTGGTGATCCATGAGTTCGTTCACAAGTTGGATCTTCGCGACGGCGAGGCCGACGGCGTGCCGCCGCTGCCCCCCGCCCGCCGACGCGAGTGGATCCGAACGCTGGACGAGGCGTTCGAACGGTTCAACGGCATGATCGACGAGGTCGAGGCAGCGATCCCGCCGTCGGTCGACCCGGATGGTCCGGAGGGCCAATCCTTCTATGACGCCCTGCCCCTGGACAGCTACGCCGCCGAAGACCCTGCCGAGTTCTTCGCGGTCGCGGGCGAGGCCTTCTTTCTGACGCCCGACCGGTTTCGATCGGCGTTCCCGGCGCTCAGCGAAGAATTCGAACGATTTTTCGGGCTGCGGCTGAGAGGCTGACCTCCTTGCCGCCCGCCGCCGTGGCGGCTGTCGACTTGTTCACGAAATCCTGTCGGCAATCCGCACAACCACCGTCATTGGTGCATTAGTTCATGGCCGCCGCCTGTCGGCCAGCGTTCAATGGCACCAACTTCTTCTCGGTGGCAGCAGCGATGCGATCCAGGCAAGCAATGATCTATGCACAAGCGTCCCGGTCGAGCCACGCCCTGGGCGACTCGCTGGCGACGGCGATCACGCGGCGCGCTCCGTCCAACTCCCACGGAGAATCCGGCGGCACCGACCAGCGCCCCATACTGCTGACCGTCGAAGCGGGCGCGGCGATCGAAATGCTGCTCGAAGGCGGGACGAGCAGCTTCCAGATCATTTCAGCCGACAGCCGCGGCGGCGCGATCAACCAGATGCGACGGCACGATCCGATCGTCATCGCCATCGACCTGGATCGCGGTGACGCGCATCAACCCTCGCTCGAGGACCTGGCCAACGGCGGGGCGGCCATCACGCTCGAAACGCCGACCGCAGCCGGCCAGGCCGAGGCATTCCGCACGATGCAGGACCTGATGGCGTTGTCGCCGACGACGCGATTCATCGCGCTGGTGGCCGCCGGCGATCGCGAGGCGGCGCTGCGGGCCATTTCGATGGGCGCCCACGATGTCTTCGAAAAGCCGCTGGACGCCGAGGCCTTCCGGCTGGTCATCGAACGGACGTTTCGGCTCGCCGACATCGAGCAGGAATACCACCGCCGGCTCGAGGCCGCCAACCAATCCGGCATCGACGGCATCGTGACCCGCGCTCCACAGATGCTCAAGCTGTGCCGGCAAGTCCTCGATCTGGCGCAAACCCGCGACACGGTGCTACTCGAAGGTGAGCCCGGTACCGGCAAGCACCTGCTGGCCTTGGCGTTGCACCTGAACTCGCCCCGGGCCGATCACCGGTTCGCCGTCGTGCGCTGCACGGCGCGCGACCATGGGCGGCTG
Organism: Pseudomonadota bacterium; assembly: GCA_029779435.1. GTDB lineage: Bacteria > Pseudomonadota > Gammaproteobacteria > Burkholderiales > Burkholderiaceae_E > JAKPAM01. The sequence goes on along the minus strand of JAKPAM010000216.1, from coordinate 28,899 downwards.
CGCGCCGAACTGTTCGGCAGCGAACGTGCCATCCGTCCGGAAGACGAGAAGAACGACGAGAGCGTGACGCGCAGCGCCGCCTACCCGGGCAAGCTGGAACTGGCCCATGGCGGAACGCTGTTCCTCGATGAAGTGTCGGAACTGCCGGACGACCTGCAGGTCCGGCTGCTGGCTTTCCTGCAGGACCGCTCGATCCCACGCCACGGTACTCAGGAAACGGTCGGCTTGGATGTTCGCGTAGTGTGCGCGAGCCGCTTCGACCTGACCGAGCTGGCGGCCCGCGGCCGGTTCCATCCGGCCCTGGCCCTGATGCTGTCCTCGACCCACCTGCGCGTGCCTCCGCTGCGCGACCGGCCCGGTGATCCGGCGCTGCTCGCGCACGCCATCCTGCGCCGGCTCGGCCGACGCCATGGCCGGAACCGGCTGACGCTGTCGGAGGCGGCGCTCGACGCGATCAGCGCGCATTCGTTTCCCGGCAACGTACAGGAGCTGGAGAACGCGATGCGGCAGGCCATCGTCAACGTGATCGGTCGGATCATCACGCCGGCCGATCTCGAACTGCCGCACGCCGCGGCCCCGGACGTGCTGAATCTGAGGCGAATCCGCGACGATGCCGAGCGCCAGGCGGTTCTGCGCGTCATGGCCCGCTCCGACGGCAACGTGGCGCGTGCGGCCGAACTGCTGGGCATCAGCCGTCCGACGCTGTATGACTTATTGAACAGATTCGGCCTTCGCTGAACGCCCCCAAAGGGACGCTCCGAACAATCCGCCCGTTCGCGGCATCCCGAAAGGCGACAATCCCGGCCGGCACGGCCTACAATGCGACGCATGCTGAAGACGCCCCTCCATCGGCTCGCCCGGGCCGCCTGTCTGCTGGCCCTCGTATCGGGCCCCGTCATGGCCCCCGCCGCCGATATCCCGGCCAGCGCCGAGGCCCTGCTCGAATCCCGGTCGGCCGCCGCGGACTCGGCGCCGTCCACCGACCCCGGCGCCTCGCCGCTCGACACCGGCATCCGCTACGAGAACGGTGAAGGCGTCCAGCGCGACTACCGGCAGGCGCATCGACTGTACTGCCAAGCCGCGATGACCGAACAGCCGGACGCATTGATCCGGCTGGGTTGGCTGTACGCCAACGGCAGCGGCGTCACGCGCAACGACGTGATCGCCGCCACGCTCTTTCGGCGCGCCGCGAACCTGGGCAGCGACCTGGCCAGCCAGTTGACGATGCTCTTTTCCTCGGCCACGCAGCAGATGCCCGAATGCCTGGGCGGCCCCGGCGATCATCTGTCGGCCAGCAGCGACTTCCAGGCCGGCAGCCCCGCCGCCGCTCCGCGCACCCGTTCGCTGGCACCGACACCGACGGTCGAAGCGCCCGCGCGGTTCGTCGAGGGCCCCGCGCCGGCCGAGCGCCGCAAGGTCGTCCAGAGCGTGATGCGGATGGCCGGGCAGTTTCGGCTCGACCCGCGCCTGGTGTTGGCCGTCATCGGAACCGAATCGGGCTTCGATCCGAACGCGCGCTCGAACAAGAATGCGCTCGGCCTGATGCAACTGATCCCGGATACCGCCGAGCGCTTTGCGGTCAAGGACATTCTCGATCCCATGGAGAACATCCGGGGCGGAATGAGCTATCTGCGCTGGCTGCTGGCCTACTACCGGGGTGACGTCGTGCTGGCCGTCGCCGCCTACAACGCCGGAGAAGGCGCGGTCGACAAATTCAAGGGCGTGCCGCCGTTCGGCGAAACTCTGGCTTACGTACAGCGGATCCGGGCTTTCTACCCGTTCGACTACCACCCTTTCGATCCGTCGGCCACCGGTCCCTCGGCCATGCTGCGCATCGCGAACGATGCCGGCGCGGCACCGCGCATCAGCAAAGCCCCGCGCATGTAGCGTCGTGCCAATCCGGGCGTTCGCGCTTTCCACGACTTCGCTGGCCGGATTCACTGCGCCATCCGGGGCGGGCTCTGCATCCGCACGATCGTCGCTACCCGAACCGGCCAACGCGGACGCGGACGGCCGGCTTCGTCGACCGCATCGTAGTAGCGGCACGCCCATGCACGGGATTGCTGGGCCTGGGAAGCCAGGTGGACCAGGCCGATCCGCCTCGCTGCAGCGGCTTCGCAGCCATCGAGTTGCCGCATGATCCACGCCGACAGCCTGCCGACCAGCGGCACCGTCAACGGAACACCGTAGACGAGTTCGACCTTGAGCAACAAGGCGTCGGCCAGCGTCTGTCCGGATGCCGCACCGATCGGCTCCGATCCCCGGTATCCGGCGACCCCGGTCGCCGGCTCCGCGGAGACCGCTCGGTAGCGCAGGCTGTCGATCGGGATCTCGATCTGACCGGGGACAGGCTCTCCGTCGTCATCGCGCGCCGGTGCCCCCCAGTCGGAAAAGCTGCGCGAATCGGGCGAGATCACGTTCAGCTCGATCCACCCCGCCCGCCTGCCTGCCGCGACATGGGCCGCCGCGCGCGCCAGGTTGGCGGCGAACTCCCCACCGCTCGAGGCGCCATACAGATAAGGCACCAATCCACGCGCGAGGCCACGATCGATCGCCGCGGCTTCCGCGTGCGCGACGCTTCCCTGGCGCGCCGACTCCAGCAACGCGTAGGACACGGTATTGCGGCCGTGGAACACCAGCCCCCACTGCAGGATGGCCAGCCCCATCCATAGAACCAGCGGCGCGGCGATCAACATGTCGACGAGTGCGATCCCTCGCCGGCCGAGACCCGCCGGCCGCGCTGGGTACGGCGATCGGCGCGTGCGCGTGCGCAGCCGTCGCCGGAATGCCGGCTCGTTCATCGCGCCCCCTTTCTCCTTGTTCTCCATGCCCGGTCGGCTCAGGACTCATCGCATCGCTTTGGAACGCGGAGTCGAGGCATCCGACGACAGCACGGCCTCGTCGGTCTCAGGACCATTCCGCCCGCCCCCATTGCCTGAGTCCGCGCTTCCCTCTCCGGGCCGGGGCGTCTTCCTGCCTGTCACAGGCACAGGTGGCAGCCCCTGAAAATGCTCGACCCTGGATGACGTGCCCAGGCGACGAGGCTCATCGGCGCCCGTTTGCGGGATCGCTGGTACCCGCTCCGCCTGGCGCCGAGCCGAAGACACCATCGACGCCGGCACCGTGGCGGGACGAACCGCCGCCGCATTGAAGGTCACGGCGGACGGATCGGACTGTCGCGCGGAGGACAGTGCCCGTACTCGGCCTTCCGCCTGCGCCAGATCCGCCTCGATCGATCGGCGCTCGCCGGCCAACCCAGGGGCGTTCGGTGCGCGATCGAGCTCCGCCAACGCCAGTCGCGTGCGCCACAAACCCAGCAACGCGAGATTCATCAATGCCTTGTCCCGCAGCCCATCGTCGTTCGTCCCCGCCTCTGCCAGGCTCAACACCCGGTGATAAGCGTCGCTGGCAGCCGTCAGATCGCTGGCGCGTTGGTAAAGGTTGCCCAGCCGAAACCATGCCGCGACATTACGGTCGTCGACCGCGACGAGCCGGGTGAACCCGAGCAGCGCATCCCGGAACTGCTGCTGCTGGAATGCCGTCTCGGCGGCCTGCTGGAGCCGCGCCATCGCGGCACGGTCCAGCGGCGTCGCGGACGGACGATGGGCGATGGCCAGCTCGTGCGGTTCGGCCCAGCGCTGCACGCTGGGCGCCTCCCATCCTTGTGCGAATGCCATCGTTACGCCGCCAGCGCTCGATATCGCCACCAAGGCCGCCATCGAAAGTCGAGCGATCCGACGACGGGGAAAGCGCCGACAGGGAAGAATCGAGTGAAATTCCATGGAAACCTCTGCGAACGACAGAAAAAAGAACGGAAGGAAATGACGGCCGCGAAGATGACGCACGCCGCGCGCGCGATGATCCTCGTCGGCTGCGGCGAGCCCCTTCACCAAGCCCCCCGCTGACCACGCGCGCGTCCGCTGTCGAAGGCCCAGCGCTGCCCTTCGACCAATGACCAACGGCAGGCGGCTCCCGCGGCGAACTCGATCGCGACGCGCGCTCCGGGTGCACGGCACCATCGCTGCGGCGGCAGGCAAGCGACGACGCGCACGATCCGGTCGTCGCGATCCAGGAACACCACGTCGATCGCGAAACGCATGCCGAACGTGTGCACGCTGCCGCACGGCTCGATCCACAACGCCTCGTCCCCGGACAAGCCCTCGCGCCCCAGGAGCCCGATCAGCCGCTGGTCGAAGCGCCGAGCGAACCGCATGCGAGGAGATGCGATCGGCAACGACGGCATCACGGCGAGCCCACTGGATCGACGATCCTCGGCATCGAATTCCCGCTGCATCACCGACCCCCGCGCATCAATTGAGCCACCCCTCTTGAACGACCCGGCTGAACACAGGGAAGAACAGGATCAGGAACGTGCAGGGAAAGATGAACAGCAGCAAAGGGAACAGCATCTTGACCGGCGCTTCCATCGCCAGCTTCTCGGCACGCATGAAACGTTCGTTGCGACGCTGTTCGGCCTGGGCCCGCAGCACCGGCCCCAGGGATGCCCCCTGCTTCTCCGCGGCCACCAGCGCGGACACCAGGCTGCCGACAGCCGGCAGCGCGAGGCGCTCGGCCATCCCGCGCAGCGCATCGGCCCGCGTGCGTCCGGCGCGCAGGTCGCGCATCACGCGCGTCAGCTCGATCCGGAACGGCCCCGCGGGCCCCTTGTCGATCGCCTGGTTGATCGCGCTGCTCATGTTCAGGCCCGATTCGAGCGACAGCGTCAGGAGGTCGAGGAAGAACGGCAGTTCGCGCAACAGCCGACGGGTCCGGGTCGCCATCCGGTCGCGCAACCAGGTGACGGGCAGATACAGGCCGACCAGCGCGGCGCAGATCAGCAGGCCCGCTGGAGCCATGCCGCGCGGCGAGTAGACGACGGCCATCATCAACGGCGCGATCAAGCCCGCCAGCACGCGTCCCGCCTGGAACTGCTCGGGCGTCAGCGAATGATCGAGATCGGCCTGCCGGAGCATCGTCAGCCAGCGGGCCCGGGAAGGCTGGACCATCCACCTGCCGGGCCAACGGGACAGCGGCAGCACCAATGGCCACAGCAGCGCCCAGAATCTCGGCGGCCGGTCCTTGTAGGTCCGGTCGTCCTCCGGCGTATCGATCACGATCGCACGAACGGCTGCAACCAACAGCAGCACCGCCAGGCCGGCACAGATCGGCACGATGATAGTCAGCAGGCTCATACGTCCACGCTCACGATCCGACGCACGAACAGGAAGCCGAGCGCCTGCAACACGACGATCGCGGCACAGGCCGTCAGCCCGTACCAGGTCGTGAACAGTGCCGACATCGCGACCGGTTCCATCTGGAACAGCACGAGCCCGAGCAGCAGAGGCAGGCACCCCATCACCCATCCCTGCAGCTTGCCCTGCGACGTCAACGCGTCGACCTTGGCCTCGAGCGCCTGTTTGCGTCGGGTGGACTCGGCCAGCGACTCCAGCGTCTCGGCGAGGTTTCCGCCGGTTTCGTGGGCGATCCTCAGCGCCGCGCTCAGCAGGCGCGTCTCCTCGACGCCCATCCGGCGCTCGAGACCGGCCAATGCCTGGTTCATCGACACGCCGAGACGCTGCTCGCGCAGCATCATCTCGATCTCCTGGCGCGCGGGCGGCGCGGTCTCGGCGGTGACCTGGGCCAGGGCCTGCCACAGGCTCGCCCCCGCGCGCAGCGCTCCGGCCGTCAGCAACATCAGGTCGGGAAGCTGTTGGCGAAACCGCTCCCGCCGCATGCGCTTGACGCGCGCCAGCAGGATCCTCGGCGACAGGCCGGCCAACGCCGCCAGCACCAGCGCGATCGGCACGCTGTCCGACACGACATAAGCGACCGCCGCCGCCGCGATCACGATGACGACGTTCAGCGTCAACAGGCGGCGCGGATCGATGAACAGATGCGATTGCGCCAGCTGGATCTCGACGGTCTGGTTGAAGCGCGTGCCGTAGCGCCGCCCGGCCCGGCCAAGGCTTCCCCACAGCCACCATGCGAACACCGATACGGCCAGGAAGACCGCCACCTGGATCAGCCCGATCGAGGTCATGCGGCCCCCTGCTCGCGAGAATCCTGCCGGACACCCTGCCCGCCCCCCTGTCCGACGAAAATCGACAGGTCCGGCGGAACGTCGCCGGTATCCAGGGATTCATAGAACTGCGGCACGACGCCGCACGCCGAGAATCGCCATCCGTGCGCGCCGTCACGGATCCATCGGAACAAGCTCTGCATCTGGACCCGCTGGGACTCGACACCCGAGACTTCGACGATCTCGGTGATGCGCCGGCTGCCGTCCGCCAGCCTCGCCTGGTGAATGACCACATCGACCGCCGAGGCCACCTGGTCCCGGATCGCGGACACCGGGAGATCGACGCCGGACATCAGGACCAGCGTCTCCAGCCTCGCGATCACGTCCCGCGGACTATTGGCATGCAGCGTCGTCAGCGATCCGTCATGGCCGGTGTTCATCGCCTGCAGCATGTCGAGCGCCTCGCCTCCGCGACACTCTCCGACGACGATACGATCGGGCCGCATCCGCAACGCATTGCGCACCAGATCGCGGATGGTCACGGCACCGCGCCCTTCGGCATTGGATGGTCGCGATTCGAGGCTGACCAGATTCTCATGGTCTAGTCGCAGTTCGGCGGCATCCTCGATGGTGACGACCCGCTCGGCGGACGGGATCAGGTTCGAGACGACGTTCAGCAGCGTGGTCTTGCCCGAGCCCGTGCCGCCGGAGATCACGATGTTCTTCCGATGCCGGACGCAGACCTCGATGAAGCGGATCATCTCGGCGCTCGCGGTGCCCAGCCGGATCAGATCGTCCGGCCGCAGCAGCCGACGGTTGAAGCGCCTGATCGTGATGGATGGCCCTTTCAAGGCCAGCGGCGGCACGATCGCATTGACGCGCGATCCATCGGGCAGGCGGGCATCGACCATCGGTGACGCTTCGTCGATCCGGCGGCCGAGGGGCGAGACGATCCGATCGATCACCGCCCGGATCGCGTCGTCGCTGGTGAACGACACGGCGCTACGCTCGAGCCGGCCGCGCCGTTCGACGAAGATCTCCTGCGCGCCATTGACCATGATCTCGCTGACCTCGGCATCGGCCATCAGTTTCTCCAGCGGACCCAGGCCGATCGCCTCGTCGAGCACTTCCTCGATCAGCGAATCGACACTCGCGGCATCGGGCAGATCGGTCTCCTCGGCCAGCAGCTCGGACAACAACACCCGGGTCTCCGCGCGCAACTGGGCCTGCGTGAGCTGCCGGACATCCTTGCGGCGCAGGTCGATCGCATGAAGCAGCTTGCGATGCATGGTCCGACGCCATTCGATCGACGAGCGCTCGACCAGTCCTCGAGCGGCCTCCGCCGGAACGGCGGGCAGTCCCGCCAACGCCGCGCCGTCTCCGTCGACCGCGTGGACATCGCTCGGATCATCGCCATCGATCGCCGCGAGCACGCCGGGCGATTGCGGTGACGCGTCGCGCAGGTTCGCTTCCAGATGCAGCTTGAAACCCGCGATGACGATCTCGTCGGTGTGATCGAGGGGGCCGTACTCGACGATCCGCTCGCCGTTGACCCAGGTCCCCAGGATGCTGCCGCCATCGACCAGCTTGTATCCGCGGTCGAGGCGAACGATCTGCGCGTGCACGCGCGCCACCCGCCAACTGGGCAGCACGATTTCATTGCCGCGGTGGCGACCGATTCGACAAGGGAATCGGGTCACCTGCACGAGCAGCGGCCGCGACTCTTCGGATTGGATGGCGAGCGTGAGCATGGCGAGGGACGAACGAGGATCGATAAGGACCGGTCAACGATCGGATGGACGATCAATCGATCGTGCGGATCCTCTGTTGTTCGACGCGGCCGCGTTCGAGCACCTGCGAGGCGGGCTGCTGGAAGACGTCTGGCGCATCGGCGGACGGTCCCGGGTCGACGAAGCGCGGCGTGATGAAGACGACCAGATCCGATTGCCGATCACGAAACAGCCGCGAGCGAAACAGCTTCCCGAGGATCGGCAACTGCCCCAATCCGGCGACGCGATCGACGGAACTGGAAGTCTCATCGGTCACCAGGCCCGCGATGACCAGCGTCTCGTTCTCGCGCAGATTGACTTCGGTCTCGGCGCGGCGCTTCGTCAGCGCGGGCACGTCGCGCACGGTGACTTCGCCGTTGATCGATGAAATCTCGGTCGCGATGTGGGCGGAGATGACGCCGGACTCGCTGGCGACCGGACTGATCTCGAACTTGACGCCGTATTCCTTATAGCTGACCGACATCGCGCCCAGGCTGCTCGACTGCGGGACCGGCAGCTCCCCGCCCGCGACGAAGCGCGCGTTGCCACCGCTGCGACACGACAACCGCGGTTCGGCCAGGACGACCGCGTCGCCGTTCTGGACGAGCAGGTTGATCATCGAACTGATCGAGCTGGCGATGCCGAACATCGAGGCCAACCCCGATCGCGGCCGGACCGATAGCCCATCGACGCTTTCGGCGATGCCGCCCGGCTTGAATCCGTCGCTGCGCTTGAGATCGCCGAGGATGCCGAACGTGGGACCCTGCATCCGATCGTCCCACTTGATGCCGATGTTCTGCATCAGTTCGCGCCGGATCTCGACCATCCGCACGTCCATCGCGATCATGCGTTCCAGCCCGACCTTGCTGACCAGGTTGACGATCTGCGGATACCGCTTGGCGACCTCGCCGAGACGATGGTTCTGCTCCTCGCTCAGGTTGCTACCCTCGACGATGACCTTGTCGCCGACGATGCGCGTGCGGACGCTGCCGTCGTGGCCGACCATGGCCCGGATCTCCATCTGCAAGCGGTTGGCATCCGCGGTGACGACGTTGATCACGTAGTGCTTCTGGCGACCGTTGCGATCCCATAGATGCAAGGTGCTCTGTCCGGGGTTCTCGGGAATGACCAGCACTTGCCGGTCATCGAGGGCCGTGGCTTGCAGCACGCGACCGTTGCCGACCGCGATCCGCTTGACGCGCGCGTCGTTGAGCACGTGCGCCTGACCGACATACAGGTGGATCGATTCGACGTCGGGCGACGAGAACTCGGCAGACGGCGCAGGCGGGGAGAACCGCGCGACGGAGGCATCGGCAGGCCTGCGGACGATGCCGCGGTCGTCGAGGGACGCGATGGGCTGCGCCGCGGCGGCCGACGGCAAGACGACGCTCGATATCGAACCCGGGACGACGGCAGCGGCGACGGCGACGGCGACGGCGACGGCGACGGCGACGGCGACGAACCGTGATACGACGCGAGGCGCGCAAGAGACAGGGGAAGTTTTCATCACGCGAGATTCGTCATTGACCATTGAGTCGAGGCATCGCTCCCGCGGCCGATCCGAGCTGCTGAAGCAGCGCCGTCGCGGCAGCGGCATTGCCGGGATCCGGGGGCGCCGCGACGCCGCCTGGCACCGCCATCCCCACGGACCGCAGGGGTCCTTGCCCGCCGACGATCAACTCCAGCGATGGCGCCCGGCGGCGGGCAGCGGCGGCGGGCAAGCCCAGCAGATCATTGATGTCGAGCGCCTTCGGATCGATGACCGCGCGATCGTCGCGATTGCGCAGCGTCGCCGTCAGCCTTCCCGATCGCTGCGCGACGATCAGTCTCTGCGACTGCTCCGGCGAGGCTTCGACGGTGATGGCCGTGAAGACGCGCGCCCGACCGCCTTCTTCCGCCTGCTGCCGGACCTGCCGCCCGGTCGCGAGGACCAGCAGGTCCTGCATCAGCAGCTTGGTGATCTCCGCCGGCATCCCTGCGCCGCCTTGTGTCAGCGGCCTCGCGGTCAGTTGCAGATCGATGCGATCACCGGGCTGCAACATGCCGGACATCGAATTGATCTCGTCGACCGCGATCGTCAACGCACGAATGCCGGTGCGGACCTTGGTCGAAAACGCGCTCGCATCACCGCCGTCGACGCCTTGTGCGATCAGCGGTTCGCCGGCGCTCAGCGGCATGCTCAAACGCGCGCCGACATAGGCATCGAAACGATCGGGCCGAACCAGCGACGAGCTGGCGAATTCCCGTGGCATGCGCCGGATCGCCATCGTATCGGGGCTGACGAACTCGCCGCGCTGCAGGGCTCGCTTGGCCACGATGACGTCGACCTCCTCGTGCTGGGGTTGCAGCCGTTCACGCTCGATCGCGACCTGTTCGGCGATGTAGTTGCGCGTCCCGATCGCGGCGATCGCCCCGATCGCCAGCGCCCCGGCCAGAAGCACGACCGCGCGATACCGCTGGATCCATGACACCGCCTTATGCCGTGCCGTCATCGATTCCATGACTCCGTTCTCCAAGGTGCTCCGCTCCGGATGGCTAAGGCCGCGAGATCGCATAGCTGAACCGCTGGTAGTGCTCGGCGATGGCTCCCATCAACTGATCGAGCGGACTATCGTCACCGACCATCAACGCGATCGACAGCAGCGCGACCGCGACCAGGTACTCGACCGATGACTGCCCTCCCGGGCCGCCGCCCATGCGTCCGGCCCCGTCGGGCGGGCGCCGCGCGCTGCGTTGCTCGATGGCGCGCCCGTTCATCGCTTCGCCTCGATCAGGTGCATGACGATGCCCAGCCGTTCACCTCGGGCGTCCATCGTGACCATCAGCTCGTCGCCCCGGCGCAGGAACGCCGCCGCTCTGGCGTCGCGAACGTGCGCGGGCAAGGTCAGTGCATCGCTCTGCTCGAAGCCCTCGGCCTTGATCGACGCGACCAGCCTGGACCACAGTGCCGCCAACGGTCCGTCATGCGTCGCGACGAGCGTCGCCGCGACACGCTCGCCATCGATGTTCGACAGCGTGCGCAACGTCGAGGCGCCGGCGGGCAGCATCGCCCGCAACCGCCGTTCGGCCCCATCGGCCCGGGCAGCCAGCGGACCGGCATCGTTCATCCAGACGCTGAGCAACCCATGGCTGCCGCCGCCCGCGCGGCCCTGAATCTGCAGCGTGATGGTCGACTCCCCTTCCCGATGCGACAGCGTCCGCCATCGCCCGCTGGTGCCCTCGACGACGTCGAAGCGGCTGTCCTGCCGCCAGCGACGCCTTGCCTCGGCAATCGCCTGGTCGACATCCAGTGTCGAATCGAAGCGCGAGATCGCGACCGTCCGACCGGCGATCCGTCCTGCAGGCAACAATGTTTCGCTACGGGCTTCGAACGGCAACGGCGGCGTGAACGGCTGCGCGATCACGGCCGATGCCCAGCAACTGAACGTGACGGCCATCAGACGAGTCAGCGCGCGACTCATGGCCCCACCCGATCAGCGGGCACGAGGTCGACATCGACCTCGTGATAACGGAATTCGTCACCACGATCCTCGAGTTGCAGCAAGGTCATCAGCGCGATGAAGAGACGGGTCGGCCAGTACGCGACGTCGATCGCTCCGTCGATCAATCCGTTGATCCGGCTGCCTCGCGCGACGCGTGATTCGACCGTATGCGGATCCTCGCCATACGGGCCCGAAGCGTTCCAGGCATCGACGGCGATCGCCGTCCGTGCGCGGGGCTGGATCCGCAGGTTGTCGAGCTGGGTCAGGAAGCTGTCCGCGCCACCGAGCGCGGACAGATCGGCCTGGACCGTCGCCTCGAACAGGCCGCCGCGTGTCCTCAGGCCGAATCGCTCACCCGGATCGCCGAGCAGCCCCATCGCGCGCTGCACGGCGCCCGATGCCGTCGATTCGGCATAGTTGATCCCCCCGACCAGCTCCCCGGAGGACAAGGTCGCGTGAACGTGTTCGAAGCGTTCCAGAAGGCTGCGATTGCTGCGATCGACCCACAACGGGTTGCGCTGTTCCGCCGAGTCGGCGTTGGTCAACCGCGCGACGGTCTGCAGCGGCAGGCTCGGATGCCCGAAGTGACGCTGCCGCACCTCGTCGAGCAGCGTCGGATCGTTCTGCTCGCAGGCGTCGATCCGTACCGTGCATTCGAACGCCAGTGTCCGCGAGGCGGCGATCGTCGCTTGCTGGACCGACTGGAACTTGCCGAGCAGCACGATCAGCAGGATGAACGGGACGACGACGATGCTGGCGACCAGCGTCTCGGCCAACGCCTGTCCGGATTGCCGACGGCGCGGTGCCATGCCCCGATTGCCTCGGGCTGCCCCAATGGATCGATCTCCCAAGACGACCTGATCGGGCAGGACGGCCTTAGTGATCGACATGGCTTTCGGCCTCCATGCGCTCGGCGTCCGTCGGCTCTCGCAGCCGTGCCTGCCAGTAAGGGCTGTACAGGCTCGCGTATTCGGTTCGCGCCGGGGCGTCCGACGGCCGGCGGAAATAGACGTCTGCCACCGCCAGCGCAGAGATATAGCGGTTGTGCAGGTCTTCGTTCAGTTGCAGCCGGCCGGTACCGACGCCGACCGTGCGGCCGGTTCGCGCCGCCGCACCGGGCGCGTGGACGATGACCGCGATCCGCGACGTGGGAAAGCGCGGGTTGTCCAGCGACTCGTAGTTCAGTTCGCGGACACGACTGATGCCGCTATAGCCGCCGATCGAGATGATGTCTTCCTCGGCTTCTTCCAGCGCACTCTCGTTCTCTTCGACATCACCGGGATTCGATTCGATTTCCCCGGTGTTCTGCAGCGACGCCTCGGCCGCCCCCCAGCCGATCGGAACCGTCTCGTGTTCCCGGCATCTGCCGCCCCGCCGGTGCCAGTCGTGCATGGACAGCGTATCGGCGGCCTCCCAGCGCTCCAGGTTCGGCATCGCGGTCCCGCCGCGCTTGCGGATCCACTGGACCCATTGCTGCCACGAACTGCCGAGGCAACTGCTCGGCAGCGGCAGCGGCAGATCCGCGCGCCGATCGGTGACGAACGGGTCCAGCGAGTCGATGACCAGCCCCTGCAATCGACGGCGGTCGTCATCGGATTCGTACCGCCGCGTCAATTGCGCATACGCGGAGCCGTCGGTCAACGCATGACCGAAAAACGCGCTGTCGTTGGCGCGGGCGACCTGGTTGGCGATGGCGGAGACCCCCCAGGAGCTTCCCGCCAGATACATCAGTTGCTGGCTTTCAGCGAGCAGGTTCTTATATCCGACCGTCTCGGCGCCACGCAGCCAGATCTCGAGCGTGGCCGTCCAATCGGTCAATTCCCGGATCCAGCCCAGCACTTCCTGGATCGTCTCGATGATCGGCGCCAGCACCGGAAAGACGATCTCGACGATCGTCGTCACGTTCTCGATGAAGGTCTCGAAGTACTTGATCCAGGACGTCAGGGTGACCGCCTGAGCGATCGCGACCTCCTGGGCAATGATCGCGCGGTTGGAATAAGCGTGGTAGTTCATCGTGCGCGCCCGCCAGACCGCAGCGCTGTACGCGGCGGCGTCCGCCGCGTTGACCACGCGCTGCTTGGTCGCGGACATCTGTCCCGCGCTGAACATGAACATCAGCCCGAGGCTGCCGGCGAAGAGCAGCACCAGGGCCAGCACCAGGGCCTGGCCTCGGTGCCGGCGTGCCTGCGGTAAGGGTGGGAGCCGAACCATGGCGGACGCGACGCGATCGCTTACGGAGACGCTGATCAGTGATTGGTCGCGTTGTAGTTCTCGAGCCCCTTGCGCTGGTTGCCGTCGGTCTGGGCCCGGGTGGCGTTCGTACGGGCATTGTTGAGCGCTGTCGCGGCATCCTGGCCGGACAATTCCATCGCCAAACCCGCCGTCTGGTTGCGAAGCGTCTGACCGAACAATGTATAGACGCCGATCGCGGCAACCGCGATTAGCGCGACGATGATGATGTACTCGGTCATGCCTTGCCCGGTCTGTCGGGCACGCGGCTTGCCGGCGCGGCGTGCGAGCGGGAACAGGGAAACGCGGATCATGTGAGCCTCCATGGCTAGTGGTTGTCGAAGTTCCGCCATTCTCGAAGCGCGCGGGCACGCGTTCAATTCGGCTCGAAAACCTAGCTGTCGGTCACGGCAAGACGATTAGTGCATCAGTCGAGGAGTCCATCGCGCCCGGCTGAGCCAGCCGACTCGCATGGTCGAAACTGGAAGCCGAAGCAAGGTGTCGGCACGAAAAGGCGCCGCGAGACGCTTCGCCGAGGCGAGCGACCGATTTCCGGAACGGCCGCACCGGCGGCCTGCCGCACGAAAAAGACCTCTCGCGCGCAGCGCTGCGCTCTGTCGCGGTGCGGAATGGGACAGTTGGCGCGCACGCCCCTTCTTCCCTCGATCGCATGGCCGCCGACGGCGAAAACCACACAGACCAGCCGCACGACGGACGGGCGAACCATTCGGCCTCGCTAAGCGCTTAGGGGGACCGATCGAGTCGTGCGATTCGTCGCCCCCGCTCCGCCCCGGGTTGCAACATATGAACTTGCTTTCAATCGCACCACTATCGACGGCAAAAAGCCGCCCCGCGCGCCCTTCCGATAGCCGGTACGCCGAATCATGTGAATGAACCGGCCCTCCTAGCGGTGCAAGCCTGTCATTGCTGTCGCGACGGCAATACGAACGTGTGCGGGATTGTCAAAATCTGACGCTCGCCGTGTTTCACATGCTCTGGATGGGGCTTATCATATGGACGGAGCCGGTTCACGACGGTTCGGATAAGCCCATTCATTCGCCAACTCATGCAATCTGCGAATCGGTTCGTGAAGACCGACCGCCTAAACCGAACGAGCAAAACATTGCCGCGCACCGCCAAAACCCCTACTGCCGCGAAGACGGCCAAAGCCGCCAAAGTCCCCAAGGTTGCGAAGGTCGCGAAAACCGCCAAGGTGACGAAGCCTGCTAAGGCCGCCAAAGTCGTCAAGACTCCCGTCAAGACAACGGCTCGCCCCGCCAAGGCCGCCAAATCGACCGCCAACAACGAGTTGGTGCCTTTGCTGGTCTATCTGCCGCGACGTGCGCGTGAGCGCCTCAACAAGCTCGTCCGGGATCTGCAATTGGCTAATCAGGCCGAAGCGATCACCAAGCTGGTCAACGACGCGACCAAGAAGGGCTGACGCCGTTTATCGCCTGATCCGCCGCCTCTCCGCCTCGCGGATGGCGCGCGTATTCGGGGCGGCGCCTTTGGCCGGATCTCTTCGGCCATGCCTCCGGCTGAACGGCCTTGGCTCGGCGCTCTCAGGCTGGACGCCCCCAGCTGGCTAGGCGTCCCCCATAAAAAAACCGGCCCACTGGGCCGGTTTTTACCTTTTCACACATCCCCTTCGATTTTTCAGGCATGCCCCTCTCGCGGGGCATGCGTCGGGATGCGTCGATCGATCAGGCGGCTTTCGATTTGCCGCCGAAGAACTGCTCGTCTTCGGTCGAGCCTTTGAGGGCGGCGGTCGACGCTTCGCGCTCGACCGTCGTCGTCACGGCATCGAAGTAGCCGGTGCCGACTTCACGCTGGTGCTTGACGGCGGTGAAGCCACGCTCGGCAGCCGCGAATTCGGCTTCCTGCAGCTCGACGAACGCCGACATCTGGTTGCGGGCGTAGCCGTAGGCCAGGTTGAACATGCCGTAGTTCAGGCTGTGGAAGCCCGCCAGCGTGATGAACTGATACTTGTAGCCCATCGCACCGAGTTCCCGCTGGAACTTGGCGATGGTGTCCGCATCCAGGTTCTTCTTCCAGTTGAACGACGGCGAGCAGTTGTACGACAGCAGCTTGCCCGGGAACTGTTTGTGGATCGCTTCGGCGAACTGGCGCGCGAACGCCAGGTCCGGCGTGCCGGTCTCGCACCAGATCAGATCGGCGTACGGCGCATAGGCCAGGCCACGCGAGATCGCCTGCTCGATGCCGTTGCGGGTCTTGTAGAAGCCCTCGACGGTGCGCTCGCCGGTGCAGAACGGCTTGTCGTTCTCGTCGACGTCGGACGTCAGCAGGTCGGCCGCTTCGGCGTCGGTACGGGCCAGCAGCACGGTCGGCACGCCGCAGACGTCGGCGGCCAGACGGGCAGCCGTCAGCTTGGCAACGTTCTCACGCGTGGGGACCAGCACCTTGCCGCCCATGTGGCCGCATTTCTTGACCGACGCCAGTTGGTCTTCGAAGTGCACGCCCGACGCGCCCGCATCGATCATGGCCTTCATCAGTTCGAAGGCGTTCAGCACGCCGCCGAAACCGGCTTCCGCATCGGCAACGATCGGC
Organism: Pseudomonadota bacterium; assembly: GCA_029779435.1. GTDB lineage: Bacteria > Pseudomonadota > Gammaproteobacteria > Burkholderiales > Burkholderiaceae_E > JAKPAM01. Next base: position 12,832 of record JAKPAM010000216.1, on the reverse strand, counting down.
GCGTGGTAGTCGACGTAGCCCTCGTCGCCCGGGTTCTTGCCTTCCATCCACTGGATCTGGTCGCAACGGGTCAGCGCGTTGTTGATGCGGCGTACGACCTGGGGCACGGAGTTGGCCGGATACAGCGATTGGTCCGGATACATCTCGCCGGCCAGGTTCGCGTCACCCGCGACCTGCCAGCCCGACAGGTAGATGGCCTTGAGGCCGGCCTTGACCTGCTGCATCGCCTGATTGCCGGTCAACGCGCCGAGCGAGTTGATGAACGGCTCCTCGTTGATCAGCTTCCACAGTTTTTCGGAGCCACGCTTGGCCAGCGTGTGCTCGATCTGCAGCGAACCGCGCAGGCGGATGACATCTTCGGCCGTGTAGCCGCGCTTGACGCCATTCCAACGGGGGTTTTCTGACCAGTCTTTTTGCAGTTTTTGAGCTTCGAGTTGACGCGAGGACATTGCTAGGTTGCTCCTGCTGAGGATGAGGGGAAGGCATTGAATTCGGAACGCACAAGGATACGCCTCTCATTGTGCGCGGCAACACCCGGGGCGGATCCAGGTTACGAAAAATATACGCTTGCGAATCAGGGATTTGTGATGAATTTTTCACATCGTGGGAATCAGATCATTGCCGTGAAATCCGCTCATGATGCATTGCACGATAACTTTCCACATGATGGCATGAGAGTTTCGCAATGAGAGAATCGGGCGACGCAACCGAGGCTCCTCCTACGAGGGAGGCGGCTGCTCCAGCGGGGGTTCCGCGGGCGCCAGCGCGTCGTCGCCGATGCCGCTCAGCCATCGCCGGCTGTCGGCGTCCGGCAGCGATTCGACCGATCGCAGGCGCCGCTCTATCACTCTGGTTCGGGTCGCGGCGCTGCCCAGCGTGTTCGTCGCCCGTTCGAGCTGCTCGCGCGTGCGGGCCAGGATGTCGCCGAACTTGCCGAACTCCGTCTTGACGGCGCCCAGCAACTGCCAGACCTCGCTCGACCGCTTCTCGACCGCCAGCGTCCGGAACCCCATCTGCAGGCTGGACAGGATCGCGGCCAGCGTCGTGGGGCCGGCGATCACGACCCGATGTTCGCGCTGCAGGGTGTCGACGAGCCCCGGGCGCCGCACCGCCTCGGCATACAGGCCTTCGGTCGGAAGGAACAGGATCGCGAAGTCGGTCGTCTGCGGCGGCGCGAGATACTTCTGGCGGATCGTGCGCGCTTCGTCGCGCAGGCGTACGCCCAGTTGGCGCAACGCCGCCTCGGCGCCGACCGGGTCGGCCGCGTCCTGGGCCGCCAGCAAGCGCTCGTAATCCTCGCGCGGAAACTTGGCGTCGATCGGCAGCCAGACGGGTTGATCGTCCCGCAGCCCCGGCAGGCGGATCGCGAACTCGACGCGCTCGGACGATCCGGGCACCGTCACGACGTTGCGGGCGAACTGGCCCGGCACCAGCATCTGTTCGAGCAGTGCGGCCAACTGCACTTCACCCCAGGTGCCGCGCGTCTTCACATTGGTCAGCACGCGCTTGAGGTCGCCGACGTCGGCCGCCAGGCCCTGCATCTCGCCCAACCCGCGGTGGACCTGCTCGAGGCGCTCCGAGACCAGCCGGAACGATTCGCCGAGCCGCTGTTCGAGCGTCGACTGCAACTTCTCGTCGACCGTCTGGCGCATCTGCTCGAGCCGCTGCGCGTTGTCCTGCTGCAGCGCCTGAAGCCGCTCGTCGAGCGTCGCGCGCAGTTCGGCGAGCCGGCTTTCGTTGGTGTCGGTCAGCCGGTTCAACTGCATCGCGAAATGGTCGATCTGGTTGTTCTGCACGCTGGCCAGCGTCGCCATCTGTTGCTGGAGAGAGCCGGCCATCCGGCCGACCGCATCGTTCAGCTCGACGCGCTGCGCCCGCCCCTGGTCCGCGACCTCGTGCGCGATCGACCGATCCAGCTTCTGCATCGCATCGGCGAACTGCTGCGCCAGGTCGCGCATCATCGGCCAGGGATCGGCGGCGCGCCGGGACAGCAGCACGCCCAGCAGGATGACGACCACCAGACCGAGCACGGCGGCGGCCAACGCAGCGATCGTCAGCAGGTTCGGCAATCGGCGCTCCGCGGCGGGTGTCGTGGATCAGGGACGATATCGCGTGACATGGCAAGCATCTGCAACAACGAGCAGCATCGTCCTGGCGTGTCGAGCGGGAGCGGCCGATTCGCTCATCGGTTCTCAGGATTCGCGCAGAGTCTGGATCGGCGGGGTGCGCAGCACGTCGCGCAAGCCCAGCCAGCCGGTCCCGATCGCCAGGATCGCACCGACGGCGATGCCCAGCACGACCGCTTCCCACCGCGGCTGATAAGCGAAGTCGAACACGCGCGACGCCAGGCTCCAGCCGATCGCCAGCGCGCCGAGCGAGGCCATCAACCCGGCCACGCCGCCGGCGATGCCCAGTTCCCACAGCAGCGCCCGCACGAGCTGCCCGCGCGATGCGCCCAACGCCCGCATCAGCGCGGCCTCGCGCACACGCTCGTCGCGCGACCCGGCCAGCGCGGCATACAGCACGACGATGCCGGCCAGCAGCGTCAGTGCGAACAGGAACTCGACGGCCTGGATCACCTGGTCGAGCATCTGCTGGATCTGGCGAACGATGTGCCCGGTATCGAAGACGGTCAGGTTCGGAAACTGGCGCACCAGTTGCGCGTCGGGCTTGTCCGGCGGCTGGTGATAGGCGGTGATCCAGCTTTGCGGTCGATCGCCGATCGCGCTCGGCGAGGCGATCATGAAGAAATTGACCTGCATCGAATCCCAGGCGACCTTGCGTCCGCCGACCAGACGCACCTCGACGATTTCACCGGCGATGTCGAAACCCAGTTCGTCGCCGATGCGCAGGTTCAGCGTCTGCATCAGGCCGACCTCGCCGGACACTTCGGGCTTGGCCGGGTCGATCCATCGCCCCTCGATCGTGCGGTTGTGCGCGGGCGGCGTATCGCCATACGACAGGTTGAACTCGCGCTCGATCAGCCGACGGGCGCGCCCGGCTTCATAAGCGTCGGGGTCGACCGGCTGCCCGTTGATCGACACGAGCCGGCCGCGGATCATCGGATACAGGCCGGCATCGCGCACGCCTTGCTCGCGCAACTGCTGCTCGACTGCCGCCTTCTGATCGGGCTGAATGTTGATGACGATACGATTGGGCGCATCGGCCGGCGACGCGCGACGCCAGCTGTCGAGCAAGTCGGTCCGCGTGACGGTCAGCAGCGTCAGCGCCATCAGTCCGACGGCCACCGCGACCGTCTGGGCGACGGTCGCCCCGCGTCGCCGTGACCACGACGCCAGCGCCAGGCGCAGCGACGGCCCGACGCGCTGCGCGGCCACACGGCGCAGCGGACCGACCGACACGACGGCGGCCCACGCCAGCGCGGCGAACAGCGCGGCGCCGGCGGCGAATCCGCCGAGCGCGATCATCGCCAGCGTGCGATCCCCGGCGGACCACCATAGCAGCGACGCGAACGCGACCAATGGAACCAGCACCATCAGCCAAGCCTGCCCACCGGGCGCGCCGAGGTCGCGGCGCAGCACCCTGAGCGGGGGAATCCGCGCCAGCCGCGCGAACGGCCAGCCGCCGAAGCCGAGCAGCAGCACCAGGCCCGCGGCCACGGACTGCGCGATCGGCCACGCCGACGGTGCCGGCAGGGGCACGTTGATCATCGGCGCGATCGCCACCACCAGCAGCCGGTGGACGCCCCAGCCGAGCGCCACGCCGAGCACGCCGCCCGCCAACCCCAGCCATAGTAGTTCGAGCAGCAGCGCGGCCGTGAGCCGGCGCTGCGACAGGCCGATCGCACGCATGACCGCGCACGCATCGGTGTGGCGGGCCGCGAAGCGCCGCGCGGCCAGCCCGATCGCGACGGCGGCGATCAGCGCGGTCAGCATCGACACCAGCGACAGGAATCCCTGCGCCCGATCGAGCGTCGACCGTAGCTCTGGGCGACCGGATTCCATCGTCTCGATGCGCTCGCCGCGCCCCAATCGCGTCCCGGCCCACGCCCCGAAGCGCGCGACCTCCGCCGGATCGCCGGCGACCATCAGCCGGTAGCCGATGCGGCTCGTCGGCTGCACGAGCCCGGTCGCCGGCAGGTCGGCCGCCGCGATCAGGATCCGTGGTGCCAGATTGACGAAATTGCTGCCCCGGTCGGGTTCGAGGGTAATGAGCCGCCGGATCCGGAATTCGCTGTCGCCCAACTGCACGCGATCGCCGATCGCGGCACCCAACGACTGGAGCAGTTGCTCGTCGACCCAGGCATCACCGGAGGCCACCGTTTCCGTCGCCGGCGTATCGGCGCCCCCGCGCGTATCGGCGACCCGCAGCGCGCCACGCAGCGGATAGCCGTCGGACACGGCCTTGACCGACGCCAGCACCGTCCCGTCGCCGGCCAGCGCCATGCTCGGGAACGTCGCCGTCCACGCGACCCGCAGCCCGCGACGGGCGGCTTCCTCGCTCAACGCGGAGCCCGGGGGCTCGTCGCTGGCGACGATCAGGTCCGCGCCGATCAACTGCGCGGCCTCCTGGTCGAGGGCCTGCTTCATCCGGTCGACGAACAGCCCGACGCTGGCGATGGCCGCGACGGCGACCAGCAGCGCCGCCAGCAGCAGCCGCAATTCGCCCGCGCGCCAGTCGCGCCGCGTCATCAACCACGAGAGCGAGCACGCGGCGGCGAGACGGGAGGCGATCGGCGGTGAACGGCGGGACGGAGCGGCCGGTCTCGACACGGCCGTGGACGGCACCGATGGCGAGCCGCCCGGGATCGAACCCTTCATGGACATCGGTTTCGGTCGTCAGTCGAATGCATAGCTGACGCTAAGGCCGGCCATCCAGGCACGGCCTGGCGCCGGTTCGAAAAACCGTTGATTCGAATCATTGACGATCACGGAACCCACATAGCGACGACCGGTCAGATTGTCCACGCGGATCAGTTCGCGCAAGGTCCAGCGGCCGATCCGTTGTTCCCACGCCGCACGCAGATTCCATAGTGTATAAGCGCCCGCCGCGTCGCTATTGACGTCATCGACGAACACCCGCCCCACGTGCACGAGTTCGAGCGCGACCGTCGGCGCGCCCAGCCGCCAGGCGCCGACCTGCGTCGTCCGCGGTCTGCCGTCGGGCGTCCCCCGAGGCGTCCATGCCAATTCGGCATAAGCGAGGCGATCAGCCACACCGGGCAGGCGCCGCCATTGATCGTCGTCCCCCCGCAGGCGCGCGCGCATCCACGTCAACGCGGCCTGAGACGACCATCCGCCGGCCCATTCGCCCCGCCAGGACAGCTCGGCGCCCTCGCGGCGGCTCGGACCGCCGTTGCGGTACGTCGTGCGTCCGCCGACGTTCTGGTCGACGACCAGTTCGCTGTCGGTGCGGATGCCGAACAATGCCAGGTCCAGCGATTGGCGCGCCGAAGGCCGGAACTTGACGCCGACCTCGGCGTGCCGGCTGCGCGACGCATCGAGCGCGAGGTTCATGCCGCTGCCGCCGCGGCGGTAAGCGAGTTCGGTGAACGTCGGCGTCTCGAAACCTCGGCCGACGTTCGCATACAGGTTCAGCCGCTCGCCGACGTGGCGCGTGACGCCCAGCACCGGATTGACGGCCGAGTACTGCCGCGCGCCGCTATCGTCGGGATTGCCGGCGGTCACGAAGCGATCGGCCGAGCGGAACGCGACGCGGCTGGCGCGCAGTCCGCCGGTCAGCGTCCAGTCGGCATCGGGCAGCCAGCTCAGTTGCGCGAAGCCGTCGCGGTTCGTCACGCGGTTGATCTCGTCGCGCTTGAGCGGCCCCGCGACGCCGCCGTCGTTGACATAGCCGCGCCGCGCCTCGCGCATCGTGTCCAGGTCCAGGCCGGCCGTCATCTGCAGGCGCCCGGCGGCACCGAGATCCTGGTCGCGCTGGTACAGCAGGCCCAGTCCGCCGTACTGGCGATCGAAATCGACGATGCCGCCCGCCGACGTGGCGGCCTGCTGCGCCGCCAGCGGAATCGCCAGCCAGTTGTACAAATCCCGCTCGCCGCCATAGACGCGCAGCGTCACCCGCTGGCTGGCATCGATGCGATGCGCGAGGACGGCGCCGAGCTGTTGCTGCTCGACCCGCTTGCCGGTCTGCTGCTGGTAAGCGATCGGCACCGCCTGGCGCCGGTCCTGCGACATCTGCGCGCGCGTCAGGCCCAGCGGATCCTCGGCGCGCGGCTGGTCGAAAACGTTGGCGACGATCGTCAGCCGCGTGTCATCGGTCGGGTCGAACTGCAGGCGGCCGTTGAACTGGCGGCGGCGGACGGCCGAATGGTCGCGATAACCATCGGCCGACAGGTCGCTGACGTCGACCCGCGCGTTCCAGGCGCCGTACTGTCCGCCGGCGGACAGCCCCCAGCGGCGCATGCCGTACCGTCCGGCCGCGAACTGCACGTCGCCATAGGGCTGCGACGGCGCAGCGCGTGTGAACGCCTGTAGCACGCCGCCCGCGGCGTTGCCATAGAGCTGGGCCAATGGCCCCTTGAGCACCTCGATCCGGTCGACGCCGAGCAGGCTGATCGTCGAGGCCTGGCCCTGGCCGTCGGGCATCGTCGCCGGGATCCCGTCGATCAGCAGGCGCACGCCCCGGATGCCGAACGTCGACCGCGCCCCGAACCCGCGGATCGACAACTGCAGGTCCTGCGAGTAATTCTGCCGGTTCATCACACTGACGCCCGGGATGCGGTTGAGCGACTCGGACAGGTTGACCTGAGGCCCCGCGGTACCGACGACGTCGCTGCCGATCGCCTGGATCGATGCAGGCGCGTCGAACACGCGCTGCGACGAACGACTGGCCGATACCACGACCGGATCCAGCGGCGCGGACGCCTCGCCCGGCGACCGGGCGCCATCGGCATCCTGGGCGCGGGCTTCCGGTGAAGTTGCATTCAATGCAACCAGCACCCCCACGCAGATGATCAGTCGATCTGACAAAACCGGTTCGTCCCCATTGTCGTAACCCCACGAAAGCGGGGGGATTGCCGCTAGGGACGCGGCGCCGAACGCTTACTGCTAGACTTCCGACGCCATGTGGATTGTACAAGTCGCCCTGCGCCGGCCCTACACGTTCATCGTGATGGCGCTGATGATCCTGCTCGCCACGCCGCTGGCACTGATGCGGATGCCGATCGATGTCTTCCCCGAGATCGACATCCCGGTCGTCAGCATCATTTGGAACTACAACGGCCTGCCGGCGCAGGAGATGGGTTCGCGGATCGCCACGATCAACGAACGCGGATTGACGACGACGGTCAACGACATCGAACACATCGAGTCGCAGTCGGTCGCAGGCATCTCGATCGTCAAGGTGTTCTTCCAGCCCGGCGTCGACATCCAGATGGCCGTCGCGCAGATCGTATCGGCCACCCAGGCGCAGACGCGCCAGATGCCACCCGGCATCACGCCGCCGCTGGTCATCAAGTATTCGGCCTCGAGCATCCCGGTCATCCAGCTCGGATTGTCGAGCGCGACGCTGCCCGAGCAGGACCTGTTCGACCATGCGATCAACACGCTGCGGCCGCGGCTGATCACGATTCCGGGCGTCGCCGTGCCCTTCCCTTATGGCGGCAAGAACCGGCTGGTCTCGGTCGATCTGGACACGAAGGCGCTGCAGGCCAAGGGGCTGACCGCCACCGACGTCGTCAACGCGATCAGCGCGCAGAACCTGATCCTGCCGTCGGGCACCGCCAAGATCGGCGAGACCGAATACAGCATCAACCTGCGCGGCTCGCCGTCGACGATCGCCGCGCTCAACGCGCTGCCGATCCGCACCAGCAACGGCGCGACGACGATCATCCGCGATGTCGCGTTCGTGCACGACGGCTATACGCCGCAGACCAACGTCGTGCGCCAGAACGGCGAGCGCGGCGTGCTGCTGTCGGTCTACAAGAACGGCTCGGCCTCGACGATCGAGATCGTCGATCGGCTCAAGGCGCTGCTGCCGCAGGTCAGTGCGCTGATGCCGAAGGAAATCAAGATCACGCAGTTGTTCGATCAGTCGATCTTCGTGAAGGCGGCGGTTTCCGGCGTCATGCACGAGGCGGTGATCGCCGGGTGCCTGACGGCCGCGATGATCCTGCTGTTCCTGGGCAACTGGCGCAGCACCTGCATCATCGCGATCTCGATCCCGCTGTCGATCCTGTCGTCGGTGCTGGCGCTGTACGCGCTGGGCGAGACGCTGAACCTGATGACGCTGGGCGGACTGGCGCTGGCGGTCGGCATCCTGGTCGACGACGCGACCGTGACGATCGAGAACATCGAGCGGCACCTGCACCTGGGCAAGGATCTGTATACGGCCGTGCTCGATGGCGCCGGCGAGATCGCCGTGCCGACCTTCGTGTCGACGCTGAGCATCTGCATCGTGTTCGTGCCGATGTTCTTCCTGACCGGCGTCGCGCGCTACCTGTTCGTGCCGCTGGCCGAGGCCGTGGTCTTCGCGATGCTGGCGTCCTACGTGCTGTCGCGCACGCTGGTGCCGACGCTGTCGCTGCTGCTGATGCGCGGCATGCATCCGGCGCCCTCGGCCGGCGCGCTGGCGGCCGACGTCCCAGCGACAGGCGTCACGGCGACGGGCGTTCCCCCAGCCGATGGTCGGACGACCGGCGCTCCGGCTGCCCGGCGTCCATCGCTGCCCCGGCGCATCTACCTGCGCTTCGACGCCGCCTTCGAGCGGCTGCGCGGCGGCTACATCGTCGTGCTCAGCTCGCTGCTGACGCATCGAAAGTCGTTCGGCATGGGCTTCATGGCGTTCTGCGTGGCCTCGACGCTGTGGTTCCCGATGCTGGGCGAGGACTTCTTCCCGAGCGTCGACGCCGGCCAGATCAAGCTGCACTTCCGGGCGCCCAGCGGCACGCGGATCGAAGAGACCGCGCGCTGGGCCGACCTGATCGAGAACCGGATCCGGGAGCTGATCCCGACCGATGAACTGGACAGCGTGCTCGACAACCTGGGGCTGCCGTACAGCGGCATCAACCTGTCGTACAGCAACGCCGGCACGATCGGCACGCTCGACGGCGAGATCATGATCTCGCTGAAGAAAGGCCACCGGCCCAGCGAGTTCTACCAGACGCTGATGCGCCAGGATCTGCCCCGGTCGTTCCCGGGGATCGAGTTCTTCTTCCAGCCGGCCGACATCGTCACGCAAATCCTGAACTTCGGCCTGCCCGCCGCGATCGACGTGCAGTTCGCCGGCCCCAACGTCGTCGACAACCAGGTGCTGGCGGCCAAGCTGTCCAGCCAGGTCAAGCAGATCCACGGCGCCGTCGACGTGCGCGTGCACCAGAAACTCGACCTGCCGGCGCTGGCCGTCGACATCGACCGGACGCGGATCCAGCAGATCGGCCTGAATGCCGTGAACGTCGCGCAGAGCATGCTGGTCTCGCTGTCGGGCAGCTTCCAGACGGCGCCGGCCTTCTGGCTCAATCCGGCCAACGGAGTCGTCTATTCGATCGCCGTGCAGACACCGCAGTACCAGGTCGATTCGATCGACGCGCTGCTGCGCCTGCCGGTCAACACTGCCGGCGCGGCGACCGCTGCGCAGGCCGCCACGCCGCAATTGCTCGGCAACCTCGTGCAGTTGTCGCCCGAGCGCCGCCAGGCCGTGGTCTCGCGCTACGACATCCAGCCGGTGGTCGACGTCTATGCCGGCGTGCAGGGCCGCGACCTGGGCTCGGTCGCCACCGACGTCCGCCGCCTCGTCGATGCGATGCGCGACGAACTGCCCCGCGGCACGACCGTCACGATCCGTGGCCAGGTGCAGACGATGCAGTCGTCGTTCAACGGCCTGCTGCTCGGGCTGGCGATGGCGATCGTGCTGGTCTACCTGCTGATCGTCGTCAACTTCCAGTCATGGATCGATGCGTTGATCGTGATCGTCGCGCTGCCCGCCGCGCTGGCCGGCATCGCGTGGATGCTGCTGCTGACCGGTACGACGCTGTCGGTGCCGGCATTGACGGGTGCGATCATGACGATGGGCGTGGCCACCGCCAACAGCATCCTGGTGATCACGTTCGCGCGGCAGCGCCTGGCCGACGGGGTGCCGCCGCTGTCGGCAGCGCTCGAAGCCGGCGCGACGCGTCTGCGGCCCGTGCTGATGACGGCGCTGGCGATGATCATCGGCATGGTGCCGATGGCGCTGGGACTCGGCGAAGGCGCGGAGCAGAACGCGCCGCTGGGGCGGGCCGTGATCGGCGGATTGCTGCTGGCCACGCTGTCCACGCTGCTGTTCGTGCCCGTCGTCTTCGCCGCCGTCCATCGATGGCTCGCGCATCGGACGTCCCGCCGTGCACGGCCGCCGGCCGCCGGCGCCCCGTCGACCGCCTCGGCGCCCTCCCCGACGACGCCCGGATCACCCCGCCATGAGTGAACAACGTCACGCTTCCCTCCAGATCCACGGCCTGCACGCGCATGAGGCGCCGACCGCGCTCAAGCGCGGGCAGATCCTGCGCCGCGCCCGCCTGACCGCGCTGGTCGCGGTGCTGCTGCTGGCCGCCGGCGCGGGCTGGACGCTGATCGACCGGCACCACCAGGGCCAGGCCCTGGCCGCCGTCACCGAGCGGCTCGCCCAGGTCCACGTCAACGTCACGCAGGCCCAGGTCAACCGCCAGGCGATGGCGCTGATCCTGCCCGGCACCCTGCAGGGCATCGTCGAATCGCCGATCTACGCGCGCGCCACCGGCTACGTCGTGCGCTGGTACAAGGACATCGGTGCGTCCGTCGCCAAGGGCGAGGTGCTGGCCGAACTCGATACCCCGGAGATCGACCAGCAGTTGTCGCAGGCGATCGCCGCGCGCGACCAGACGGCGGCCAGCGTGACGCTGGCCCGCAGCTCGAAGGAACGCTGGGAGGCCCTTCGCCGCAAGGACGCGGTCTCGCAGCAGGAACTGGACGAGCGCAACAGCGCGTTCGTGCAGGCGCAGGCCAACCTGGAGGCGGCCCAGGCGAACGTCCGGCGCCTGCAGCAGCAACAGGCGTTCAAGCGCATCACCGCCCCTTATGCCGGCACGATCACCCGGCGCAACATCGACGTCGGCGATCTCGTCGATGCCGGCAATGCAGGCTCGGCGCGGGCATTGTTCATGCTGGCGCAGACGGATACGCTGAAAACCAATCTCTATGTCCCGCAGGCGAATGCCCAATCGGTATCGGTCGGCCAGCCGGTGGTGATCCGGCAGACGGAACTGCCGGGCCAGACGTTCGAGGGCAAGATCGCGCGCACGGCCGGCGCCATCGACACGGCGACCCGTACGATGCAGGCGGTCGTGCACCTGCCCAACGCCGATCGCCGGCTGATGCCCGGCGCTTATGTCGAGGTCGAACTCCAGGCCAGCCGCTCCGAGCGCCTGGTCGTGCCGGCCAACACGCTGCTGTTCCGCGCCGAAGGCGCGCGCGTGGCGATCGTCGACGACAACGGCAAGGTACGGCTGCAACCGGTATCGATCGGCCGCAACTTCGGCCGATCGTTCGAGATCATCTCGGGCATCACGCGGCAGGACCGCATCGTCGTCAACCCGCCCGATTCGCTGGCGGACGGCGACGTCGTCACCGTCGCCACGCCCCCCGACAAGGAAGGGGCCTGATGAAACGGCCCACGCGCTGGCTGCTGCTGGCGGCGCTATCGGTCGCCGGCTGCCAGGTCGCGCCGCCTTATGAACGCCCGGCCGCGCCGATGGCGCGCGACTGGCAGCTCGAGGCCCCGTGGCGCGAAGCCACGCCCCGCGACGCGCAGTTGAAGGACGACTGGTGGCGTACGTTCGACGATCCGGTGCTGACCTGGCTGGTCGAGCAGGCATTGGCACGCAGCGCCACGCTGCAGGGCGCCGCCGCGCGCGTCCAGCAGGCACGCAGCCTGGTCGATCTGAACACGGCCGGGCTGATGCCGACCGTCCAGCTGGGCGGCGGCCCGAGCCGGCAGCGGATCTCGTCCGACCGGCCGTTGACCAACTATTCGACGACCACGACGTCGACCGTCCAGAACGACCTGCGGCTGGGCTTCACCGTCAACTACGAGCTCGACCTGTTCGGCCGCGTCCGCTCGCTGGTGGCCGGCGCGCGGGCGAGCCTGCAACAGACCGAGGCCGACTACCAGAACACCCGGCTGCTGCTGACGACCGACGTGGCCGGCAACTACTTCAACCTGCGTGCGCTCGACAGCGACATCGACGTGCTCGAGCAGGGAATCGACCTGCAGCGCCGCGCACTGGACCTGGCGCGCAACCGCTATGAACTGGGCGCCTCGTCGGGGCTCGAGCTGGCGCAGCAGGAAGCCACGCTGGCCTCGACGCGAACCCAGCACGCGCTGCAGCAAAGAATGCGCCGCCAATACGAAACGGCGCTCGCGACGCTGACCGGCACGCCCGCACCCGATTTTTCGGTCGCTCCGCGCGTGCAGCGCGACGCGCCGCCCATGATCCCGATCGGCTTGCCGTCGGACCTGCTCGAACGGCGCCCCGACATCGCCGCCGCCGAGCGCGCGATGGCCGCCGCCAATGCGCAGATCGGCATCGCGCGCGCAGCGTTCTATCCGAGCCTGTCGCTGACCGGTGCATTGGGGTTCGAGTCGACGCGGCTGTCCGACCTGGTCAGCGCCTCGACGATCTTCTGGTCGCTGGGCGCCAGCGTCGCGCAGCGCGTGTTCGACGGCGGCCGCGCGCAGGCCGGCGTCGATGCCAGTCGGGCCGCTTATGACGCGACGGTGGCCAGCTATCGCCAGACGGTGCTGACCGCCCTGCAGGAGGTCGAGAATGGCGTGACCGGCCTATCCGCGCTCGAACGCGCGGCACGAACCGCCCGCGCGGCCGTCGACAGTTCGGAACGTG
>JAKPAM010000199.1 GCA_029779435.1 Pseudomonadota bacterium | reverse complement strand
GGCGTACCGTTTACCGGCGCGACCAAATTCGTCGCGATCGGCCTGAACTACAGCGACCACGCGGCCGAGACCGGCAACCCGATTCCGCGCGAACCGATCATCTTCCAGAAGACACTGACGTCGATGTCCGGGCCGGATGACGACGTGATGCTGCCCAAGGGCTCGGTCAAGACCGACTGGGAGGTCGAGCTGGGTATCGTCATCGGCACCACCGCGCGCTATGTGACGAAGAAGGACGCATTGCGCCACGTGGCCGGCTACGTCGTGGTCAACGACGTGTCCGAGCGCGAATACCAGAGCGAGCGCGGCGGGACCTGGGACAAGGGCAAGGGCTGCGACACGTTCGGGCCGGTCGGCCCCTGGCTCGCCACCCCGGACGAAATTGCCGATCCGCAGCGGCTGGACATGTGGCTCGACGTCAATGGCGAGCCGCGCCAGCGCGGCAACACGCGCACGATGATCTTCGACTGCGCGTCGCTCGTTTCGTACGTCAGCCAGTTCATGACGCTGGTGCCGGGCGACATCATCGCGACCGGCACGCCGCCTGGCGTGGGGGCGGGGATGAAGCCGCCGCAGTTCCTCAAGCCCGGCGACGTGGTGACGCTCGGTATCGAAGGGCTCGGCCAGCAGACGCAGCGCATCGTCAAGTTCAAGCGTTGATCCGATGGGCAAGCCGGTCGTCCTGATCATGGCGCCGCTGTTCGCGCCGGCGCTGCACGAACTCGAATCGACGTTCGACTGCCATCGCCTGTGGGAGGCGGCCGACAAACCGGCGCTGTTGCGTTCGCTGGCCGATCACTGCCGGATCGTCGTCACCAACGGCGGCCGGGGCATCAAGGCCGACGAGATCCGCCTGCTGCCGCAGCTCGCGCTGGTGTCGTGCTTCGGTGTCGGCGTCGACGCGGTCGACACCGACTATTGCCGCCAGCACGGCATCATCGTCACCAACACGCCCGATGTGCTGACCGACGATGTCGCCGACATGGCGCTGGCGCTGCTGCTGGGTGCGATCCGGCAGATCCCGGCCGGTGATCGCTTCGTCCGCGAGGGCCGCTGGCCAAGCGGACCGATGCCGCTGACGCGCAGCCTGCAGCGCCGCAAGGTCGGGATCGTCGGCCTGGGCCGCATCGGCCTGGCGATCGCGCAGCGCTGCGCGGCGTTCAATACCGAGATCGCTTATTCCGGCCCGCGCGAGAAACCCGCGCAGCCTTACCGCTACTTCGCCGACGTCGTCGCGATGGCCGACTGGGCCGACGTGTTGATCGCCGCCTGTCCGGGCGGCGAAGCGACGCGCCACATCGTGTCCCGGGCGGCGATCGAGGCGCTCGGCCCGGACGGCGTGTTCGTCAACATCGCACGCGGCTCGGTTGTCGACCAGGCGGCGCTGATCGACTGTCTGGCCAGCGGCAAGCTCGGTGGTGCCGGGCTCGACGTGTTCGACGGCGAGCCGCGGGTGCCGCAGGCGCTGATCGATCTGCCGCAGGTCGTGCTGCATCCGCACCAGGGCAGCGGCACCGTGCCGACGCGCATCGCGATGGGCCGGTTGACCGTCGACAACGTGATCGCGTTCACGCAGGGCAAGCCGGTGCTGACGCGCTATCCGGGCTGAGCGCGTTTGCTGGCCTGATGCAGGCCAGCCAGCCGGCCGGCAGCGCCGCGTCAGTTCGAGATTCGCGTCAGGTCGTCCAGCCGGCGCTTGATGTCGGCGGGGCGCGTGACCGGTACGCCGCCGTCGCACATCGCCAGGTACAAGGGCTTGAGCCAGGAGATCGCGCTGTCGCGAGCGTCGATCTTCTTCCATTCGGGTTGCGCGACCGGGCTCCAGCGTCCGTCGCGATGGCCGATCGCGAGCATCTTGCGTTCGAGCGACGTGCAGCGGAACGCCTCGTGGCTGATGTTCGGCGTGCCCGAGCGGCTGGTGACGACGAGCGTGAATCGCACGCCGGTCTGGTCGACGGCGGTCACGCTGTCCGGATCGAACGCGAAGCGCAGCGGGCTGACTCCCTCGATCAGCGAATACTCGACGAGCCGGCTCAGGTCGGGCGGCGCCGGCGGCGGATCCGGCCATTCGACCTCGGCCAGCGGCTTGT
>JAKPAM010000193.1 GCA_029779435.1 Pseudomonadota bacterium | reverse complement strand
CGTCGGCGGCCGGCACATAGCGCAGCTTGGCGCCATCGATGTCGGCGATCGAGATCGTCTGGCCGGCGATGACGTCGACACCGTCGAGCCGCAGCGTACCGGACACCGGCAGCGAGTCGATGCGTACGCCGATGAAGGCGTCGCCGTTGACGTCGCTGAAGCCGAACAGCGCGGCCGTGATGACGGCGGTCGTGTCTTCGTTGCTGGCCAGGATCGCGCCGGTGCCGGTGGGCGGCGCTGACGCGAAGGCCTGCACGGCCGCGCTTAGTTCCGAGGTCGAACCGAACACCGAGAAGCCGGCGTCGGCCTGCGTGGCGGTGGCGCGGACCCATGTGCCGGCCGTGATCGGCGCGGTGGTGGTGTCGAACACGAATATCACGAGGCCATCGCTGACGGTCGTTACGTCGAGATGGCCGAGCAGCGTTTCGGCGGAGCCCGGCGCGTTCGACGATGATGCGAAGAACTCGATCCGATAGCTTCGATAAGGCTCGGTGACCAGCGAGCCGCGGATCCGGCTGTTGGCGCCGTCGGCGAGCACGTCGTCGATCGTCGGGGTGTTCTGCAGGTCGTTGGGACCGGCGTCGGTGTCCGACGGATCGTTGGCGGTCGGGCCGTCGTCGCCCAAGTCGATGGCCAGCCCGGCGTTGTCGTGAAAGCGATTGCCCAGCAGGGCATTGCCGGTGCTGGCACTGTCGGTCACCGCGATGCCTGCGCCGCCGTTGGAGGCGATCAGGTTGGCGTGCGCGGGCAGCACGCCGCCGATCAGGTTGCCGTACGCACCAGCCGCCACTTCGATGCCATGCCCGCCGTTGCCGAGGGCCAGCGTACCGGTGACGTCGGTGCCGATGACGTTGCCCTGGATCACGTTGCCCGATGAGACGGCGCCCACGATCCGTAGTCCGGTACCGGCGTTGCCCGAGATCACGTTCGCGACCTGGCTGCCGGTGCCGCCGATCGTATTGCCCGCCGCGTCGATCCACAGACCGATCCCATTGGCGCGGGCGAACTGGCCGGTCGCGTCCAGGCCGATGATGTTGCCTTGCACCACATTGCCCGTCGCAGCCGAGCCCTGGATGAGCAGGCCGACGTCCGTGTTGCCCGAAATGACATTGCCCGCGCCGATCAGGCTGCCGCCGATCGTGTTGCCTGCGGATTCGATCTCGATCCCGACCCGGTTGGGCAGTACGGTGAGGCCATCGCTGCCCAGGCCGATCAGATTGCCTTGCAGGACGTTGCTCGTGATCGATGAACCGAGGATCACGATGCCGACCGAACCGAGGTTGCCCGATACCACGTTCTGCTGGCCGGGCAGGGCGCCGCCTACGGTGTTGCTAGTGCTGCTGCCGCTGATCCAGATACCTGCGATGCCATTGCCGACCGCGGCGGTGCCGCTGGAATCGGTGCCGACGTAGTTGCCGTGGATCACGTTGCCGCTGCCGGCGTCGATCCGGATGCCGCCACCCGTGTTACCGGAGATGACGTTGCGGTCGGCGGCCGTGGTGCCGCCGATCTGGTTGCCGTGGCTATCCTGGATGAAAATGCCCAGCGAATTGCCCGCCGCGCCCGTGCCGCTGTCGTCCAGGCCGAACGCGTTGCCGGCGATCGTGTGGCCGCCGCTGCTGGCGAGCATCAGGCCGGCGCCCGCGAAGTCGCGGATCGACAGGCCTCGGATCGTGCTGCCGTCCGAACCGGCGGCCAGCGTCAGCCCGTCGTAGCCGCCGCCGTTGCCGTCGAGCACGATGGCCGGCCGGCTGCCGTTGGGCACGAAACTGCCGTCGGTCGTACCGTCGATGATGACCGGATGCACGATGTCCGGCAGCGCCGCGCTTAGCGTGATCGTATGCACGCCGGTGCCCGGGATCGCGAACTGGATCAATACCGGCTGGGAGCCGGGCGGCGTGTTGTTGATCGCGGCGATCGCTTCGCGCAGCGAGATCCTGCCGTCGCCGCCCTTGCCGGCCAGCAGCGTCCAGACGTTGGCCGTGTCGCCGTCCAGCGTATCGGCGACGGTGTCGACGACCAGCACCGTCTGGACATTGGAGATGGCGACGACGTTCTGCGCGAACTCCGAGGTGTCGGAGAAGCTGCCGTAGCCGGCGACCGAGCGGGTGGCGGTGGCGGTCACCACGTAGCCGGGCGGCAGCGTTGCGCTTAGCGTCGTCGAGAACGAGGCGTTGCCCGAGGCATCGGTCGCGACGTCGACGTAGCCGAGATAGGTCTGGGCTTCGCCGTGGCCGCTGGAATTGCCGGTCGGCGAGCCGAACAGCTCGATGCGGTAGTAGCCGTTGGCGTTGCTGTTCAGCGCGCCGTCGATCGTGACCGAGCCGGCACCGTCGGTGATCGCGGACGTCAGCACCGGGAAGTTCTGCTGGTTGTTGGCGCCGGTGTCGGCGTCGCCGACGTCGTTGGGCGTTACCCCGTCGGGATCGAGGTCGATGCCCAGGCCGGGCCCGATCGTCCCGTAGATGCTGTTGCCCAGTATCGTGTTGCCGACGGAGTTGGCGACCCGGACGCCGTTGAAATCGTATCCGTCCTGGTTGCTGAACGCGATGATGTTGCCCTGGCCGGGGCCGATGCCGCCGATCAGGTTGCCATCGCGTTGGATGAGGATGCCGTCGTACATCATCCCCCAGTTGGCCGTACCGGTCAGGTCGGTACCGATGCGATTGCCTTGGACGACGGTGTTGCCGGCGTTCAAGTTGATGCCATAGAGGCTGGCCGCGATCCAGTTGCCGGTGATCACGTGGCCGTTTCCGCCGACGACATAGATGCCGGTGCCGGCCGATCCCAGGGGGCCGCTGCCGTCCGGGCGCACGCCGATCAGGTTGTCGCGGATGATGTCGTGACCGGCGGCGTCGCTGTATGCCCAGATGCCGCTGCTCGCGCTCGAGACGATGACGTTGTTCGCGAACAGGTTGCCGCCGTTGCCGCTGGTGTCGGCGATCCCCGTTCCGGAATCGGAGAACGCGGTGTCGCCCGCGGCGTTCAAGCCGATGTAGTTGCCGATCACCTGGTTGCCGGTGCCGCCATCGAGGTGGACCGCCATGCTCGAGTGGTTGATCAGGTTGCGGTCGATGGCCGCGGCGCCGCCGATCATGTTGTGGCTGCCGCTGACCAGCAGCGCGCTGTTGCCCAGGGTCGCGGAGATCTCGTTGCCGTCGGCGTCGAAGTTGCCGAGATAGTTGCCTGCGATCGTGTTGCCGTCCGAGCCGGCTTCGATCTGGATCGCCGCGTTGTTGAAATTCCGGATGTTCAGGCCGCGAATCGTCGACCCGCTGGCCGTGCTGGTCAGACGCAGGCCCGATGTCGTGGCCGAACCGACGTAGTTGACGTCCAGGATGATGGCGGGCCGGCTGCCGTTGGCCGCGAAGCTGTCGTCGGTGCTGGCATCCAGGACGACGGGACTGGTGATCACCGGCAGCGCCGTGCTTAGCGTGATCGTGTGCGTGCCGGTGCCGGGGATCGCGAACTGGATCAGCGTGGTGCCGCTGCTGTTGTTGGCAGCGATGATCGCCTCGCGCAGGCTGATCGCGCCGTCGGCGCCCGGGTGGGCGTTTAGCCATTCGGCGCCATAGGCGGCACCTGTGGTGATGCCCGAATCGTTGTCGTCGGCGGCCGTGGTGACGATAAGTACGTTCGAGACGTCGGTGACGGTGACGGCGATCGCCTGCGTGTCGTCGAGCGAACCGTCGCCGGCACGGACGATCACGTGGTAGACGTTGTCGCCATCGTCATCGGCCGGCGCTTCGAAGTCGGGCGCGGCGATGAACGACAACACGCCGGAGACCGGGTCGATGGCGAAGCGGGCGGCATCGGCGCCGCCTGCGATCGAGAACGTGACCGAGGGTCCGTCGACGTCGGAGGCGGTGACGGTGGTGACGACGGTCGTGTTCTCGGGGATGCTGATCGAAGCGGTGGCGCCGCCGCCGTTGCTGGTGATCACCGGCGCGTCGTTGATGGCCACGATCGCATGGGTCATCGTGGCGGGGCTGGCGGCATAGGCGCCCGAGTCGTCCTGCACGGAGAAATGCCATTGGCGGTCGGCCAGCGGGGTGTTGTCCTCGTTGGCATCCGGGGCGGGCACGTAGCGCAGCCAGGCGGCGTTGATGTCGGCGACGGCGATCGTCTGGCCGGCGACGACGTCGACGCCGTTCAGTTGCAGCGTGCCGGATGCGGGCAGCGAGTCGATGCGCACGGCGAGGAAGCCGTCGCCATTGATGTCGCTGAAACCGAACAGCGCGGCGGTGATCACGGCGGGGGTGTCTTCGTTGCTGGCCAGGATCGCGCCGGAGCCGGTGGGCGGCGTCGGGGCGAAAGCCTGCACGGGCGGGCTCAGTTCGGAGGTCGAGCCGAACACCGTGAAGCCGGCGCTGGCCTGGGTCGCGGTGGCGCTGATCCATGTGCCGGCGGCGATCGGCGCGATGGTGGTCTCGAACGTCACGCGGCCATCGGCGCCGGTCGTCACGTTCAGGATGCCGATCAGGGTTTCGGCGGCGCCGGGAGAATCCGACGACGATGCGAAGAACTCGATCCGATAGCTTTGATTCGGCTCGGTGAGCAGCGAGCCGCGGACGCGGCTGGTGGCGCCATCGGCGATCACGTAGTCGATCGTCGCGGTGTTCTGCAGGTCGTTGGGGCCGGCGTCGGCGTCGAGCGCGTCGTTCGCGGTCGGGCCATCGCCGCCCAGGTCGATTGCGGGTCCGGTGCCTTGCAGGAAGCGATTGCCCAGCAGGCTGTTGCCGACGCCGGCGTTGTCGTCGACCCAAACGCCTGCGGTGGTGGCGCCGATGACCAGGTTCGATTCGACGGCGCTCGTCCCGCCGATGCGGTTGTCGTGGCTGCCGTCCGCCAAAGCCACGCCGACCATCGATGCCTCGGACGAAACCCCCATCTGGTTGCCGGCGATGACGCAGTGGTCGACGTTCTGCAGCACGATCAGGACGGCGGCGGCGTCGCCGGCGAGCAGGTTGCCTTCGGTGGTGTCCTCGGATCCATCGGCGTTGGTGCCGATGAGCAGGTTGCTCGAGTTCAGGAGGCGAAGGCCGATGTTACCGTTGCTCAGCACGGACGAACCGTCGGCGGCGACGCCGATGCGATTACCCTGGATCACCACGTCGCTGGTCAGGGAGACGAGGATGCCGTCGCTGATGTTTGCGCTGATCAGGTTGCCTTCACCGGATCCGCCGCCGCCGATGACGTTACCGGCGCCCGCGCCGTGGAGGGCGATGCCGGTGTTGTTGCCGATGGCCGTCATGCCGCTGGCGTCCAGGCCGATGACGTTGCCCTGGATCACGTTGTTGGCCGCGTCGATGCCGAACAGGTTGATACCGTTGGTACCGTTGCCCGAGATCACGTTGCCGGTCACGCTGTTGGCGGCTGATGCAATCTGGATGCCATGATCGTTGCCGGCGGGCGTCGAACCGTCGGCACTCACGCCGAGGTAGTTGCCGGTGATCGTGTTGCCGTCGGAGCCGGCCTGGATCAGCAAGCCGTTGTCGACGAAATTCTGGATGACCAGGCCGCGGATCGTCGAGCCGCCGGAGCCGGCGGCCAGCGTCAGCCCGTTGACGTGGCCGAGACTACCGCCATCGAGCACGATGGCCGGCCGGCTGCCGTTGGCCGCGAAGCTGTCGTCGGTCGTGCCGTCGATGATGACGGGGCCGGTGATCGCCGGCAGCACCGCACTTGGCGCGATCACGTGCGTGCCGATGCCTGGGATGTCGAATCGGATCAGCGTGGTGCCGGCGCTGTTGTTGGCGGCGATGATCGCCTCGCGCAGGCTGATCGCGCCGTCGGTGCCCCGATGGGCGTTCAGCCATTCAGCGTCATACGTCGCGCCGACCGTGATCCCGGAATCGTTGTTGTCGGTGGCGGTCGTGACGACCAGCACGTTCGAGACATCGGTGACGGTGACGGCGATCGCCTGCGTGGCATCGAGCGCGCCGTCGCTGGCCCGGACGATCACGTGGTAGACGTTGTCGGCGTCGGCATCGGTCGGCGCTTCGAAATCAGGTGCGGCGATGAACGACAGCACGCCGGAGACCGGGTCGATGACGAAGCGGGCGGCGTCGGCGCCGCCGGCGATCGAGAACGTGACCGAGGGCCCGTCGACGTCGGACGCGATGACGGTGGTGACCGCGGTCGTGGTCTCGGGGACGCTGATCGAAGCGGCGCCGCCGCCGCCGTTGCTGGTGATGACCGGCGCGTCGTTGATCGGCGCGATCGAATGGGTCATCGTGCCGGGACTGGCGGCATAAGTGCCCGTGGCGTCCTGCACCGAGAACTGCCATTGCCGATCGGCCAACGGGGTGTTGTCGTCGTTGGCGTTGGCGGCTGGCACGTAGCGCAGCTTGGCGCCATCGATGTCGGCGATCGGGATCGTCTGGCCGGCGATGACGTCGACACCGTCGAGCCGCAGCGTGCCGGACACCGGCAGCGAGTCGATGCGCACGCCGATGAAGGCGTCGCCGTTGACGTCGCTGAAGCCGAACTGCGCGGCCGTGATGACGACGGTCGTGTCTTCGTTGCTGGCCAGGATCGCGCCGCTGCCGGTGGGCGGCGTCGGCGCGAAGGCTTGCACGGCCGGGCTTAGTTCCGAGGTCGAGCCGAACACCGAGAAAGTGGCGTCGGCCTGCGTGGCGGTGGCGCTGACCCATGCACCGGCCGGGATCGCCGCGCAGATGAAGTCGAAGGAGGCGATGCCGTCGCCGTCGGTCGTGACGTAGACGTAGCCGAGCACGGTCTCTGCGACCCCGGGATCATTCGACGTCGATACGTAGAACTCGAGGACGAAGGATCGGCCGGGTTCGCTGGTCAGCGAGCCGCGGATCCGGCTGTTGGTGCCGTCGGCGAGCACGTCGTCGATCGTCGGCGTGTTCTGCAGGTCGTTGGGGCCGGCGTCGACGTCGAGCGGGTCGTTGGCCGTCGGGCCGTCGTCGCCCAGGTCGATCGCCAGCCCCGTGCTGCCCTTGATGAGGTTGGTGACGATGATGTTGCCCGAACCGGCGGACGCCGCCAGCGACACTCCGGCGCCGCCGTTGCCCAGCACGATCGATGCATCGCCGATCGCGGTCCCGATATCGTTGTTGGTGATCGCATTGCCGCTGGCGCCGGTACTCAGGTGGATTCCGCCCGACCCGTTGCCGCTGACGTAGTTGTCGAGCGCCTCGTTGCCGCTGGCGCTGCCGATCACCTCGATCCCGTAGTGACCGTTGCCAAGCGCTGCCGTGCCGGCATAGTCGAGGCCGATCCCGTTGGCGGCGATCACGTTGCCTTGCGTGGCCGGATTGCCGTTGCCGTTGATCTGGACGCCGCTCTTGCCGTTGCCGCTGATGAGGTTGCTGTAGACCAGGGATGCCGAGGCGCCGTCGTACAGCGCGATGCCGTATTCGCCGTTGCCCAGCGCCTGCATGCCGCTGACGGTGGTGCCGATGAAGTTGCCCACCACCCACGTGCCGGTCGTCGACGTGCCGCCGATCACGATACCGTGCTGGCCGTTGCCCGACACCAGATTGCGCGAGGTCGGGGTACCGTCGCCGATCTGCGTACCGTCGGCGCCGCCCATGACCTGGATGCCGTCGAACAGGTTGCCCAACGCGGCCGTGCCGGTGATGTCGGTGCCGACCAGGTTGCCGTGGATGACGTTGCCGTCGGCGTCTTCGCCCAGGATCGCGATGCCGTACTGGTTCGCGGACACCAGGTTGCCGACGATCTGCTGCTCGGCGCCTTCGATGAACAGGCCGTTCTCGTGATTGCCCAGCGCCGCCAGGCCGTCGGCGGTGGTGCCAACGAAGTTGCCGACGATGAGGTTGCTCAGGCCGCTGGCGGTGACGTGAATGCCGTTCTGGTCGTTGCCGCTGATGACGTTGCGATCGGCAACCGTCAAGCCGCCGATCGTGTTGCCGATGCCGAACACGAGGATGCCGCTGCCGTTGTTGGCCAGGCTCGCCCCGGCGTCGGTGCCGGCCGTGTTCAAGGCGCCGACGTAGTTGCCGGTGATGGTATTGCCGTTCGATCCGGTATCGATCAGGATGCCGGCGCCATCGAAGTTGCGGATCACCAGGCCGCGGATCGTCGAACCGCTGGCCGCCGCGCTCAGCACCAGCCCGTTGCCGAGCGCGTCGCCGCCGTCGAGCACGATGGCCGGACGGCTGCCGTTGGCCGCGAAGCTGTCGTCGGTGCTGCCGTCGAGGATCACCGGGTTGGTGATCGCGGGCAGGGCGGCGCTCAGCGTGATCGTGTGCGAGCCGGTGCCGGGGATCGCGAACTGGATCAGCGTCGTGCCGCTGCTGTTGTTGGCGGCGATGATCGCCTCGCGCAGGCTGATCGCGCCGTCGGCGCCCCGATGCGCGTTCAGCCATTCGGCGTCATAAGCGGCGCCGGTGAGGATGCCCGAGTCGTTGTTGTCGGCGGCGGTCGTGACGACCAGCTCGTTCGACACGTCGGTGACGGTGATGGCGATCGCCTGCGTATCGTCGAACACCCCGTCGCCGGCTCGCACGATGACGTGGTAGACGTTGTCGCCGTCGGCGTCGAGCGGGTTCTCGAAGTCGGGCGCGGCGATGAAGCGCAGTTCGCCGGTGTTCGGGTCGATCTGGAAATGCGCCTGGTCGGCGCCGCCGGCGATCGAGAACGTGAGCGTGCCGCCGTCGACATCGGAGGCGGTGACGGTGGTAACGACGGTCGTGCTCTCGGCGATGCTGACCGATGCATTGGCGCCGCCGCCGTTGCTGGTGATGACCGGCGCGTGGGCGACGGCCGCGACGACCGCCGGCGAGAAGCCGGACGTCGAGCCGAACACCGTGAACGCCGCATCGGTCTGCGTCGCGGTCGCACTGATGTAGTGGCCCGCCGGCAGGCCGTTGGCCGGCAGCGCGAACGCGGCGTGGCCGCTGGCATCGGTCGTGACATCGACCGCGCCGATCAGATACGTCGACATGCCCGAGCCGCCCTTGGCGGTGGCGGTGCTGCCGAAGATCTCGATCCGGTAGTGCTGGTTCGCCTCGGCGTCGATGGCGCCGACGACGACACCGCTGCCCGGATCGACGTGGGCCGTCGTGACGACCGGATGGTTCTGCAGATCGTTCGGACCGCTATCCGCGTCGCCGGCATCGTTCGGTACGACGGACCCGCTATCGCCCAGCGCGATCGCCAGCGACCAGTTGTTGGTGGAGATCAGGTTGCCCAGCAGCGCATTGCCGCCGGCGGCATCGCCGGTCAGATAGATGCCGTGGCTGTCCGCGATGATGCGGTTGCCTTCGAGGGGGGTGATGCCGCCGATCCGGTTGTCGTGGGCGCCGCTGACGAGCTCGACGCCGAACCGCGTCGCCAGTGCCGCCGTCGAGGTGGCATTGCTGCCGATCAGGTTGCCCGCGACGACGTTGTCGTGGCTCGCGCTGCCGCTGATGGTGACGCCGTTCTGGTTGCCGCCGACGATCTGGTTGCCTTCCAGCGTGTCATAGAGGCCGTTGCCGTCGGTGCCGATCAGCAAGCCGCTGGTATCCGTCACCGTGATCGCGCCCCAGGCGTTGGCCAGCAGCGTCGCCCCGTCGGCCGTGACGCCGATCCGATTGCCTTGGACGACGATGCCGGTCCCGGCCCGGGTCAGGTTCAAGCCTTGATGGAGGTTGCCGGCGATCACGTTGCCGATGCCGACCATGTCGCCGCCGATCAGGTGGCCGCCGCCGTCATCCATGATCAGCACGCCGTATCCGTTGCCGACGGCGTTCTGGCCGCCGGCGTCGACGCCGACGTAGTTGCTCAGGATCCCGACGCCCGAGGCGCCGGTGAACAGATAGACGCCGGCGTAGCTGTTGCCCGAGATGACGTTGCGATCGTCGGCCGCGAGGCCGCCGATCAGGGTGCCGGCCGCCTGGACCAGGATCCCGGTGGTGTTGGCGGCGCCCGCCGCCGCGGCTGATCCGTTGGCATCGATGCGGCCGACGTAGTTGCCGGCGATGGTGACGCCGGTCGCGCCCTATTCGACGACGATGCCCGCCTGCCCGAAACCTTGCACGATGAAGCCGCGGATCGAGCTGTTCGCGGCGCCCGCGCTCAGCACCAGTCCGGAAAAATTGCCGCCGTTGCCGTTGATCACGATGGCCGGGCGGCTGCCGTTGGCGGCGAAGCTGTCATCGGTGCTGGCGTCGATGACGACCGGCTTGGTGATCGCCGGCAGCGCCGAGCCCAAGGTGATCGTGTGCGTGCCGGTACCGGCGATCGCGAACTGGATCAGCGTCGGCTGCGCGCCGGCGGGCGAGTTGTTGATCGCGGTGATCGCCTCGCGCAGCGAGATCTTGCCGTCGCCGCCCTTGCTGGCCAGCAGTGTCCAGACGCTGGTGATGTCGCCGTCCAGCGTGTCGGCCGCCGTGTCGACGACGAGCACCGTCTGCACGCTGGACGTCGCGACGATGTTGCGGCCCACTTCCGATGTGTCGGTGAACGTGGCGTAGCTGGATAGCGTGCGGGTGGCGGTCGCACTGACCGCATAGCCGGCCGGCAGCGTGGCGCTCAGCGTCGTCGAGAACGAAGCGTTGCCGGCTGCGTTGACCGTGACGTCGACGTAACCGAGGTAGATTCGCGCTTCGCCCCGTCCGTTGGCGGAGGCCGTCGGCGAGGCGAACAGTTCGATGCGGAAAGCGCCATTGGCGTTGCTGTTCAGCGTGCCGCCGATTGTCACGGAGCCCGTGCCGTCGGTAATGGCCGACGTCAGCACCGGGAAGTTCTGCCGGTTGTTCGGGCCGGTATCGGCGTCGCCGGCGTCGTTGTTCGTGGGGCCGTCGTCCCCCAGGTCGATCGCCAGGCCCGCCTGGCCGTACACGAGGTTGCGCTGGATCGTATTGGCGATGGTGCCGTTACCGGACAGCGTGATGCCGGCCGTGTAGACGCCGCCCTGGCCGCTGAACGCGACGATGTTGTCGAGGATCCGGTTGTTGTTGGGGCCTGCCGGTGGGACCGCCGAGTTCTCCAGCAGGATGCCGTTCTGTTGCGGCCCCCAGTTCGCGGCGCCGGTCAGGTCGGTGCCGATGCGGTTGTACTGGATCAGCAGTCCGCTGGAGTTGCCATCGACTTCGATGCCGACATAGCTGCCGCCGGCGATCCAGTTGCCGTCGGCAGCGGCCGGGCCGCCGATGACCAGGTTGTCGGCGCCGCCGATGATGAAGATGCCGTCGCCGCCGTTGCCCAGCACGCCGGTGCCGTCGGCTCGCACGCCGATCCAGTTGCCCCGGACGATGTTGCCGTCGCTGGCTTCGCCGTCGATCTGCACGCCGTCCTGGCCGTTGCCGCTGATGACGTTGCGTTGGCCGGCCGCGCTGCCGCCGATGACATTGGCGGTGGCGCCGTTCTCGATGCGGATACCGTCATACGTGTTGGCGATCGCACTGTTGCCGGACAGGTCGGTACCGATGGTGTTGCCGAACACCTGGTTGCCGATCGCCGACGCTCCATAGATGACGAGGCCATTGGCGTTGCCGGACAACAGGTTGCGATCGGCGGCGACGGTGCCGCCGATGACGTTGTTGGCGCTGTAGGCGGCGATGCCCGCCCCGCCGTTGCCGGCCATCGCCGCGGTGCCGGTTGGTGTCAGGCGGCCGATGTAGTTGCCGGCGATGAGGTTGCCGTTCGAGCCGGCGTCGATGCGGATGCCGTCCTGCTGGAAGTTCCGGATCACCAGGCCGCGGATCGTCGAGCCGCCGGAGCCGCTGCCGAGGTGCAGCCCATTG
This sequence comes from Pseudomonadota bacterium, assembly GCA_029779435.1. Lineage (GTDB taxonomy): Bacteria > Pseudomonadota > Gammaproteobacteria > Burkholderiales > Burkholderiaceae_E > JAKPAM01. The sequence goes on along the minus strand of JAKPAM010000193.1, from coordinate 221 downwards.
GCATTCAGATTGTTGCCGTCGATGACGATGGCCGGGCGGCTGCCGTTGGCGGCGAAGCTGTCGTCGGGGGTGCCGTCGAGAATGATCGGTCGGGTGATAGCGGGCAGCGCCGAACTTAGCGTGATCGTGTGCGTGCCGGTGCCGGCGATCGCGAACTGGATCAGCGTCGGCTGCGCGCCGGCGGGCGAGTTGTTGATCGCGGTGATCGCCTCGCGCAGCGA
>JAKPAM010000159.1 GCA_029779435.1 Pseudomonadota bacterium | reverse complement strand
CAACGGCTCGCGCCGGGCGTGCCGAAGGCTCGCGGAAGGCTTGCGAGCGCCGCCGAGGTTTGGCTAAACTCGCGCAAAGCCGCGCAACTGGCGATCGGGTAGAGCACTACCGGGGAGCGCGGCTTCGTGTTCGAGGCATCGCGACGGTGCCATCCCACGCCTGCCGTACGCCTGGGCAGCCGGTTGCAAACCCATTGCATCAAGACGGCTGTCTAAGGAGTCCCCATGTTTGATCCCGCATTGACCCTCGACAAGGTCGACCCCGAGCTCTGGCAAGCGATCCAGCAGGAGAATCGCCGCCAGGAAGACCACATCGAACTGATCGCCTCCGAGAACTACACGAGCCCCGCGGTCCTGGCCGCGCAGGGTAGCCAGCTGACGAACAAGTACGCCGAGGGCTATCCGGGCAAGCGGTACTACGGTGGCTGCGAATTCGTCGACATCGCCGAGACGCTGGCGATCGATCGCGTCAAGCAACTGTTCGGCGCCGCTGCCGCCAATGTCCAGCCGAATTCGGGTTCGCAGGCCAACCAGGCCGCTTTCATGGCGGTGGCCAAGCCCGGTGACACGATTCTCGGCATGTCGCTGGCCGAGGGCGGCCACCTGACGCACGGTTCGCCGGTCAACATGTCGGGCAAGTGGTTCAACGTCATCTCCTATGGGCTGAACGAGGCCGAGGAGATCGATTACGACGCGATGGAGCGCCTGGCGCGCGAGCACAAGCCGCGCATCCTGATCGCCGGTGCGTCGGCCTACAGCCTGCGCATCGATTTCGAGCGCTTCGCGCGGATCGCCAAGGAGGTCGGGGCGGTGTTCATCGTCGACATGGCCCACTATGCGGGGCTGGTCGCCGCGGGCGTGTATCCGAATCCGGTGCCCCATGCCGACATCGTCACGTCGACGACGCACAAGAGCCTTCGCGGACCGCGCGGCGGCCTGATCCTGATGAAACCCGAGTACGAGAAGGCCGTCAATTCGGCGATCTTCCCCGGCCTGCAGGGCGGGCCGTTGATGCATGTGGTCGCCGCCAAGGCGGTTGCATTCAAGGAGGCGCTGGCGCCCTCGTTCAAGGCCTACCAGCAGCAGGTCGTCGCCAATGCCGATGCGCTGGCGACCACGCTGACGCGGCGCGGCCTGCGGATCGTCTCGGGGCATACCGAATCGCACGTGATGCTGGTCGACTTGCGCGCCAAGAAGATCACCGGCAAGCAAGCCGAGGCGGTGCTGGGCAGCGCGCACATGACGTGCAACAAGAACGCGATCCCCAACGATCCCGAGAAGCCGTTCGTCACCAGCGGCATCCGGCTCGGGTCGCCGGCGATGACCACCCGCGGATTCGGCGTCAAGGAATCGGAGCTGGTGGGCAACCTGATCGCCGATGTTCTCGACGCTCCCGAAGACGCGGCCGTCATCGAGCGCGTCAAGGGTCAGGTGGCCGAACTGACCGGACGCTTCCCGGTCTACGGTCCGTCGAAGCGCTGATCGCGGCCATCGCGTCCCGGGGGCTGCCGTGCATTGTCCGTTCTGCTCCCACCCGGACACCCAGGTCCTCGAGACGCGTATTTCCGAAGATGGTGCCAGCATCCGGCGCCGTCGGCGCTGCGTCGAATGCGATCGCCGGTTCACGACGTACGAACGTTTCGAGCGCGTGATGCCGGCGGTGGTCAAGAGCGACGGATCGCGCGTCGAGTTCGTGCGCGACAAGCTGCGCGGATCGATGCAGTTGGCGCTGCGCAAGCGGCCGGTGGCCGCGCAGGCGGTCGACGAAGCGCTGCAGCGGATCGAGGATCAGTTGCTGGCCACCGGCGCTCGCGAGGTGCCCAGTTCCCGGATCGGCGAGATGGTGATGGGCGAGTTGCGCAAGCTGGACAACGTCGCTTACGTGCGTTTCGCTTCCGTCTATCGCAACTTCGAGGACGTCGACGAGTTCGCCGAGGCGATCCTCGAAGTCCAGCCGCCCCGTGGCGGCGAGGGTCAGACGACCGACGACTGACTGCGCGAAGGGGACGGCGCCGATGCGGCGGCGGTCCCGGACGGTTTCGCGGTGGGCGTCGCCGGCGGGCTCGCTTCCGCGTCGCGGGCGATCCACTGGTCCCTTCCCGCCGCCTTGGCCAGGTAGACGTAGCGATCCGCGGTGCTGAGCAGCGCATCCAGTGCCTCGTCGCCGGCGACGTGCGCGATACCGCTCGACACCGTGAGCGCGATCGGCGAGTCGCCGACGATCGGCGGCGCATGCCGCACGCGGGTGCATAGTTGCTCGGCCAGTGCCTCGATCTGCGCCCGGTCATCGCGCACGATGTACGCGCAGAACTCCTCGCCGCCGTATCGTCCCGCCACGTCGTCGGTGCTCAACGAGCGGCGCAGCAACTCGCCGAAGTGCTTGAGGACGCGGTCGCCGACCTGGTGGCCGTGGCGATCGTTGATCTGCTTGAAGTGGTCCAGGTCCATCATGAACAGCGCCTGCGCGCGCTCGCCCGAGCCGGGTTCGCGCAGTCGCCGCTGGACGATGTCGAAGAAGCTGCGCCGCGAGTGCAGCGTCGTCAGCTCGTCGGTGGCCGCCTGCCGGCGCAACTCGCGCGCCAGGCGCGAATTGGTCCATCCGAGCAGGATCATCGCGACGATCATCGGTGCGGTCACGACCAGGACGCTGTTGCCCAGGTTGAAAACGCCGGGGTTCAGCACGCTGAAGCCCCCGGGCGCGGCACTCAGCCCCAGCCCCGCTGCCAGCCTCGGCGCGGGCATGATGATGAATGCCGCATGCAGCGCCCACGCGCTGACGCTGACCGTCGCCGGCTCTTCGTTGCTGCGCGTCGCCAGCATCGTGAGCACGATGATCGCCATCGCCATCTGGGTCACGCAACTGAGCGCCACCCGGGCAGCGCCTTCGCTCTCGTCGCTGCCGATCGCGACGAACCCCACGATGCCGGCCAGCGTCACCAGCCAGGCGGCGATGGGTTTGGCGCGACTCTCGCACAGGCTGCGGAACGCATGGACGTTGCATAGCCATACCAGCACGAGCGCCACGTTGGCCACCGTCACCGACAGCCACGGCGATATCATGCTTCGCAATGCGAGCAGCGCGAGCGCGACCGTCGCGCAGCCCTGCGTCGCCGCGCCCCAGACGAGGGCCGGCGCCGAGCGCGAGTGCAACGAGCGCGACATGAACAACGTGATGCAACAGATCGCGGCGTTCACCGCGCCGAACATCAGCACCGTGCGGATGTCGAAACTGAACGTCATCTTCGCAGCCTAAGGGATGTCCGGCGCCCGCGGCGCGTCAGGCCCAGAGCGGCTGGACGTACGCGAGCGCGCGGCCGACGGGTGACAATCAGCCTTGTCGCTTCAATGCTGCCTGCTGGATCTGGTCCATCGACAGGTTGGGGGTGATCGCCTGCGGGTCGATCGCCAGTTCGATCAATGCGGGGCGCTTGTGCTCGCGCGTGAACGCCAGCGCCTGGTCGAGCGCCGGCCCGAAATCGGCCGTCCGCCGAACTTGCCCGCCCCATCCGCCGAAGGCTTCGCACAGCCGCGCGAAGTCGGGGTTCGACAGCGCGGTGCCGAACGTGTGCTGCGGGTACTCGCGCTCCTGGTGCATCCGGATCGTGCCGTACATGCCGTTATTGAACAGCAGCACGATGATGCCGGCGCCGTACTGCGTGGCGGTCGCCAGCTCCTGGCCGTTCATCAGGAAATCGCCGTCCCCGGCGAAGCACACGACCGTCCGGTCCGGCGCGGCGATCTTGGCGGCGACGGCCGCGGGCAGCCCCGCGCCCATCGCGCCCGACGTCGGTGCCAGTTGCGTGCGCTGGCCGGCGTAGGGCCAGAAGCGGTGCGCCCAGGTCGCGAAGTTGCCGGCGCCGTTGGTGATGATCGTGTCGGCCGGCACCTTGGCGCGCAGCGTCTGCACGACGTCCCACGGATCGACGGCCAGCGGCAGCTCGCGCGAGACCGGCGGCCGGGCCTGCCAGGCCTCGTATTCGGCACGCGCCGCCGCCAGCCCGCCGGCCCAGGCCTGGCTGTCGACGCGGATGTCGCACAGCGCCCGCGCGAACTCGGGCATGCCGGCGTTGATCATCAGGCCGGCCTGGTAGACGCGGCCCAACTCGTCGACGCCCGGGTGCACGTGGATCAGGTACTGCCGAGGCACCGGTACGTCGAACAGCGTGTAGCCCGACGTCGTCATCTCGCCCAGGCGGGCACCGATCGTCAGGACCAGGTCGGCCTCGCGCACGCGCTGCGCGAGCGCCGGGTTGATTCCGATGCCGACGTCGCCGACATAGTTCGGCAGCCGATTGTCGTATAGATCCTGAAAACGGAACGCGCAGGCTACCGGCAGCCGGTTGGCTTCGGCGAAGGTCCGCAGGTCCGCGAGCGCCTGCTCGGTCCAGCCGCTGCCGCCCAGCAGCACGAGCGGCCGGCGCGACTGTGCCAACCGTTGGCGCAGCACGTCGATCTGCGCCGCACTGGGCGCGGGCATCACCGGCTGGTAGTGCGGCGCGTCGGCGACGTCGGCCGTGGCGATCAGCATGTCCTCGGGCAGGGCCAGCAGCACCGGCCCCTGGCGGCCCGAGGTCGCGACCTGGAACGCGTGCGCGACGTACTCGGGGATGCGGTCGGCCCGATCGATCTGAGCGACCCATTTGGTCAGCGGGCCGTACATCCGGCGGTAATCGATCTCCTGGAACGCCTCGCGGTCGAGGAAATCGGTGCCGACCTGGCCGACGAAAACGATCATCGGCGTGGAATCCTGGTGCGCGGTATG
>JAKPAM010000151.1 GCA_029779435.1 Pseudomonadota bacterium | reverse complement strand
CCTGGTCGCCGAGGTGCTGCGCGTCGCCGCGATCCACAGCGGCGGCCGGCGCAGCGGCGGAGCATCGCGTCGTGGCAGCCCGTCCACTTTCGGCCGGGGCCGCACGGCATTCGCGCGCAGCCGTCTGTTTGGCTCGGGCCGGCGCGTCATGGTCAAGATGCTGCCCGTTACCACGCGCAGCCGGGGCGGCCGGCGAATGGCACCGCTGTCCGCGCACGTCGCCTATCTGAAGCGTGAGGGCGTCACCCGCGACGGCTCGCCGACGCGCATGTTCGATGCGGCCGAGGACAACGCTGACGATCGCGGTTTCACCGAGCGGTGCAAGGATGACCGGCACCATTTCCGGGTCATCGTGTCGCCGGAGGATGCCGCCGACCTGACCGACCTGCGTGAATACACGCGCGACCTAATGCGGCAGATGGAGGCGGACTTGGGGACGCGGCTCGATTGGGTTGCGGTCGATCACTGGAACACCGACAATCCGCACGTCCACTTGCTCGTGCGCGGCGTTACCGATCAGGGCGCCGATCTCGTTATCTCCCGCGACTACATCAGCCACAATCTTCGCTCGCGCGCGCAAGACCTGGCGTTCGCCGAGTTGGGGCCGAAGCCCGAAAATGAGGTGCAGCGCGCGCTCGACCGTGAGGTGACGGCGGAACGCTGGACCCGGCTCGATTCCGAGATCCAGCGTTCCGCCGATGAGCTGGGCGTCATCGACCTGCGCCCCGAGTGGCCCGGCCCCGACGATCCGCGGCTCCGCCGCTTGATGATCGGGCGCTTGCAGCACCTGGAAACGATGGGGCTCGCTGCCGAAGGCGATTCCGGCCAATGGGCGGTGGCGAAAGGCGCGGCGGCGAAGCTGCGCGAGCTGGGCACGCGCGGCGACATCATCCGCACGATCGGCGCGGCGCTAAGAGACCGCGGGCAGGATCGGCCACTCGACAGCTACGCCGTGGTCAGCGGCGCGCCCGAGAAGCCAATCGCTGGCCGGCTGATCGACAAGGGCTTGCACGACGAGCTGACCGGCACGGCCTATGCTGTGATCGACGGCACCGATGGCCGCACCCACCATGTCCGGCTACCCGGCATCGAGGCGCTGGAGCACAGCCCCAAGCTCGGCGGCATCGTCGAGCTGCGCGCGATCGAACGGGCCGGCGAGGAGAAGCCGACCTTTATCCTCGCCACCCGATCGGACCTCGACCTTGCCGCGCAGGTGAAAGCGCCTGGCGCGACCTGGCTCGACCATCGGCTGATCGAGCGCGGCGCTGGCGTCGCCGATGGCGGGTTCGGCGCCGAGGTGCGGCGCGCGATGGACGCGCGCACCGACCATCTCGTCAAGGAAGAGCTGGCGCGCCGCTTCGGCGAGCGGACGGTGTTCGAGCGCGGGATGCTCGACACGCTCCGCAAGCGCGAGCTGGACGCGGTTGGCGCGAAGATCGCGGGCGAGACCGGGCTTGCCTATCGGCCCGCCGGCTCTGGCGAGAAGATCGCTGGCATCGTGCGCCAGCGCCTCGCGCTCGCGTCAGGCCGCTTCGCCATGATCGACGACGGGCTCGGCTTCCGGCTCGTTCCGTGGACCAGCACCTTCGAACAGCAGCTCGGCCGTCAGGTGTCCGGCGTCGTCCGCGCCGGCGGCGGGATCGACTGGACGCTGGGCCGCAAGCGCGGCCTTGGCATCTAAATCAGGAGACCTCCATGTCCGCGACCAAGATACTCTGGGGCCAGATCATCACCGTGTTCCTGATCGTGCTCGCCGGGGTGTGGGGTGCGACGCAGTGGACCGCCGCCGCGCTCGCCTATCAGCCCGAGCTTGGGCCGCCCTGGTTCGTGGCGTTCGGCTGGCGGGTCTATCCGCCGCCGGCTTTCTTCTGGTGGTGGTTCTCATTCGACGCCTATGCACCAAGCATATTCCTCACCGGTGCTTACATCGCCGCGTCGGGCGGCTTCG
>JAKPAM010000132.1 GCA_029779435.1 Pseudomonadota bacterium | reverse complement strand
GGCTGGCGTCTGAGAGCGCGGGCGCTTTCGATCCGGCGGCGATGTTCGGCGCGTTCAAGGAGATGATGCCGATGCTGTCGGGCTTTCCCGGCATGCCGGGCGCCCAGGCGGCCGGCGCGCCCGGCGGTCCGGCGGCGGCGATGATGGCGGGCATGCAGCAATGGATGTCGGCGATGTTTCCCGGTGGAAAGCCGCCGATGGGCGATTTCACTCCGCGCCTGCCGTCGCTGCCGTCTGTTCCAGGCATCAAGCTCGATCCGGCGCGGCTGGCCGCGCTGCAGACCGAATACGTCGCGCGCTGGCAGAAGCTGCTCAGCGGCTCGGCCGACGGCAAGGCACCGTCGATCAAGGACAAACGCTTCGCCGATTCGAGCTGGCAGAACAACGGACTGTACTCGTGGACGGCCGCGCTCTACCTGCTGAACAGCGAGTTCCTGCAGAAGATGGCCGACGCGGTCGAGGGCGACGCGAAGACGCGCGACCGCATCCGCTTCGCGACGCTGCAGTGGATCGAGGCGATGTCGCCGGCCAACTTCTTCGCGAGCAATCCCGAAGCGCAGCGGATGCTGATCCAGACGCAGGGCAAGAGCCTGATGGCGGGCATGGAGAACATGATCAGCGACATGCGGCGCGGCAAGCTGTCGCAGAACGACGACGAGGCGTTCGAGGTCGGCCGCAACGTCGCGACGTCCGCCGGTGCGGTGGTCTTCGAGAACGAGCTGGTACAACTGATCCAGTACGAACCGTCGACGCCGACGGTCGGCGCGCGCCCGATCCTGCTGGTGCCGCCGTGCATCAACAAGTTCTACATCATGGATCTGCAGCCGGACAACTCGATGGTGCAGTTCCTGGTGTCCCAGGGCATGACGGTGTTCATGGTGTCGTGGCGCAACGTCGGCGCTGAGCAGGGACATCTCACGTGGGACGATTACCTGGCCCGCGGCGTGATCGAGACGATCCACGTCGTGAAGGAACTGTCGGGCCAGGACAAGATCAACCTGCTGGGCTTCTGCGTCGGCGGCACGATCGTCACCACGGCGCTGGCCGCGCTGGCGGCGCAGGGCGAGCATCCGGTCGAGTCGTTGACGCTGCTGACGACGCTGCTGGATTTCTCGGAACCGGGCGTGCTCGGCGTGTTCATCGACGAGCAGCAAGTCCAGATGCGCGAGCAGCAGCTCGGCAAGGGCGGGCTGCTCAGCGGCCGCGACCTGGCGACGACGTTCTCGTTCCTGCGGCCCAGCGACCTGGTCTGGAACTATGTCGTCAACAACTACCTGAAGGGCGGGCGGCCGCCGGCATTCGATCTGTTGTACTGGAACGGCGACAGCACCAACCTGCCGGGCCCGATGTATTGCTGGTACTTGCGGCACATGTATCTGCAGAACGAGTTGCGCGAGCCCGATCGCCTGACGTGCCTGGGCGAGCCGATCGACCTGAAGCGGGTCGACGTGCCGGCGTTCGTGATGGCGGCGCGCGAGGATCACATCGTGCCGTGGGTCGCCGCGTACCAGACGACGCAGTTGCTGGGCGGTGACGTCCGCTTCGTGTTGTCGGCCAGCGGCCATATCGCGGGAACGATCAACCCCGCGTCGAAGAACAAGCGCAACTACTGGACTGGTGAACGCCAACCGGCGGACCCCGAGCAGTGGATGGCGACGGCTACCGAGCATCCGGGTAGCTGGTGGAATGCCTGGATCGAATGGCTCAAGCCGAAGATGGGGCCGATGCAACCGGCGCCGAAGCAACTGGGCAGTGACCGGTATCCCCCGATCGAACGGGCCCCCGGCCGTTATGTGAAACAGCCTGCGTGATGACCGGCGACAACCCTCGCTGGATCGCGGGCGATCAACATTGATATCGTCAAACGGAGAACATGATGGAACAGGCAGTCATCGTATCGGCGGCGCGTACCGGGGTCGGCAAGTTCGGCGGCTCGCTGGCCGGCATTTCGGCGCCGGATCTGGGCGCCACCGTGCTGAAAGCAGCGCTCGAGCGGGCCAATCTGGGCCTGGATGCCGTCGAGGAAGTGATCCTCGGGCAGGTGCTGACCGCCGGCTCGGGGCAGAACGTCGCCCGCCAGGCGCTGATCAAGGCCGGCATCGCCAATGGCGTGCCGGCCATGACGATCAACAAGGTTTGCGGCAGCGGCCTGAAGGCGGTGATGCTGGCGGCGCAGGCCGTGATGACCGGGCAGGCCGACATCGTCGCGGCCGGCGGGCAGGAGAACATGAGCGCCTCGCCGCACGTGCTGCTCGGCTCGCGCGACGGCTTCCGGATGGGCGACGCCAAGCTGGTCGATTCGATGATCGTCGACGGCCTGTGGGACGTCTACAACCAGTACCACATGGGCATCACGGCCGAGAACGTCGCTTCGCGCTACGACATCTCGCGCGCGCAGCAGGACGAGTTCGCGGCTGCCTCGCAGCAGAAGGCCGAGGCCGCGCAGAAGGCCGGACGCTTCAAGGACGAGATCGTTCCGGTGATGATCCCGCAGCGCAAGGGTGATCCGGTCGCCTTCGCGACCGACGAGTACATCAAGGGCGGCACGACGGCCGATTCGATCGCCGGGCTGCGTCCGGCGTTCAAGAAGGACGGCACGGTGACCGCTGCGAACGCGTCCGGCCTGAACGACGGCGCGGCGGCCGTCATCGTGATGAGCGCGAGCAAGGCCAAGGCGCTGGGCCTGAAGCCGCTTGCCGCGATCAAGGCGTTCGCGTCGTCGGGCCTGGATCCGGCGATCATGGGCATGGGGCCGGTGCCGGCCAGCAAGCGCGCGCTCGAGCGCGCCGGCTGGAAGCCTGCCGACCTGGACCTGATGGAGATCAACGAGGCGTTCGCCGCGCAGGCCTGCGCGGTCAACAAGGAAATGGGATGGGACACGTCCCGCATCAACGTCAATGGCGGGGCCATCGCGATCGGGCATCCGATCGGCGCATCGGGCTGCCGGATCCTGGTGACGCTGCTGCATGAGATGATCAAGCGCGACGCGCGCAAGGGCCTGGCTTCGCTGTGCATCGGTGGTGGCATGGGCGTGGCGCTGGCGGTCGAGCGCGCCTGATCGAGACGGAGGACGGGGCGCGAGCCCCGATGAACGAGCACATCAACGAAGACGAGGAGATCCACCATGGCAAGACTTGCCTACGTCACCGGCGGTATGGGCGGTATCGGTACCGCGATTTGCCAGCGCCTGCACCAGAACGGCTTCACGGTCATCGCCGGCTGCGGTCCCACCCGCGACTACAATAAATGGCTTGCCGAGCAGAAGGACCTGGGCTTCACGTTTCATGCGTCGCCGGGCAACGTCAGCGACTGGGATTCGACGAAAACGGCTTTCGACAAGGTCAAGGCCGACTTCGGCAACCCCGACGTGCTCGTCAACAACGCGGGTATCACGCGCGACGGCGTATTCCGCCGGATGACGCTCGACGATTGGAACGCGGTCATCGATACCAACCTGAACTCGCTGTTCACGGTGACCAAGCAGGTCATCGACGGCATGATGGACAAGGGCTGGGGCCGGATCGTCAACATCTCGTCGATCAACGGGCAGAAGGGACAGTTCGGGCAGACGAACTACTCGACGGCCAAGGCCGGACTGCACGGTTTCACGATGGCGCTGGCGCAGGAAGTCGCGTCCAAGGGCGTGACGGTCAACACCGTATCGCCCGGCTACATCGCGACGGACATGGTGCGCGCCGTGCGTCCCGACGTGCTCGAGAAGATCGTCGCATCGATTCCGGTGCGCCGCCTGGGCACGCCCGAGGAGATCGCGTCGATCATCGCCTGGCTGTGTTCGGATGAAGCCGGTTCGGCGACCGGGGCCGATTTCTCGATCAACGGCGGCATGCACATGGGTTGATGGGGGTGTCCGGTGGCGGCCCCGCTGCGGGTGCCGTCACCGATCGGGATGCCAGCGGATGCGGCACGGGCCGCAGCAGAAGGAGCAATAGATGGCGAACGCGTCGCGACTGATCAAGAAATACCCGAATCGGCGTTTGTACGATACGCAAACGAGTGCCTACATCACGCTCAGCGACGTCAAGCAACTGGTGCTCGACAACGAGAGCTTCAACGTCGTCGACGCCAAGAGCAACGAGGACCTGACTCGCAGCATCCTGCTGCAGATCATTCTCGAGGAAGAAGCCGGAGGCCATCCACTGTTCTCATCGCCGATGCTGGCGCAGATGATCCGTTTCTACGGTCACGCGATGCAGGGAATGATGGGCACGTACCTGGAAAAGACGATGTCGGCGTTCGTCGAGATCCAGAACAAGCTGCAGGATCAATCGAAGGCGTTCTATGACGCGAAGGGCATGCCCACGCCGGAGATGTGGACGCAGTTCATGTCCGGGCAGGCGCCGATGATCCAGAGCATGATGAGCAACTACATCGAGCAGAGCAAGAACCTGTTCGTCCAGATGCAGGACCAGATGCACCAGCAGGCGCGAACGATGCTGAAGAATTTTCCGTTCACGACGGGGCTGGACGGGACGAAGAAGTGATCCCTCGCGGGGAAGCCGCGCTCGCTCCGGCTCGACCCGCTCGTTGAAAACGGCCTACAATCAAAGGTTTTGCGCCGCAATGCGACGGGCCGCCCGGCCCGGCGTGCGCGCATCGTGGCTCGGCTTGGCGTGAACAGATCCCCAGGCCGCGCCGCCGACCTCGAGAGGCCCGCCGTGCACGATCCCGTTCATTCCGCCGATGACTCCACGCCCGTGTCGGGCACGGACGACGAAGGTTTCCGGCCCGTCCATCGTCCGGGGGCCGAGGCGCGCGCCGCGCAGGCGCCGGGTGAACGTGCGCCAGCGCGCGCGGAGCGCGACGGCGGCGCCGCGGCGGCCCGGCCCCGCCGGTCGCGACGCAAGCGTGTGCCGCGCGTGGGCTTCGTGTCGCTGGGCTGCCCGAAGGCGCTCGTCGATTCCGAGCTGATACTGACGCGTCTGCGGGCCGAGGGCTACGACATCGCGCCCGACTACGACGAATCCGATCTCGTCATCGTCAACACCTGCGGCTTCATCGACGACGCGGTCACCGAATCGCTCGATGCGATCGGCGAAGCGCTCGCCGAGAACGGCAAGGTCATCGTGACCGGATGTCTCGGCGCGCGCCGCGACGAGCATGGAGACAACCTGATCACCGCCGTGCACCCGAAGGTGCTCGCGGTCACCGGCCCGCATGCGACCGAAGCGGTGATGGATCATGTCCATCGGCAACTGCCGCGCCCGCATGATCCGTTCACCGACCTGGTGCCGGCAGCCGGCATCAAGCTGACGCCGAAGCACTACGCGTACCTGAAGATCTCCGAGGGCTGCAATCATCGCTGCGCGTTCTGCATCATTCCGGCGATGCGCGGCGACCTGGTCAGCCGGCCGATCGGCGAGGTCATGCGCGAGGCCGAGGCCCTGGTCAAATCGGGCGTCAAGGAACTGCTGGTGATTTCGCAGGACACCAGCGCGTACGGCGTCGATATCCGCTACCGCACCGGCTTCGTCGACGGCCGGCCGACCCGTACGCGGATGACCGAGTTGGCCCGCGAGCTGGGCCGGCTAGGCGTCTGGGTGCGATTGCATTACGTCTATCCGTATCCGCACGTCGACGAGGTGGTGGCGCTGATGGGCGAAGCCGCCGACCGGGGCGGGCGCCTGCTGCCTTACCTCGACGTCCCGTTCCAGCATGCCGATCCACGCGTGCTGAAGGCGATGAAGCGCCCCGCCAGCGGTGAGCGCAACATCGAACGCGTCCGGCGCTGGCGCGAACTGTGCCCGGATCTGACGATCCGCAGCACGTTCATCGCCGGGTTTCCTGGCGAGACCGAGACCGAGTTCGAGACGATGCTGCAGTTCCTGCGCGAAGCGCAGCTCGATCGTGTCGGCTGCTTCGCTTACTCGCCGGTCGAAGGCGCGACGGCCAACGCATTGCCCGATCCGGTGCCCGAAGCGGTGCGCGAGGAACGCCGCGAGCGCTTCATGGCCGTGCAGGCCCAGATCAGCGCGCAGCGACTGGCCGCCAAGGTCGGGCGAACGATCGAGGTGCTGATCGACGAGGCCGGGCAGACCGAAGACGGCGACTGGCTGGCGAACGGCCGGTCGGCGGCCGACGCGCCCGAGATCGACGGACGCGTGCACCTGAACGACGCCGAGGGCTTGGCGCCGGGCGATTTCGTGATGGTCAGGATCGAGGCATCGGACGAGCACGACTTATACGGGCGACCGGTGCAGCGGTGAGAGTCGGCTGCATGCCGGCGGCGTGAATCGTCGTACTCGCTTGGTCCGCCGCGAGGCAACCTTCAGTCCTCGAAAACCGAGTGGTGCATGACACTGGCTTCGCCCGGGTGCTGGGCGCCGTTTGTCCGAACGCGTTTGCCTGGCGTGGTCCAGGCGTCGCGGACCCGATCACCGTAATTCCGTGCGTCGATCGTGGGCCCGCTGGATCAGGTAGGCACGGATCTGCTCCACTTCCGCCGGCTTGAGCTGCGCGCCGAAGGGCGGCATGCCTTTCATGGCGCGTGCGCCGGCCACGATGGCCTGGAAGTCCTCGTGCGTCTGCGGGCTCATCTCACGCAGGTCGGGAATGACGTTCGCGCTGAACGCGCCCAGGCCATGGCACATCCCGCAGTGATTGCGGTACAACTCGCGTCCGGCGTTCACGGTGGCGGCGTCGGCCGTCGCGGGCGGCGGATCGGGAGGCACCAGTGCGCGCTGTCTCACCTTGGGCATCGCGGCCGAGCCGCCGAGCTTGAAGGTGAACACCTGCGCATCGGGCACGCCACGGGTCCGCTCGGACAACGGGCCGACCGCGATCGGGTAAGAGCCTCCCCAACCGCTGCTGAACGTCACGTACTGCTCACCGTCGACCGTATAAGTGACCGGTGCGGCCACCACGCCGCTGCTGACCCGACGCTCCCACAGCAGCTTGCCGCTATCGGCCGCATAGGCCAGCAGCCGGCCGTCGTGCGAGCCCTGGAACACGAGGTTGCCCGCGGTGGCCAAGGTGCCCCCGTTGGCGATCTGCGCGTAGGGCGCCGACCAGGCTTCCTTCTGGCGTACGGGGTCCCAAGCCAGCAGCTTGCCGGTGTAGATCGCCGCGAACTCGTCGATGGATTTCTTGTCTTCGGGCACCGACGGAATCTCCATCCCGGTGCTCCACACACCTTTGCGCGGTGCATCGATCCTGGACTTAGGGTGATGGATGTCGGCGGTCGATTGCGCGGGAATGTAGACCAGGCCCGTCTTGGGGCTGAAGCTCATCGGTTGCCAGTTGTGGGCGCCCAGCGAGCCGGGGAACACCAGCTTGGGCTTACCCTCGGTCCAGTAGTCGGCGGCTTCCGCGTCGATGACCGGACGGCCGGTGGCCGGGTCCACGCTTTTCGCCCAGTTGACCATAGGGACGAACTTCTCGGCCGAGATCAGTCGACCCGTGGCCGCATCGAGTACGTAGAAGAAGCCGTTCTTGGGGGCCTGCATCACGACTTTGCGCGGCTGACCGTCGATGGGCAGCGTGGCCACGATGATGTGCTGGGTGGCCGTGAAGTCCCAGGCGTCGCCCGGCGTGGTCTGATAGTGCCAGACGTACCGTCCGGTGTCGGGTCGCAGGGCGACGACGGACGAGAGGAACAGGTTGTCGCCCTTGCCTTCGGAACGCTGGCCGTAGTGCCAGTACGAGCCGTTGCCGACACCGATGTAGAGCAGGTCGAGCTCGGGGTCGTAGGCCATGGCGTCCCATACCGTGCCGCCGCCGCCCTGTTTCCAGTATTGATCGCCGGCCCAGGTCTTGCGGATCATGGCGATGGTGTCGCTTTCGTCCCCCTTGGCCGGATCGCCCGGCACGGTGAAGAAGCGCCAGGCCTGTGCGCCGGTGTCGGCGTCATAAGCGGTGACGTAGCCGCGCACGCCGTATTCGCCGCCGCCGTTGCCGATGACGACCTTGCCCTTGACGATGCGCGGCGCACCGGTGATCGTGTAGTTGCGGTCAGCGTCGATCACGGTGTTGACCGACCAGACGCGCTTGCCGGTGCGCGCGTCGAGGGCTTCGAGCCTGCCGTCGTACACGCCCACGTAGACCTTGCCGTTCCACACCGCCACGCCGCGGTTGGCCGCGTCGCAGCAACCCGACGCCTGGATGCCGCGATAGACCTCCGGGTCGTACTTCCACAGCAGCTTGCCGGTGCGCGCATCCAGCGCATGCACGATGCTGTAGGCGCTGGTCGTGTACATCACGCCATCCACCACGATGGGCGTGGCCTCGATCACGCGATCGAGACCGAACGGGTAGCGCCAGGCCAGACCGAGCTTGCCGACGGTCTTGTCGTTGACCTGCTCCAGCGGCGAATAGCGCTGCTCGCCGTACGTGCGGCCGGTGCTCATCCAGTTGCCGGGTTCCCGATCCGCGGCCGTCAGGCGTGCACCGTCGACGGCGGCCGGCCGGGCGGCCGCCGTGCCGGTGGCTTGCGCCAAGGACAGGGTCGACAGCAACAGCCCGCCGGCGATGGCGGCCATGCCGCCCACGCGTGTCTTCATGAGTCGTCTCCTTATGGGTTCGATGAGGCGGCGCCGCCAGCAGCGCGCTTTGCGCGGCCAGGCGGCGCGTCAGGCGCTGCTTGCGATGGAGGCCGTCCGACGGCGGCCATTCGATGGCCGGCGGTCAGGCTCCCAGCGCGGCCGCCACTTGCGGGTAGACCACGTCGTCCACCAGCTGCCGCGTGCCGTCGCCGTAAGGGGGCGTGATCAGCTCGAACAGGCCGCCGGCACGGCGCTCGTAGAAGCCGCGCGGATTGGAGAACTCGCGGAAACCTTCCTCGCCGTGATGACGGCCCGTGCCGCTGGCACCAACGCCGCCGAAGCCCATGGACGCCAGCGCGCCGTGCATCACGGCGATGTTGAACGACACGCCGCCCGAACGGGTACGCGTGGCGATGGCTTCGCGCAGCGCGGGATCGTCGGTGAAGGCGTAGATGCCCAGCGGGGTATCGCCCTTGTTGATGCGGGCGATCAGGTCGTCGGTGTCCCGATAAGTGACGATGGGCAGGATGGGGCCGAAGACCTCGTCGCACACGACTTGCGCATCCTCGCGCGGGTTGACGACGATGTGGAACGGCATGTCGCGAGCAGCCGGGTTCATGTCCCTGCCGATCCGTATCACCTGATCGCTCTTGCCTTGCGCGTCGTCCACCAGCCGTTGCAGGCGCTCGACGTGGCGCATGCTGATGATGCCGCTGGCGCTGTTGGCACCGTTGTCATCTCCGAACCGTTGCTGCATGACATCGGTGAAGGCGGTCACGAAGGCGCGCAACCCGTCCTCGGGCACCAGCAGGTGGTCGATGGTGATGCAGAGCTGGCCACGCTTGATGGCCTTGATGCCGGCGATGACGGCCAGCGTCTGCGGGTCGGTGAGCTTGTCGCGGCCGACGATCGTGGGATTCCTGCCGCCGAGTTCGAGCGTGACCGGCACCAGGTTTTCGGCGCAGGCCTTGGCCACCTGGCGGCCGATGGCCGTGCCGCCGGTGAACAGCAGATGATCCCACGGCAGCGTGGCGCAGTGCCGGGACAGTTCCACATCGCCGTTGACCACGGCCACCTCGTCCTCGGAGAAATAGGCCGAGAACATCTGCTGCAGCAACGCGCCGCTGTGGGGGGTGAGATCGGAGGGCTTGACGATCACGCGGTTGCCCGCGCCCAGCATGTCGACCACCGGGCCGACACCGATGTCGAACGGAAAGTTCCAGGCGGCCATGTTGCAGACCACGCCCTTAGGGCTGTACTGCAGGTAGGCGACCGACTCGCCTTGCGCGGCGGGATCCACCGGCTTGGGAATGGGCTTCATCCATTCGTGGACGTGGGCGCAGTCGAACTGCACGCGCTCGAACATGGCCGTGATCTCGGTCACGTCCGACGCCAGGCTCGGGTGGCTGCCGAAATCGGCAGCGAGCGCCTCGTGGATCCTGGCGCGGTGCTTGTACATCATCGGTACGATGCGCGACATCCGCTCGATGCGCGCCTCCGCGCTCGGGAACATGTCCTGTGTCACTCGTCGGCGTAATCAGGCCAGTGGGTTTTCGGCATATTCAGGCCGGCTTGGTCGGGCAGGATTTCGGCGTAATCCGGCCAGGCCGTTTTCGGCATAAACAGGCCACCTGGTTTTCGGCGTAATCCGGCCACGACGCGCAGCAGCGGGCATCTCGAACACTCAGTCGCATCGGTACCCTCACCGGTCTTTCAGAC
>JAKPAM010000104.1 GCA_029779435.1 Pseudomonadota bacterium | reverse complement strand
CGTCGTGCCCGGATCGATCCAGCAGACCTGCCGGCGCCAGGCGCCGGCATCTCCCGCATCTCTGGCATCTCCATCATCGCCGGCCAAGCGGCCGTCCGACCCCGGAGCCTTCCGGCGGCCGGCAACGGCGATCAGGCCGTCCTGCGCCGCCAGTTCGCCCGCCAGCAGGCGCAGCAGCGTCGTCTTGCCGCTGCCCGAATCACCGAACAGCAGCGCCGCCCCGGGCCCGAGCGATACCGACCAGCCGTCGAACACCGGCGGCGCACCGCCGTACGCGAAGCGCAGGCGCTCGACGCGCAGCCCGGACGCCACCATCAATGCCGCAAGGCGCGCGCGGCATGCGCGTCGACCTGGGCCGCCGCGTGGCGCAGGTCGGCCATCTCACGGGTCAACCGCGCCAGCGAATCCACCATGAAACCGAACGCGACGTTCAAGCGCTCGTGCTCGGCGCTGCGATCCAACCGGGCCTGCATCGCGTCGAGCATCTGCCGGGCCGGGCCGGCGTGCGCGCGGTGCTTGGCGATCTCCAGCGCGAGCATCGCCTGCCGGCGCGCCTCGAACGCCTGGGGATCCTGGCGGTACAAGTCGGCCCATTCGTCGAAATCGAAGTCCCGCATCATCGTCGCTCGCTCCATTCGTCTGCCCGGCGCCGCCATCGAGGATCGATGGTCGACCGTTCGTCGGAGCATAGCGCGGCGAGCGCGCGGTTCGGCGTGACGGTTCGCACATCGCCGCCCCGTCCGGCGCGCGCCTGTCCACGGCATGGCGAGCGGGAGACGGTCGTCGCGCCCGATCACGGCACGCCGATCACGCGCCGGGAGAAGCGGGACCGATCACGCCAGCATGCGCGAGCAGCACGCGCGCGGCCCGCCTGGCCGTGCGCGCGACCTGCGGATCGCCCCCACGCACGGCGGACACCGCCGTCGCGCCATCGACGATGATCAGCATCTGGTCGGCCAGCGTATCGGGATCGGGCGCGCCCAGCGCCTGGAGCCGCGCATGGAACCAGTCCCGGCGACGGGCCTTGAAGCGGGCGGCCTCGACGACGGCGGCATGAGCCGGGTCGGCACCGAGTTCGCAGACCGCGTTGACGAACGGACAGCCGCGGAAGCGCTTGCTCGCGAAGCGGCGTTCGAGTCCGTCGAACACCGCCAGGATCTGCTCGAGCGGATCGCCGGGCGAATCGACGCTATGCATCGCGCGCCGCGCGAGATACGCGGCGGCCAGCCCTTCCTTGGACGTGAAGTGCTTGTACAACGTCCGCTTGCTGACGCCGGCCTCCACCGCGATCGTGTCGACGCCGGTGGCATTGATGCCATGCAGGTAGAACAATCGGTCGGCCGCGTCGAGAATGCACTCGCGAACGTTGCGGTCCGGCGCACCGGCGACCGATGCCGCGATCGCGGCCGCCCGTCCGGTCACCGAATCGATCACGGATTCGGCCACGATACTCCCCCGTTCAGGCGCCGACGGACGCCAGTTTCGGCGGCGGCGAATCGCGCATCGAGAACAGGATCTGCGTCAGACCCGCCACCAGGCCCAGCGATACGCCGAACTTCCACGCCATGTCATAAGACCCGAGCATGTCATAGACGATACCACCGCCGAATGCGCCCAGCGTACTGCCGATCTGGTGGACGACGAAGGCCAGGCCGCCGACCATCGCCTGCCAGCGCAGGCCGAAGGTCTCGGCGATCCAGCCGGCCACCAGCGGTCCGACACCCAGCCACAGAAAGCCCATCAGCGCGGCGAACACCAGCGTGCTGGTCGGCGACGGCGGCGACATGAAGTACCACGCCAGCACGCAGGACCGCAGCGTGTAGATCAGGCCGAGCAGCGCCAGCTTGTTCCAGCGGCCGCCGGCCCAGCCGAAGAACAGGCTGCCCAGGATGTTGAAGCCGCCGATCACGCCGAGCGCCTGCGCGCTGAGCATCGGGTCCATGCCGCAGATCGTCAGGTAGGCCGGCAGGTGCGTGGTCAGGAACACGAGCTGCATGCCGCAGACGAAATAGGCGAGCGACATCACGACGAACGGCGCGTGCCGCAGCGCGGCCCCCGCGACGGCGCTGGCCTTGACGTCGTTCCTGCTTTCATTGGCCGGCAGCGGAATGCGGTCCACGCGGCCCGCGAACAGCGCGGCAGGAATCATCAGCAGCGCCAGCACGACGAAACCGTAGATGCCGGCGCGCCAGCCGAACGCCTGGGCCAGCCCCTGCCCGATCGGCGCACTGATCAGCGCGCCGAGCGACCCCGCGGCCGACACGATGCCCAGCACCGTGCTGCGCAGCGCCGGCGACACCGCGCGCGCAGAGACCGCCATCGTGATCGCGTTGCCGGCCAAGGCCATCGACGCGCCGATCGCCACCCCCGCGCCGAGTACGACGTTCAGCATGCCGTTGGCGGTCGCCAGCAGCCCCAGGCCCAGCACGTACAGCACCGCGCCGCCGATCATCAGCGGACGGAAACCGACCCGCACGGCCCAGGCGCCGGCCGGCGCCTGGAACAGCCCCCACGCCAGGTTCTGGACCGCCACCGCCATCGTGAACTGCGACACCGTGATGCCGATGTCCTGCGTCAGCGGGGCCATGAAGATGCCCAGGCTCTGGCGCAGCCCCATCGCGAGGGTCAGCAGGACGGAGGCACCGATGAGGATCGGAAGGACGGGGCGTATGCCGGAGGCGGAGGTGTTCATGTCGTGCAGGGTAAACAGATCGGTTTACCGGAGCGTACGGGCCGCCCATTGCCGCTGTCAACGCGAACGTCGCGAGTTTCAGCGGATGAACGTGGGCTCGATCTCAGTGGGAACAGGCCCTAACCGAACAGATCGGCGCGTGCCGCGATCAGCAGCTCGCCATAAGCATCGCGCTGCTGGCGCAGCCGATGGATCGGCCCGACGATCGACAACGCGGCCAGTCGTCCGTCGACCGGCCCGGCGATCGCCAGCGCCATCACGCCCTCGCTGCCTTCATCGATCGCTTCGTGCCAGCCGCGCGCGCGCCCTTCGGCGACCTGCCCACGCAGCGCCTCGCGATCGACGATCGTGCGGCCCGTGACCGGCGTCATCGGCAGCGCGTCGATCAGCGCGTCCGCCTCGTGCTCGGGCATCGCACCCAGCAGCGCCTTGCCGAGCCCCGTCGCATGCACGTCGACGAACACGCCGGGCTGCAACACATAGCGCAGCGCGCGCGGACTTTCCTGGCACGCGACGATCTTGACGCGCTGGCCGTCGAGGATGCCGCACATCGACGTCTCGCTCGACCCCTTGGTCAGCAGTTCGAGCGCCTCGGTCGCGAACGCGAGCACCGGATCGGTCGCGCCGATCCGCTGCGCGACATCGAGCAGGCGCGTGGTCGGGTAGAACGTGCGCGAGCGCGGCGTGCGCAGCAGATAGCCAGCCTCGCGCAGCGTGTGCAGCAGATCCGAGCAACTGCTGTCCGCCAGGCCGAGAAACCGGGCCAGTTCCGAATTGGTCAGCGGCCGCCGCTCGCGCGCGAACACTTCGAAGACCTGCATCGCGCGCTGCGCGGTGGGGATGATCTGAGGCATCGGCTTAGGGCCCGTTAGCGCGAAGATCGGGCCCGCGCCGAGAAGCGGCCGGCGCTCATCGCAGCGCCGACAGGCCCAGTGCGTGCTGCGCGATCAGCATCGACTGGATCTGGTTGGTGCCCTCGGCGATGCTCAGGTGCCGCGCGTCGCGGTAATGTCGCTCGACCGGGAACAGCGTCGTATAACCGGCGCCGCCATGGACCTGCAGCGCCATCTCCGCGACCCTCAGCACCGCGTCGGTCGTATGGCGCTTGGCCATCGAGCACAGCAACTGCTGGTCCGGCGCGTCGCGGTCCAGCGCGTCGGCCGCGCGATACGACAGCAGCCGCGACGTCTCGACCAGCGTCATCATGTCGGCGATCATCTGCTGCACGAGCTGGAACGAGCCGATCGGCTTGCCGAACTGCACGCGCTCGGTCGCGAAGCGGACCGCCGCCTCCAGCGACGCCTCGGCGATGCCCAATGCCGAGAAAGCCACCACGCAGCGGCCGGCGTTCAGGTACTTCTTGGCGATCGCGAAGCCCTTGTTCGCCTGGCCGATCAGGTTCTCGGCCGGCACGCGCACGTCCTCGAACAACACCTCGCCCAGCGGGCAGCTATGCATGCCCATCTTGGGCAGCGCGGTCACCTGCACACCCGGCGCGTGGCGATCGAACAGCAGGCACGAGACGCCCTTGCGCCCGTCGTCTCCGGTCGTGCTGACGAACACCACGCCCAGGTCGCAGATCGGCGAGATGCTGATGTACAGCTTGCGTCCGTTGATGACCCATCCCTGCGCATCGCGCGTCGCGCGCGTCTGGATGTTGGCCGCATCCGAGCCGATGTCCGGCTCGCTCAACGCGAAGCAGCCGAGCTTCTCGGCGCTGAGCAGGCCTGGCAAATGGCGTTCGAGCAGCGCCGGGCTGCCGGCCTCGGCCAGCACCGACGCCGCCAGGTTGGTGATGCTCAGCACGCTGCGCAGTGACGGCCATACGCGCGCGACCTCGGCGATCAGCGTGCCGTACGTGGTCATCGGCATCGACAGGCCGCCGAGCGACTCGGGCAGCAACCCGCCGAGCAGCCCGAAATCGCGCATCGCCGCGACGATCGGGCGCGGCACGTCCAGCCCCCGCGCCTCGTGGTCGTCGACCAGCGGCGCGACCTCCTTTTCCAGATAGCGGCGCAGTCCATCGCGCGCGGCGATCTGTTCCGCATCGAGCCTGAAATCGACGGTCATCCCAATGCCTCCTCGTCCTTCATCCACATCCGGAAATCGGCGACCACCACGACCTCGTCGCGCTGGTTGATCGCCTCGCGCCGGAACACCACCTCGCTGACGCCCGGCTTGCGCGACGGTACCACCGACTCGACGGTGATCCGCACGAACAGCGAATCGCCGATGAACGTCGGCTTCGGAAACCGGCAGTTCAGGTCGACCAGCGCCACCACGCGATGCTCGATCGCGCGGTAGCCGGCCGCCTGCGTCGTCAGCCCCGACATCACCGACAGGACCAGCAACCCGTGCGCGATCCGCTGGCCGAACCGCGTCCGGCGCGCGTACGCGTCATCGACGTGGATGCGGTTGAAGTCGCCCGACAGGCCCGCGAAGTTGACGATGTCGGCCTCGGTGATCGTGCGGCCCGGGGAATCGAACGAAAAACCCGGCCGCAGCGAGTCGCCCCCGCTCATGACGAGTACCGCCCGCCGGTGACGTGCAGCAGTTCGCCGGTGATGAAGCCCGCGCGCGGCGAGCACAGGAAGCAGACCGCATCGGCCACGTCCTGCGGCGTGCCCAGGCGCGGCACGGTGTTGCGTTCGAGCGCGGCCTTCTTGAGCCGGTCGAACGTCGGCAGCGCGCGCACCAGCTCGGTCTCGATGAAACCGGGCGCCACCGCGTTGGCCGTGATGTCGTACTTGCCCTGCTCGAGCGCCAGCGCCTTGGTGAAGCCGACCAGCCCGGCTTTGGCCGCCGAATAATTGGTCTGGCCCGGATTGCCGAAATGAGCGCGCGACGAGATGTTGACGATCCGCCCCCAGCGATGCTCGATCATCGACGGCAGCACGGCTTTCGTGCAGTGATAAGCGCCTTTGAGGATCGTGTCGACGACCGAATCCCAGTCCTCCTCGGGCATCTTGGTCAGGTACTTGTCGCGCGTGAAGCCGGCGTTGTTGACCAGGATGTCGACCCGGCCGAACACGTCGATCGCACCGTCGACGGTCGCCGCGACCGATCCGGCATCGCAGACGTCGAGCTTGAATCCGACCGCCTCGTGCCCGGCGGCGGCCAGCGCCTGCGTCGTGCGTTCGACGGCGTCGGCGTCGATGTCCGTGACGACGATGCGGCAGCCCTCGGCGGCCAGCGCCTCGACGGTCGCGCGCCCCAGCCCACGCCCCGAGCCGGTCACCAGGGCCACCCGGCCTTGCAATTGCAGATCCATGTCTCCTCCTGCGTTGAGATTCCGATATTCCGAAAAATCATACGGTACATCGCAAATCGATTGCAATGAATACGACATATCGATACCTTCTTCGGTATTCCGTAAATCAGGAGACATCGATGCGTCCGTTGCGCTGGCTTGCCCGCTTGTTGATCGCCGTACTGCCGGTGGCGGCCGCCCATGCCGCCGATCCGTATCCGGTGCGGCCGGTCAAGCTGCTGGTCGGTTTCGCGCCGGGCGGCGCCACCGACCAATTGGCTCGGCTGTATGCGCAGAAGCTCGGCGAGCGATTCGGCCAGCCGGTGGTCGTCGAGAACCGCGCGGGCGCGGGCGGCAACATCGCCGTCCACGCGGTCGCGCAGTCGCCGGCCGACGGCTACACGCTCGTGATGGCCGCCAACTACGTCGCGGTCAACGCCGCGCTGAACCGCAACCCGTACGACTGGCAGCGTGACCTGGCGCCCGTCGCGCTGGTCGCCTCGACGCCGAACCTGCTGGTCGTACCCGCCGGCTCGCCGCTGCATTCGGTCGACGACCTGGTGCAGGCGGTCAAGACGCCGGAACGGCGCACGACGTTCGGCTCGCCGGGCGTGGGCTCGTCGGTCCACATGTCCGGCGAGCTTTTCAAGGCCCTCACCGGCGGCCGGATGGAACACGTGCCGTACCGGGGCGTCGCGCCCGCCGAACTGGATCTGGTCGCCGGCACGATCGACCTGATGTTCGACAGCATCTCGACCGCCGTGCCGCTGGTGCGATCGGGCAAGCTGCGCGCGCTGGCCGTGACCGGCCGGCAGCGGGCCAAGAGCCTGCCCGAGGTCCCCACGATGGCCGAGTCGGGCCTCAAGGACTTCGACACCGAAGCGATCTACATGGTGATCGCCCCCGCCGGGACACCGGAGGACGTGGTGCGCAAGCTGTCGGCGAACATCGATGAGATCACGCAGTTGCCGGACGTCCAGAAGTTCATCGAAGGTCTTTATGCGATGCCGTTGCGCGGCGACGCGGCAGCCACCGTCGCACTGCTGCGATCCGAGCAATCCAAATGGGTCAATGTGGTGAAACTCACCGGCGTCAAAGCCGAATGAGGCATTTTCTAGGGAAACGGTGAGCATCGAAATGGAGGATTCGCAGTGACGATCAAGGGACGCGCTTACGTAGCGGGCGCTTATGAACTGCCGACGCGCCATGCGCCGGACAAGTCGGTCGCGCAGTTGCATGCCGAGGCGGCGCGCGGCGCGCTGGCCGACGCCGGCCTGACGTTCGCCGACGTCGACGGCTATTTCTGCGCGGGCGACGCGCCGGGCGGCGGTCCGATGTGGATGGCCGACTACATGAACCTGAAGCTGTCGTGGCTGGACGGCACCGAATCGGGCGGTTGTTCATATCTGGTGCACATCGGCCACGCCGCCGCCGCGATCGCGACCGGCAAGTGCAAGGTCGCGCTGATCACGCTGGCCGGCAAGCCCCGCAGCAGCGGCATGGCCACCGGCACCGCGCCCCGCGTGCTCGGCCCGGACCGGCCCGAAGTGCCGTGGGAATCGCCGTTCCGCTGGACCATCGGCGGCGTCTACGGAATGATGATGCAGCGGCACATGCACGAGTACGGCACGACGCCCGAGCAGATCGCCTGGGTCAAGGTCGCCGCCTCACAGCATGCGCAGCACAACCCTCACGCCTTGCTGCGCAAGACCGTCACCGTCGAGGACGTCGTCAATTCGCCGATCGTCTCCGACCCGCTGCGCCGGCTCGACTGCTGCGTGATCACCGACGGCGGCGGCGCGATCGTGCTGACGACGCCCGAGATCGCCAAGACCCTGAAGCGGCCGCTGGTCAAGGTCGTCGGCGCCGGCCAGACGATCAACACCAATGACGGCGGCTACGCGACGCTGACGCATTCGGGCGCCGAGCGGTCGGGGCCGGTGGCCTTCGCCGAAGCCGGCGTCACGCCGGCCGACATCGATTACGCGTCGATCTACGACAACTTCACGATCATGGTCGTGATCCAGCTCGAGGATCTCGGCTTCTGCAAGAAGGGCGAAGGCGGCAGGTTCGTCGCCGACGGCAACCTGATCTCCGGCATCGGCAAGCTGCCGTTCAACACCGATGGCGGCGGGCTGTGCAACAACCATCCGGCCAACCGGGGCGGCATCACCAAGGCCATCGAGGCCGTTCGTCAGTTGCGCGGCGAGGCGCATCCGGCCGTGCAGGTCGAGGACTGCCGCCTGGCGCTGGCCTGCGGCCCGGGCCTGGTCGTCGGCGCCGGCCACGGCCACGCCACCGTCATCTTCGAACGCGAGTAAGCAACATGAGTCAATCCACTTCCGCATCCGCCGCGCCGAAGGCGGCGTTCGAGTCCGATCCGTTCGCGGCCGCTTACCCCGAGACGCGCGAGTTCTGGCAGGCCGGCGCAGAAGGCCGCTTCCTGCTCAAGGTCTGCGACGACTGCCAGCGCGCGCACTGGTATCCGCGCAGCATGTGCCCGCTGTGCGGCAGCGACAAGACGCGCTGGGTCGAAGCGTCCGGACGCGGCAAGCTCTATGCGTTCAGCGCGCCGGCCAAGGCCGAGCCGCCGTACATCCTGGCGTACGTGACGCTCGACGAAGGCCCGACGATCATGACCAACATCGTCGACGCCGACGCCGCATCGCTGCGCATCGGGCAGGCGGTGCAGGTCAGCATGCGCGCGGCCGCCGAGGGACGGATGCTGCCGTTCTTCTCGCCGGCCTGATCGGGTCGGGACAGTGACGAGCGTCGCGTCGTCACGATGCTCGTCGTGTCCCGAACTGCTTGCGGTAAGCATTCGGGCTGATGCCGGTCGACCGCCGGAAATGTCGGCGGAACGATTCATCCGAGCCGAAACCACTTAGGGCCGGCACCTGCGCCAGCGGCTTGTTGGTCGATTCGAGCAGGCCTTTGGCGATCTCGATCCGCTCTCGCACCAGCCAGTCGATCGGTGACGCTCCGATCGTTTCGCGGAACTGCCGCTGCAGCGTACGGATGCTCATCCCCGCGTGCCGCGCCAATGAAGCCAGCGTATGCGGCTGCGCCGAATGCGCACGGACCCAATCGATCAAGCGTGACAGGCGCCCCGCATCATCGTCGGGCATCGGCCGCGCGACGAATTGCGCCTGGTCACCAAGCCGGTGCGGTGGGATCACCAGCCGCTGCGCTACTTGATTGGCGATACGCGCCCCATGGTCACGACGTACCAGGTGGAGCATCATGTCCAGACCCGCTGCCGAACCCGCTGAGGTCAGCACGCGCCCTTCGTCCACGTACAGTGCGTCGGATTCGACACGGATCCGGGGATAACGAGCCGCCAATCGCTGAGCGTAGCGCCAATGGGTCGCAATGGCGCCCACCGCGCGGCAATCCGGCTGGCCGCGCTCGGCAGGCCGGTCAAATTGATGATCGGCGGCATCACCGGCTGGATCGACGAAGGGTTTGCACTGGA
>JAKPAM010000087.1 GCA_029779435.1 Pseudomonadota bacterium | reverse complement strand
CGCGGTGCCGTGCTCACGGCACAGGCGGCGCAGCAGTGCGATGATCTGCGCCTGGATCGACACGTCGAGCGCGGTGGTCGGCTCGTCGGCAATCAGGAGCTTGGGCTGCGCGGCCAGGGCCAGTGCGATCACGACGCGCTGGCGCATCCCGCCCGAGAACTGATGCGGATAGTGATCGATCCGTTCGGCCGCCCCCGGAATGCCGGTCTCGGCGAGCAGCTCGATGGCACGCGTTCTCGCCTGTGATCGCGTCAGCGGCAGGTGGGTGCGGATCGTCTCGACGAGTTGCCGCCCCACGCTGTACAACGGATTGAGCGCGGTCAGCGGGTCCTGGAAGATGGCGCCGATCTCCCGGCCGCGGACGGCCCGCATCCGGTCTGCCGGGAGGGTGTCCAGGCGCCGTCCCGACAGGGCGATGCTGCCGCGGGCGATGCGTCCGGGGGGCTCGAGCAGGCCGATGATCGCCGCCCCCGTGAGCGACTTCCCGGCCCCGGACTCTCCGACGACGCCCAGCACCTCGCCGGCAGCGATGTCGAAGCTCACGTCGTCGAGCGCGCGCAGGACGCCGCGGCGTGTCGCGAATTCGACCCGCAGGTCGCGTACCTCGAGCAGTGGCGGGGCCGTGCGCATCGTTCAGCGCAGCTTCGGGTTCAACGCGTCGCGCAGCCAGTCGCCGAGCAGGTTCACCGACATGCACAGCAACATGAGGGCGAGCCCGGGGAACAGGACCAGCCACCACTCGCCCGAGAACAGGAAGTTGTTGCCGGTGTTGATCATCGTGCCCAGCGACGGCGACGTCGGCGGGACGCCGACGCCCAGGAAGGACAGCGTCGCCTCGGTGATGATGGCGGTTGCGATGTTGATCGTCGCGATCACGAGCACGGGGCCGAGCACGTTCGGCAGCACGTGGCGCAGCATGATGGTCCGGGACGGCACGCCGATCACCCGGGCGGCCTGCACGTACTCGCGGTTCTTCTCGACCAGGGTCGAACTGCGGACGGTGCGCGCGTACTGCACCCAGTTGGCCAGCCCGATCGACCCGACCAGCACGGCCAGCGCCAGCGCGCCGTCGTGCACGTCGCGCGGCAGCGCGGCACGCGCCGCGCCGTCGATCAGCAGCGCGATCAGGATCGCCGGGAACG
>JAKPAM010000072.1 GCA_029779435.1 Pseudomonadota bacterium | reverse complement strand
GACGATCTGGGTGCCGATTCGCTGGATACCGTCGAACTGGTGATGGCGCTCGAGGACGAGTTCGAGACCGAGATCCCCGACGAACAAGCCGAGAAGATCACGACGGTTCAGCAAGCGATCGATTACGTGAAGAACAACAGCAAGGCCTGAGACGGCCCGGCTGAGACTTCCGGAGAGCCACAGTGAGCAAACGCCGCGTCGTCGTGACCGGGCTGGGCATCATCAGCCCGCTCGGCAACGACATCTCCTCTGCGTGGGACAACGCCGTCGCAGGCCAGTCCGGCGTCGAAAAGATCACCCGCTTCGATCCGTCGGCCTTGCCCGTGCATTTCGCCGGGCAGGTCAAGGATTTCGATATCGCCGCCTACATGCCTGTCAAGGAGGCGCGGCATTTCGACACGTTCATCCACTTCGGCATCGCCGCGGGCCTGCAGGCCTTTCGCGACGCCGGGTTGACGGTCGACGAATCGAATGCGGACCGCGTCGGCGTCATGGTCGGCTCCGGCATCGGCGGCCTGCCGCTGATCGAGGAACAGCACACCGAGTACATGAACCGGGGTCCACGCCGGATCTCGCCGTTCTTCGTGCCGGGGACGATCGTCAACCTGATCTCCGGACAGTTGTCGATCCTGTGCGGCGCGAAGGGACCGAACCTGGCGATCTCGACCGCCTGCACGACCGGCTTGCACAACATCGGCGACGCCGGACGCTTGATCGAGTACGGCGATGCCGACGTCATGATCGCCGGCGGCGCTGAATCGACGATCTCTCCGCTCGGCATCGGCGGCTTCACGGCGATGCGCGCGCTGTCGACGCGCAACGATGATCCGAAGACCGCTTCGCGGCCCTGGGACAAGGATCGCGACGGCTTCGTCCTCGGTGAAGGCGGCGGCGTCATGGTGCTCGAAGAGTACGAGCACGCGCGCAAGCGCGGTGCCCGCATCTACGCCGAGCTGTGCGGCTTCGGCATGAGCGCCGATGCCCACCACATCACCGCGCCGAACACCGATGGCCCGCGCCGCAGCATGCTGATGGCGATGCGGCACGCCGGCATCAATGCCGATCAGGTCCACTACCTGAACGCGCACGGCACGTCGACGCCGCTGGGCGACAAGAACGAAACGGATGCGATCAAGATCGCGCTCGGCGAAGCGGCGTCGCGCAATCTCGTCGTCAACTCGACGAAATCGATGACCGGCCACCTGCTCGGTGGCGCGGGCGGGATCGAATCGGTCTTCACCGTACTGGCGGTCCATCACCAGATGTCGCCGCCGACGATCAACATCTTCAACCAGGATCCCGAGTGCGACCTGGACTACTGCGCCAACGAGGCTCGGCAGATGAAGATCGACTATGCGCTGAAGAACTCGTTCGGCTTCGGCGGGACCAACGGCACGCTGGTCTTCAAACGGGCCTGAGAACCGGTGGACGGGTCAGCCGCGCTCGATCGACGCGCCCAGGCGGTGCCGCTCGAGAGCGTCCGATCCCGTCACGGATTCTGATTCCGCGGGCGAGGCGCGATGAGTCTCGCCGTGACGATCGGGCTCGACGTCCGGTCGCGACAACTCGAGCTGCTGCGCGGGTCGGCTCGGCTGATCGTGCTGGCGGGATGCTGCCTGACGGCCGTGGCGCTCTGGCAAGGCTTCGCCGGCGCGCCGCCGATCGACACGCCTGCCGCCGAATACCACGCTCCGTGGCGGGCGGCGGCGATGGTCCTCGCCTGTTTCGCCGTTTGCGCCGTGCTGTCGTGGCGCATGCGCGCGGCGGCACGATACGCCGGCGGGACCCCTGGCGTGCTCGATCACGGCTGGTTCGTCATCGACGAGGCGGGCGCTGTCGGTTGGCGGCCGGGCCCCGCGGCGGGCGCGGTATCGATGCCGTTGGTGCTGCATGACAGCTACCTGGGACGGACGTTGATATCGCTGCGCTTCACCCCGTCCGCGTCCCTGGGCGCCGCGCCGCCCGTGGCGCCGTTGTTGGCGGCGGCCCGATCGAGGTTCGCCAACGGGCGGCCGCTGCATCTGCTGTTGGCGCGCGACGCCGTCCCGGCCGATCAATGGCGGCGCTTGCGCGTCTGGGTGCTATGGCGTCAGCGCGGAGGCCGCGATGGCGTCGTTCTATAATGTCGGGTTGACTTGCCGTCAGCCGGTCGCCGTGGGGGCGAGCCGGACGAGTCCCCGCCAACGGAGCCTGCTCGACATGAACAAATTGCTGTGGATCCTGGCCGTCGTCGTCTCGCTCGGCGCCGTGGCGCCGTTCGAAGAGGCCCGGGCGCAGTCGACGGTCACGCTGCCGGATTTCGCCGACCTGGTCGAACGGGTCGGGCCGGCCGTCGTCAATATCCGGACGACCGAACGCCTGAAGGCCGACCGCGGCGGACGCCAAGGTCCCCAGATCCCTCTGCCCGAAGGCCTGGACGAGAACGATCCGTTCTATGAATTCTTCCGCCGGTTCTTCCCGCCCCGCGGCCAGCCGTCTCCGAACGGCCCCAGAGGCGGCGGCGGCGGCGACCAGGAAGTCCCGCGCGGCGTCGGATCCGGTTTCGTCATCTCGCCCGATGGTTATGTGATGACCAACCATCACGTCGTCGACGGTGCCGACGAGATCTACGTGACGCTGACCGACAAGCGCGAGCTCAAGGGCAAGCTGATCGGGTCGGACAAGCGCACCGACGTCGCGCTGGTCAAGATCGAAGCGACCAACCTGCCGCGGATGACGCTCGGCGATCCCAACAAGGTCCGCGTCGGCGAATGGGTGCTGGCCATCGGCTCGCCGTTCGGGCTCGACAATACGGTGACGGCCGGCATCGTGTCCGCCAAGGGACGCGACACCGGCGACTACCTGCCGTTCATCCAGACCGACGTCGCGGTCAACCCCGGCAACTCCGGCGGGCCGCTGATCAACACGCGCGGCGAGGTGATCGGGATCAACTCGCAGATCTACAGCCGCACCGGCGGGTTCATGGGGATCTCGTTCGCGATCCCGATCGACGAGGCGACGCGCGTCACCGACCAGCTCAAGACCAACGGCCGTGTCGTGCGCGGCCGGATCGGTGTCGGCATCGCCGAGGTCACCAAGGACGTCGCCGACCCGCTCGGCCTGCCGCGCGCGGCGGGCGCGCAGGTTCGCAGCGTCGAAGACGGAGGGCCGGCCGAGAAGGGCGGTATCGAGGTCGGCGACATCATCCAGAAGTTCGACGGCAAGACCGTCGAGCGCTCGACCGACCTGCCGCGCATGGTCGGCAACACCAAGCCGGGCACGCGCGTGCCGGTGCAGGTCTGGCGCAAGGGCGCCCAGAAGGAACTGAACGTCACGGTGGCCGAACTCGAAGCCGACAAGACCGCCCGCGCCGCGCCCGCCAAGCCGGGGTCCGGCGGCGGTTCCGGCACGCCGACGGTCAACGCCATGGGACTGGTCGTATCCGACCTGACCGATGAGCGCAAGGCGCAGCTCCGGATCAAGAACGGCGTGCTCGTCGATTCGTCGGAAGGCGCCGCGGCGCGGTCCGGCATCCGGCCCGGGGACGTCATCATGGCGCTCGACAATCAGGACGTCATCAGCGCGAGACAGTTCAACGACCTGGTCGCCAAGCTCGACAAGAACAAGACCAGCGTCGCGCTGGTGCGTCGCGGCGACAGCGCGTCGTTCGTGCCGATCCGGCCGCTGGCCCAGCAGCCTCGTTGATGACCAGACAGGCCTCGATGCAATACACCCGAAACTTCTCGATCATTGCTCACATCGACCACGGCAAATCGACGCTCGCCGACCGGTTGATCCAACGCTGCGGGGGCCTGTCCGACCGCGAGATGGAGGCCCAGGTCCTCGATTCGATGGATCTGGAGCGCGAACGCGGCATCACGATCAAGGCGCAGACAGCGGCGCTGAGCTACAAGGCGCAGGACGGCCATACCTACAACCTGAACCTGATCGACACCCCCGGGCACGTCGACTTCTCGTACGAGGTCAGCCGGTCGTTGTCGGCCTGCGAAGGCGCGCTGCTGGTCGTCGACGCGTCGCAGGGCGTCGAGGCCCAGACGGTCGCCAATTGCTATACGGCGATCGATCTGGGCGTCGAGGTGGTGCCGGTACTGAACAAGATGGACTTGCCGCAGGCCGATCCCGACGCGGCCGCGCAGGAGGTCGAGGACGTCATCGGCATCGACGCGACGGACGCGATCCGCGCCAGCGCCAAGACCGGCATGGGCATCGACGAGATCCTCGAGGCCGTCATCGCGCGCGTGCCGCCGCCCAAGGGCGACCCGGAGGCCCCGCTGCAGGCGCTGATCATCGATTCATGGTTCGACAACTACGTCGGCGTCGTGATGCTCGTACGCGTGGTCAATGGCCGCGTCCGCGCCAAGGACCGGTTGCGGCTGATGGCCACCGGCGCGACCCACGGCTGCGAGCAGGTCGGCGTGTTCACGCCGAAGTCAGCCGCGCGCGACGAGTTGTCGGCCGGCGACGTCGGTTTCATCATCGCCGGCATCAAGGAGCTGAAATCCGCCAAGGTCGGCGACACGATCACGCTGGTCAATCCGGCCGCCAAGGCGCCGCTGCCCGGCTTCAAGGAAGTCAAGCCGTCCGTGTTCGCCGGCCTGTATCCGGTCGAGGCCAACCAGTTCGAGGCGATGCGCGAAGCCCTCGAGAAACTGCAGCTCAACGATGCCGCGCTGCAGTTCGAGCCCGAAGTCTCGCAGGCGCTGGGGTTCGGGTTCCGCTGCGGTTTTCTCGGCCTGCTGCACATGGACATCGTGCAGGAGCGGCTCGAACGCGAGTTCGACATGGACCTGATCACGACCGCGCCCACGGTGATCTACGAGGTGCTCGGCCGCGACGGCACGCTGCTGCAGGTCGAGAACCCGTCGAAGATGCCGGAGCCGTCCAAGGTCGAGGAGATCCGCGAGCCGATCGTGACCGTCACGGTGTTCACGCCGCAGGACTATGTCGGTCAGGTCATCACGCTGTGCACCGGCAAGCGCGGCGTGCAGGTCTCGATGGCCTATCACGGCAAGCAGGTGCACCTGACGTACGAGCTGCCGATGAACGAGATCGTTCTCGATTTCTTCGACAAGCTCAAGTCGGTGTCGCGCGGCTACGCGTCGATGGATTATGAATTCAAGGAATACCGCGCGTCCGACGTCGCCAAGCTCGACATCCTGGTCAATGGCGAGAAGGTCGACGCGCTGTCGCTGATGGTGCACCGATCGGTCGCGCAGAGCCGCGGTCGCGAGGTCGTCGCCAAGATGCGCGAACTAATCCCGCGTCAGATGTACGACGTAGCGATCCAGGCGGCGATCGGGGCGAACATCATCGCGCGCGAGAACGTCAAGGCGCTGCGCAAGAACGTGCTCGCCAAGTGCTATGGCGGCGACATCACGCGCAAGCGCAAGCTGCTCGAAAAGCAGAAGGCCGGCAAGAAGCGGATGAAGCAGGTCGGCTCGGTCGAGATTCCTCAGGAAGCCTTCCTGGCGGTCCTGCAAGTGGAGAACTGATGAATTTCGCGTTGCTGCTGTTCGTGCTGCTGGTGGTCACCGGCGTGGCCTGGATCCTCGACAAGATGGTATTGGCGCCCCGGCGCCGCCAGGCGGGCGCCACCGGGCAGCCGTGGTGGATCGAATACACGGCCGGGTTGTTTCCGGTGATCCTGATCGTCTTCGTGCTGCGTTCGTTCATCGCCGAACCGTTCAAGATCCCGTCCGGATCGATGATGCCGACGCTGGTGGTCGGCGACCTCATCCTGGTCAACAAGTTCACTTACGGCGTGCGGCTGCCGATCCTGAACACCAAGATCATCGACGTCGGATCGCCGCAGCGGGGCGACGTGATGGTCTTCCGGTACCCGAAGGACACGTCGCTCGACTACATCAAGCGCGTGGTCGGGATTCCCGGCGACAAGGTGTCGTTCCAGGACGGACGCCTGTCGATCAACGGCCAGCCGGTTCCGTTGTCGCCGGACGGCGAATTCTATGACGGCGAGCGACTTTCCTATTACACTCAATATTCAGAGAAGTTGGGAACACTCGATCATAAGATACTGACAAACCTGGAAAAACCGTTGAGCATCGACCCGATGTTGCCGTTTCCCCACCAGGATCAGTGCCAATACAGCCGGACCGGCGTGACCTGCGTGGTGCCTCCGGGACAGTATTTCATGATGGGCGACAATCGGGACAATAGCCTCGACAGTCGGTTTTGGGGTTTCGTTCCTGAACAGAATATAGTGGGCAAGGCATTTTTCGTCTGGATGAACCTTGGCGACTTCGGTCGCATCGGAAGGTTCCACTAATGCGACCCCCACCATGATCCAAGGCCGTTTTCCGCTCCGGTCCTCGCAACGCGGGATGGGATTGTTGAGTCTGCTGCTCGCCGGCGTCGTCGTCGGCTTCCTCGTCCTCGTCGGGATGCAGGTGTTCCCTACAGCCAAGGAATTCTTCGCGATCCGCAAGGCCGTGCAGCGCGCGGCGCAAGAGGGCGGCAGTTCGGTCGCCGACATCCAGCGTATCTTCGACAAGGCCGCCCAGATCGACGATTTCACCGCGATCTCGGGCAAGGACCTGGTCATCCGCAAGGTCGGTGACAAGATGCAGGTCGATTTCGCGTACGAAAAGCGGATCCCGCTGTTCGGACCGGCGGTCCTGCTGCTCGACTACCGAGGTAGTGCATCACAATGAGGAAGTCCCGCGAATGAGTATCGATGCGCTACAGCAGCGGCTCGGTTACACGTTCGCGAATCCGTCCCTGTTGCGCCAGGCGCTGACGCACCGCAGCCATGGCCGCCAGAACAACGAGCGGCTCGAGTTCCTGGGCGACAGCGTGCTGAATTGCGCGGTCTCGGCGCTGCTGTACGAGCATTTTTCCCGGATCGACGAAGGGGACCTGTCGCGCCTGCGCGCCAACCTGGTCAAGCAGCAGTCGCTGTACGAGATCGCCCAGCGGCTCGAATTGAGCGCCAGCCTGCAACTGGGCGAGGGCGAGCTCAAGAGCGGTGGCTTCCGGCGTCCGTCGATCCTGGGCGATACGCTCGAAGCGATCATCGGCGCGATCTATCTCGATGGCGGCTTCCAGGCCGCACAGGCCCTGGTCGTGTCGCTGTACACACCGATCCTCGCGTCGGTCGATCCGGGCACGCTGGGCAAGGATGCCAAGACGCTGCTGCAGGAGTACCTGCAGGGGCGCAAGATTCCGCTGCCCGTGTATTCGGTCGTCGCCACGCACGGGGCCGCGCACAACCAGATGTTCGAAGTCGAATGCGCGATCCCCAAGCTGCGGGTCCAGGTGCTCGGATCCGGCGGCAGCCGACGGGCGGCCGAGCAGGCCGCGGCCAAGCTCGCGCTCGAGTCGGTGCACAGCCGCGGCCATTCGGCTGGGGGGACGCAGATCGGCAAGCGCGCCAAGATGCGTGCCGACCGGACGCCAACGGGCCTCGAAGGGGCGGGCCGCGACAGGCCGGACCACGACAAGCCGGGCCACGATAGGCCGAGTCGCGACAGGCCGGGCCGTGACCAGCCTCTCGATCGGCAACTGCCGTTGCTGACGCCCCAGACGGATGGACCGGAGGCGGCGAGCCCGTTCGAACCCGAGCCGCCGCGATAACCGTCGCCATGGCAAGGCGCGGGGCCGCGCCGGGTGCCGACGCGCGATGCCGGGCACAGGAAGGATCGGACGGGGCGGCGCACGCGACAGGCGCGATGACAGGCACGGCAAGTGCGACAGACGAGCCAGACAGGCAGAAGGACAGGGGCGGGAGGATGAACGATACGAACGATGCGCCGGCGACGGGTGCCGGCACGGATCCCGGAGTGAGCGCAGGCGCCGACGGCAACACCGGCGATGCCGGTTTCCGCTGCGGCTTCGTCGCGATCATCGGACGGCCGAACGTCGGCAAGTCGACGTTGATGAACCGGTTGATCGGCCAGAAGCTGTCGATCACGTCGCGGCGCCCGCAGACGACCCGCCATCGCATCGCCGGCGTGATGACGACCGATCGCGTCCAGGCGGTGTTCATCGACAGCCCCGGCTTCCAGCAGCGCAACGGCGGCCCGTTGAACCGCGTGCTGAACCGGACCGCCCAGCAGGTCGCCCAGGATGCGGACGTCGTGCTGCTGGTCATCGACGCCGCGCGCTGGACCGCCGCCGACGCGCAGGCGGCCGCGTTGCTGCCGGCCGGCAAGACCGCGATGCTCGTGCTCAACAAGATCGACGCGGTGCCCGACAAGGCGCGGCTGATGCGGATCGTGCAGCAGGCGCAGCAGGTGCGCGCGTTCGACGAGGTCGTGCC
This sequence comes from Pseudomonadota bacterium, assembly GCA_029779435.1. Classification (GTDB taxonomy): domain Bacteria; phylum Pseudomonadota; class Gammaproteobacteria; order Burkholderiales; family Burkholderiaceae_E; genus JAKPAM01. The sequence continues at coordinate 6,539 of JAKPAM010000072.1, read as the reverse complement.
CGTGTCGGCGCGCAACGGCAAGCAGGTGGACCTGCTGATGCGCCTGTGCGCCGAGCGGCTGCCGCTGGCGCCGCCGATGTTCGGCCCGGACGAGTTGACCGACCGCAGCGAACGCTTCCTGGCCGCCGAGCTGATCCGCGAGAAACTGTTCCGCCAGCTGGGCGACGAACTGCCCTATGACTGCACGGTCGTCATCGACCAGTACGAGGAATCGCCGCGCCTGCGCCGGATCCACGCGTCGATCCTCGTCGACCGCGACGCGCAGAAGCCGATCGTCATCGGCGCCGGCGGCGAACGCCTCAAGCGGATCGGCACCCAGGCGCGCGAGGATCTCGAGCGATTGACCGGGAGCAAGGTCTATCTGGAGCTGTTCGTCAAGGTACGCAGCGGCTGGGCCGATTCCGAAAAGAGCCTGCGGGCTTATGGCTACGAATAGGCCGGCGCGCATCGAGGACCAGGCCTATCTGCTGCACGCCGTCGCGCACCGCGAAACCAGCCTGGTCGTCGATCTGCTGACGCGCGAGCATGGCCGGATCGCCGCGGTCGCCAAGGGGGCGCGGCGCAAGGGGTCGGCGCTGCGCGCGGTGCTGATGCAGTTCCAGCCGCTGAGCGTCGGCTTCATGGGGCGCAACGAACTGCGCGTGCTCACCGGCGCCGAATGGCAGGGCGGCCAGCTCGCCCCGCAGGGCGACGCGCTGTTGCTGGGCTTCTACATGAACGAGCTGATGGTGCGCCTGCTGCCGCGCGAGGATCCTTACCCCCGGCTGTTCGATGGGTACCGGAATGCGCTCGATGCGCTGGCCGAGCGGGGCGGGCCGGGCAGGCAGGGGGAATTGGCTCCCGCGCGCCGCGACGACGTCCTGCGCCGCTTCGAGTGGCTGCTGCTGCGCGAGACCGGCTATGCCCCCGACCTGAAGCGCGACGCCGCGAACCGACCGATCGTCGCCGGCCAGCCTTATCACTGGCGCGCGGCCGGCGGATTCGTGCCGGCCGTGTCGGGCGCCGACGACATTGTCGACGGCCAGACGCTGATCGAGTTGTCCGCAGGCCACTTCGACTCGACACAGAGCCGTTTGCAGGCAAAATATCTGACACGGGCGATCCTGTCGCATCACCTGGAAGGCATTCCGCTCAATACCCGCCAGATCCTGCGCGACCTGCACAAACTCTGACGACGCGTCCCGAGGGACTTCGGCCGGCGGCCCGTCCGGCCATCCATCGAACGACGCGCAGACCTCCATGATCGAACTCGGCGTCAACATCGACCACGTGGCTACCGTCCGCCAGGCGCGCCGCACTTATGAACCCGACCCTGCCTGGGCGGCCGTCGAGGCGCACCTGGGCGGCGCCGACGGCATTACCATCCATTTGCGTGAGGACCGGCGCCACATCCGGGACGACGACGTGCGCCGGCTCGCCGAACTCACGCAGATCAAGCTGAACCTGGAGATGGCTGCGACCGACGAGATGGTCGAGATCGCGACGCGGGTCCGGCCGCAGATGGCGATGCTCGTGCCCGAGGGGCGGCACGAGGTCACGACCGAAGGGGGGCTGGACGTGGTCGGCGACGAAGCGTGGCTCAAGTCGATCGTCGCCCGGCTGGCGGACGCCGGCATCGTCACCAGCGTCTTCATCGACGCCGACCCGCGCCAGGTCGAGGCGGCCGCGCGGATCGGCGCGCAGGTCTGCGAGATCCATACCGGCCCCTATGCGCAGGCATTCCACGACAAGGGGCGCGATGCCGACAGCCCGGCCATACGCCAGCAGCTCGACCTGATCGCCGCCGCCGGCCGTGCGGTCGTGCAGAGCGGCATGCGCTTCAACGCCGGCCACGCGCTCAACTATGCCAACGTGCAGCCGGTCGCCGCGCTGCCGGACATCCGCGAACTGCACATCGGCCATGCGATCGTGTCGCGCGCGCTGTTCGTCGGACTGCGCGAAGCCGTGCGCGAGATGAAGCGCCTGATCCGCGAAGGCGCCGCCGCGTCGTGATCTACGGCATCGGCACCGACATCGTCCTGGTCGAGCGCATCGAGGGTCTGGTCGCGCGCTACGGCGAGCGCTTCGCGCGGCGCGTGCTCGGCCCGCAAGAACTGGACGAGTACCGCCGCCGGCTGGGGCGCGGCGCGCATGGGCCCGCGTATTCGACGCGCTACCTGGCCAAGCGGTTCGCCGCCAAGGAGGCGTTCTCGAAGGCGCTGGGGCTGGGTCTGCGCGGGCCGATGACACTGCTGTCGCTGCAGATCCTGAATGACCGCCGCGGCCAGCCGATCGCGCATCCGCGCAACGCGCTGGCCCCTTATCTCGCCGAACGGCGACTGACCGCGTACGTGTCGCTCAGCGACGAGGTCGACAGCGCGCTGGCCTTCGTCATCATCGAGCAGGCACCCGTGCCTGACGATGCCTGAATGCCCGCAGCCGACCGAGCCCATCCGGGCCGCGGACGGCGAAAGACCGAAGAGGAAACCCGCCAGATGATCGATTCGCTCCCTCCGACTTCCCCCACCGATGGCGCCGCGCCGGATGTGGCTCCCGGCGATAGCGGTGGCACCGCGCCCCGGCTGCCGCTGGGGCCGGTCATCGTCGACGTGCTCGGCAAGCACCTGGTCGACGAGGATCGCGAGCGCCTGTGCCATCCGCTGGTCGGTGGCGTGATCCTGTTCGCGCGCAACTTCGAATCGAAGAAGCAGGTCACCGAGCTGTGCCGCGAGATCCATGCGCTGCGCACGCCGGCGCTGCCGGTCAGCGTCGACCACGAAGGCGGCCGCGTGCAGCGCTTCGCGAAGGGCTTCACGGAGATCCCGCCGATGCGCGACCTGGGCGCGATGTGGGACTACGATGTGCTCGGCGCGTGCAAGCGCGCGACCGAGCTGGGCGAGATCATCGGGCGCGAGCTGCTCGAGGTCGGCGTCGAACTGAGCTTCACGCCGGTGCTGGACCTCGACTACGGCCGTTCGGCCGTCATCGGCGATCGCGCGTTCCATCCGGATGCGCGCGTCGTCGCGATGCTGGCGCGCTGCCTGACGCACGGCCTGCTGCTGTCGGGCATGGGCAACTGCGGCAAGCATTTTCCCGGCCACGGTTATACCGAGGCCGACTCGCATCACGCGCTGCCGGTCGACGACCGCGACCTGGAGACGATCCTCGCGGCCGACGCCGCGCCGTACGACTGGATGGGCGACACGCTACTGTCGGTCATGCCGGCGCACGTCGTCTATTCGCAGGTCGATGCCAAGCCGGCGGGGTTCTCGAAAGTGTGGCTGCACGAGATCCTGCGCAAGCGGATCGGCTTCAAGGGACTGGTCTTCTCCGACGACCTGACGATGGTGGGCGCCGCTTCGGTTGGTACCATCTCTCAACGGGCCAAGGCGGCGCTGTCCGCCGGCTGCGACATGGTGCTGGTCTGCAATCAGCCCGCGATGGCCGATGAATTGCTGGCCAGGCTCAGTTGGAAGCCGTCGTCCGCCTTTGCCGGACGCCTGTCGCGACTGCTGGGCCGGTCGGTGGTGTGAGAATCCGCGCACCGATGAACACGGCGATCCCGCGTCCGATCCCTTCACGGGTCATCGGGCGTCGGGTGGGGCGGACGAGGAGAGCGGAGTGACGACGTCGAACGACGCCCAGCCGGACAGCTTCGACATCAAGTGGTACCTGTCGCAGTTGTCGTCGCGGCCCGGCGTCTACCGGATGCTCGACGAGCAGGGTGAACTGCTATACGTCGGCAAGGCGCGCGACCTGAAGAAGCGCGTGTCGTCGTACTTCCAGAAGACGCAGCTCAGCCCGCGCATCGCGCACATGGTGGCGCGGATCCGGCGCATCGAAACGACGGCGACCCGGTCCGAGGCCGAGGCGCTGCTGCTCGAGAACAACCTGATCAAGTCGCAGCAGCCGCGCTACAATATCCTGTTCCGCGACGACAAGTCGTATCCGTACCTGAAGATCACCGGCCATCCGACGCCGCGCATCGCTTATTACCGCGGCGCGACGGACAGGCGCAATCAGTACTTCGGTCCTTACCCCAGCGCGTGGGCGGTGCGCGAGAGCATCCAGACGCTGCAGAAGGCGTTCCGCCTGCGCACCTGCGAGGACTCGGTGTTCAGCAACCGGTCGCGCCCGTGCCTGCTGTACCAGATCGAGCGTTGCAGCGCGCCATGCGTCGGCCACATCGGCCCCGAGGACTATGCGGCCGACGTCGATCGCGCGGTGCGCTTCCTGCGCGGCGATCACAAGATGGTGCTGGCCGAACTCGAGCAGCAGATGCTGGAGGCCGCGGCCGAACTACGCTTCGAGCAGGCCGCCGTCTATCGCAACAAGATGGCCTCGCTGTCCAAGGTGCTGTCGCAGCAGGCGATGGACAACGTCGGCGACACCGACGTCGACGTCATCGCCGTCGCGATGCAGGGCGGCAAGGTCTGCGTGAACCTCGCGATGGTCCGCGGCGGCCGGCACTTAGGCGACAAGCCGTATTTTCCGCTGCATGCGGACGAGCACGAGCACGGCGAATCGATCGGCGAGATCATCGAGACCTTCATCATCCAGCACTATGACGACGCGTTCGTGCCGCCGGTGCTGATCGGCAACGCCGAGCTGCCGAGCGACGCCGTGCTCGAGGCGCTGTCGCAGCGTTGCGGCCATCCGGTCCAATGGCTGCGGCAGCCGCAGGGTAACCGGCGCCGATGGCTGGAGATGGCGATCCAGAACGCGCAGATCGCGATGACGCGCACGCTGGCCGAGGAAGGCTCGCAGCGCGCCCGCACGCGCGAGCTGGCCCGCGTGCTGGCGCTCGACGAGGGCGCCGACCTGGACGCGCTGCGGATCGAGTGCTTCGACATCAGCCACACGATGGGCGAGGCCACTCAGGCCTCGTGCGTCGTCTACCAGCACCATGCGATGCAGCGCGGCGAGTACCGCCGCTTCAACATCGACAGCATCACGCCGGGCGACGACTACGCGGCGATGCGCCAGGTACTGACCCGCCGGTACGAGAAGCTCGCCGCCCAGGCGCCCGTGCCCGCCGCGCAGACTCCCATCGCCCCGCCGATTCCCGCCGACCCGGCGGCCGGCCCACCAGACGCGGCTGCGACGGCGGACGGCCTGCCCGCTGCCGGCGCCTCCGATGAGCCGACGGCGTCCAATGCTTCCGACAAGCCGCCGGCGCCGATGCCCGACATCGTGCTGATCGACGGCGGCAAGGGCCAGGTCGAGGCGGCGCGGGCCGTGTTCGCCGAACTGGGTCTCGACACGAGCGCGCTGGTCGGTGTCGCCAAGGGCGAAGGGCGGCGCGTCGGCCTCGAGACTCTGGTGTTCACCGATGGGCGTCCGTCCCTCGAACTCGGCCGGGAGTCCGCCGCGCTGATGCTGGTCGCGCAGATCCGCGACGAGGCGCATCGCTTCGCGATCACCGGCATGCGCGCTCGCCGTTCGAAGGCGCGCAACGTGTCCCGGTTGGAGCAGATCGAAGGCGTGGGCGCCAAGCGCCGCCAACGGCTGCTGACGCGATTCGGAGGGCTGCGTGGCATCATGTCGGCCAGCGTCGAAGACTTGGCCTCCGTCGAGGGCATTTCCCGACAACTCGCCGAAACGATCTATAAGCAATTGCATTGACACGCATCGACACCCGACGGTCGTGCGCTTCCATCCGCCTCCGTCTGGACTGAACCTCATGTTCAACCTGCCGAATCTGTTGACCTGGAGCCGGTTGCTGGCCATCCCGCTGCTAATGGCGATGTACAGCCTGCCGATTCCGATCACCACCAGCAACATCGCGGCGACCGCCATCTTCGCGATGGCCGCCATCACCGACTGGTTCGACGGCTGGCTGGCGCGCCGCCTCGGCCTGACGTCGGCGTTCGGCGCGTTCCTCGATCCGGTCGCCGACAAGCTGATCGTCTGCACCGCGCTCGTGTTCCTCGTCGAGCTGCAGCGTGTCGACTCGATCATCGCCGTCATCATCATCGGCCGCGAGATCACGATCTCGGCGCTGCGCGAGTGGATGGCGACGATGGGCGCGCGCGCCAGTGTCGCCGTCAACTGGCTCGGCAAGCTCAAGACCGTCTCGCAGTTGATCGCGATTCCGATGCTGCTGTTCAACGACCGCCTGTTCGGCGTCATCGACTGCCATCTGTTCGGCACCTGGCTGATCGTGCTGGCCGCCGTGCTGACGGTCTGGTCGATGCTGTACTACCTGCAGCGCGCGTGGCCGATCCTGCGTGCGGGCGGGGGTACGAAGCTTTGACAATGTCGGAAAACGTGCTAATATCTCTTTCTCCGCTGCGGGAGTAGCTCAGTTGGTAGAGCGCAACCTTGCCAAGGTTGAGGTCGCGAGTTCGAGACTCGTCTCCCGCTCCAATTTATGATCTACAGACTTCCACTGGGGTCTGTAAGTCGTTGAAAAAAGGAGCTTCGGCTCCTTTTTTCATTCCAGCAAAAGCCACGGAAATCCACCGACAGCCAGCGTTTTTGAGGCCAAAAACAAGGCCAAAGAATACGGGTGGTTCCGGTGCCGGGTTCTTGCTGGGGTTGGATCGGGATGACCAGCA
>JAKPAM010000040.1 GCA_029779435.1 Pseudomonadota bacterium | reverse complement strand
GCAGCGCTACAGCCGCGCCAGCAGCGAGAACCGTGAGCTCACGATCCTGTTCGTCGACATCCGCGGCTTCACGCGCATCGCCGAGACGATGGATCCGGAGGCCCTGCGCGAGTACATCAACGTGTTCCTCACCGTGATGACCGAGATCGTGCACCGCCATGGCGGCACGCTCGACAAGTACATCGGGGACGCGGTGATGGCGTTCTGGGGCGCGCCGCTCGAGGACGCGCGGCACGCCGACCATGCCGTGGCGGCGGCGATCGCGATGCTCGAAGCGGTGGAGCGCCTGAACACGATGCTCGCGGGCCGCGGCATGCCGCCGTTGCGCATCGGCGTCGGCGTCAACACCGGTGTCGTACGGGTGGGCGACCTCGGCTCCCGGCTGCGGCGCGCGTACACCGTGATCGGCGATCCGGTGAACCTGGCTGCGCGCTTCGAAGGCCTGACCAGGCAGTATGATGCGCCGATCATCGTCGGGGAGACGACCATGCGGCAGGCAGTCAGCCACCGGTTCCGTGCGCTCGGAAGTGCGCGGGTCGCGGGACGCGAAGAGCCGGTCCTCATCTACGCGCCGGAATCCGTCGCGGCTGGGTCCCCCTCCTGCGGCAATCACAGCGTGCAGGACGATCCGGCGACGGATCCCGGCGCATCCACCGGTCAGGCGCTCGTCGATGAAGGTTCGGGTCTTAGGCTGTAGCGGCGGGATCGGCGCGCGTGCGCGCACGACCTCGTTCCTGCTCGACGACGACGTGCTGCTCGACGCCGGTACCGGTGTCGAGGATCTGTCGGTGGAGGAGCTCGCGGCGATCGACCACGTCTTCCTCACGCACTCGCACCTCGACCACATCGCCGCACTGCCGCTGCTGATCGACTCCGTGGGCGGCATCCGCAACAAGCCCGTCGTCGTGCATGCGCTGCCCGAGACGATCGCCGCCTTGCGCGCGCACATCTTCAACTGGGTGATCTGGCCGGACTTCACCGAGATTCCGCACTTCGAGCGTCCCTGGATGGTGTTCGAGCCGCTCGGCGTCGGCACCGTCGTCGAACTGGGCGGACGCTTCGTGCGCAGCCTGCCGGCCAATCACACGGTGCCGGCGCTCGGCTTTCACGTCTACAACGATCACGCGAGCCTGGTGTTCTCCGGCGACACCGGACCCAACGACGAATTCTGGCAGCAGGTGAACTCGGTGCACAACCTGCGCTACGTGATCATCGAGACGGCGTTCCCCAACCGCGACCAGGACCTGGCCGTCACGTCCCGTCATCTCTATCCGATCCAGCTCGCCGAAGAGCTCGCCAAGCTGCAGCGCGAGGCGCAGATTCTCGTCACGCACCTGAAGCCTTCCGACCGGGAGGTGATCGGCCGGGAGCTCGATGCGTGGGCCGGGCGCTTCGCACCGCGCGTGCTCGAGCGCGGCGAGATCCTCGAGCTTTGAGACCCTCGAACGCTCGGTCCCTCGAGTCCCGAGTCCCGAGTCCCGAGTCCCGAGTCCCGAGTGCGTTGAGCCCGAGTCTCTCGAGCCCGAGTCCCTCGAGCCTCCGGGGCACGGTCCTCGGCCCGGGCAGGTGAACAATCGCGGCACCCATGCGACGCGTTGCGTCACCTCGACGGCAACGTTGCGTTAGCCGGACGACGCGCCCGGACGGCGCGGATGCGTGGAATGTGTATTCTTGCGGCCCGTTCCGGCCGGCCCGACCGTTCGTTCCCTCCGAGCGGCCGCCCGGCGCCATCGGCACGGGTGTTGCGCATACGGGCGCGTGGGGGCCGAAGGGTCGGCCTCGCCGGGATCCGCCGCATCGGTCTTCCCGCCGGCCGCAGACACGGCCTTTCGTCCGATCGATACATGGAGATGACAATGCAACGTACGGCAATGCTTCGCAGGAAGGTTCAGAAGGGCTTCACGCTGATCGAACTGATGATCGTGGTCGCGATCGTCGGCATTCTGGCGGCGGTGGCGATCCCCGCCTACCAGGACTACACGGTGCGCGCGCGCGTGACGGAAGGCCTGAGCCTGGCGTCGGCAGCGAAAGTCACGGTGGCCGAGAACGCCGCCAACGGTTCGGCGCTGGCCGCCGGCTACACCGCTCCGGCGGCGACGCCGAACGTGACGTCGGTGGCCATCGCGGCCGACGGCATCATCACGGTGACGCTGACGACCAAGGCCGGTGGCGGCACGGTGATCTTCACGCCGGCGCCGGTGCTGGTGGCGGGCACCCCGCCGAACGATCGGATCACGTGGACCTGCACCGGCGGCACGCTGGCGCAGAAGTATCGTCCTGCCGAGTGCCGCACCTGATCCCAGGCGCACTCAGCACCACGGAAAGCGCGGCTTCGGCCGCGCTTTTCGTTTGTGCTCGCCACACGCCGCGTGACGCGAACGTGCACCCGCGGCGTGACGCGATTGGGCACCTGCCGCGACGCGGTGCGTCACCTGCGCGCCATGCATGGGCTGCGTGCCGTACGCATGCGACGCCCCGCGGCGCCGTGCAGACGAGTGGCGCGGTGCGCAGCCGGCCTTCCGTCCCGCACGCTCCGCCGTGCGTCGGCCGCGATGGCAATCGCGGCGTGGGATCGATTCCGCTGGCACGAACGCTGCACGCAGATCCTGCATGTCTGTCACGGACATCGCAGCGTTCTACCGATCACGACTCAAGGAGATGACAATGCAACGTACGGCAATGCTTCGCAGGAAGGTTCAGAAGGGCTTCACGCTGATCGAACTGATGATCGTGGTCGCGATCGTCGGCATTCTGGCGGCGGTGGCGATCCCCGCCTACCAGGACTACACGGTGCGCGCGCGCGTGACGGAAGGCCTGAGCCTGGCGTCGGCAGCGAAAGTGACGGTGGCCGAGAACGCCGCCAACGGTTCGGCGCTGGCCGCCGGCTACACCGCTCCGGCGGCGACGCCGAACGTGACGTCGGTGGCCATCGCGGCCGACGGCATCATCACGGTGACGCTGACGACCAAGGCCGGTGGCGGCACGGTGATCTTCACGCCGGCGCCGGTGCTGGTGGCGGGCACCCCGCCGAACGACCGGATCACGTGGACGTGCACCGGCGGCACGCTGGCGCAGAAGTATCGTCCTGCCGAGTGCCGCACCTGATCCCAGGCGCACTCAGCACCACGGAAAGCGCGGCTTCGGCCGCGCTTTTTTCGTTCATGGCGCAGGCGCAGTCCGGTTAGCGTGGAGCGCGGCCATCCGTCGAGGGTGGCACGCGGGTTGCTACGTTCCGGGAGCCGCCTCGGCACATGGTTCGGGGCCAACCGCGTATCCACAGGAGAAGAACGATGTCGTACCGCGTGCGCAAGCAACTGCAGATGGGCTTTACGTTGATCGAGCTGATGATCGTGGTCGCGATCGTCGGCATCCTGGCGGCGGTGGCCATTCCTGCGTATCAGGACTACACGATCCGCGCGCGCGTCACCGAGGGCATCACGCTGGCGTCGGCCGCGCGCAGCACGGTGTCCGAGAACGCGTATCACGGGCAGACGCTGACCACCGGCTTCACGGCGCCTGCGGCCACGTCGAACGTCGCCAGCATCGCGATCGCGGCCGATGGCGTGATCACCGTGACCTACACGGCGCGGGCCGGCGGCGGCACCATCGTCATGCAGCCCAATCCGGTGCTGGTCGTCGGCACGCCGCCCACCGATCGCATCCGCTGGGAATGCACCGGCGGCACCCTGGCGCAGAAGTACCGTCCGTCCGAATGCCGCACCTGAGCATGCGCCGCACGCCCGCGACGCAGGCGCGGCCGCGGGCGTTCATCGCAGGGGTCGCGCCACTGGTCGGGGTGCCCGCGGAAGGCGGTGCGGTGCAAGGTAACATCGCGAAAAACACGCGAATGTCACCAGCCAAGAGGAACCATGAGCGCACCCCTTCGAACCTGGATGTGCCTGATCTGCGGATGGATCTACGACGAAGCGGCGGGGCTGCCCGACGAGGGCATCGCACCCGGAACCCGCTGGGAGGACATCCCCATGAACTGGACCTGTCCCGAGTGCGGCGCCCGCAAGGAAGACTTCGAGATGGTGGAGCTGTAACCGGGGTGTCCGCAATCGGCGGACCCGAATCCTGCGTCCCGGCCCGCGCCGGGCATCGAGCGCTGATGCGCATGCCCGTCTGCAGGCCGGCCGAACGAATCGTGCGAACGGAGTGCCGATGAACCAGCCAGCCGAACTCACCGGCCTCAAGGTGATGGTGATCGACGACAGCAACACCATCCGCCGCAGCGCCGAGATCTTTCTCGGGCAGGCGGGGTGCAAGGTGATCGTCGCCGAGGACGGATTCGACGCGTTGGCGAAGATCGCCGACAACGACCCCGACCTCATCTTCTGCGACATCCTGATGCCGCGGCTCGACGGCTACCAGACCTGCGCGCTGATCAAGAAGAGCCCGAGGTTCCACGAGATTCCCGTGATCATGCTGTCGTCGAAGGATGGACTGTTCGACCGCGCCCGCGGGCGCATGGTCGGCTCCGAGCAGTACCTGACCAAGCCGTTCACCAAGGACAGCCTGCTCAAGGCGGTGGCGCAGTGCGCGCGCCGCGCGGCGGCGGCCTGATCCGAGCCGCACGAACGACCGAGGCGCACACCATGCCGCACAAGATCCTGGTGGTCGACGATTCGCCCACCGAACGTTTTTTCCTGGCCGATCTGCTGGCCAAGCGCGGCTACACCGTGATCACCGCCGAGAACGGCGACGAGGCCTATGCCAAGACCAAGGCCGAGCGGCCGAACCTCGTGATCATGGACGTCGTGATGCCCGGCCAGAGCGGGTATCAGGTCACACGCGCGCTGGCGCGCGATCCCGACACGCAGGCGATCCCGGTCGTGATCTGCACGAGCAAGGGCACCGAGACCGATCGCATCTGGGGGTTGCGCCAGGGCGCCCGCGACTACCTGATCAAGCCCATCCGGCCCGACGAGCTGCTCACGCGCATCGCCGATCTCGTTGCATGACGACCACGCCGCGCGTGTAGCCTCAGGAGACGCTTGATGGACACCCAGGCCGAGCAGAAGAGCCACCTGAAGGATTTCCAGGCCCGCCTGTCCGAACGGCTGCGCGAGGCGAGCACCGCGCCGCGCAGCGCCCGGCTGGGGCTGCTCATCGGCGACCAGCGCTGGCTGGTCGACCTGGCCGAGGCGGGCGAGATCGTGCCGCTGCCCTCGGGCATCACGACGGTGCCCCTCACGCGCGACTGGTTCCGCGGCCTCGTCAATCTGCGCGGCTCCCTGTTCGGCGTGTCCGACCTGCTGCGCTTCTCCGGCGACGCCTCCACGCCCCTCACCAAGGAATCGCGGCTGCTCGCGTTCTCGTCGTCGATGAAGGTGAACGCCGCGCTGCTCGTCACCCGCATGCTCGGGCTGCACGACGCGAGCGCATGGCGTCACGCCCCCGAGCGCCAGCACTGGGCGCCGTGGGCCGGGCGCTGCCTGGTCGACGACGAAGGCCGCGAGTGGTTCGAGCTGAGCCTGTCGCGTCTCGCGGCGGATGAACGCTTCCAGACCGTGAGTCGCGTCTAGCGCGCCGTACGCGCTCCACCTCCTCGAGGACTCCATCGCGATGAAGCTCGCCAGCTTCCTGTTCCCCGGCTCGGGCGGCCGGGCCCAAGCCGATTCGGACACGGCGCTCATCGACGACGTTCCGCCGACGCACGCGCTCGACACCTTCGCCCCCGACACGGTCGCCGACAGCACCCTGATGGCAGGCCACGGCAGCTTCACCCCCGCCTACGCCGTGCCTCCGACGGCGCCCCGCGGCGAGGCGGCCGCGCCGCCCCGCCGCCGCGTGCGTCTGCCCTGGATCTCGGCGATGCCCTTCCGCAAGCAGGTGCAGGTGCTGCTGCCGACGCTTGCGCTGTCGCTGCTGATGGCCTTCGGGTTCCTGTGGCTCGATTCGCGCCAGGCGGGCAATGCGGCGCTGCTCAACCAGGTCGTCGGCGACGCGCTCACGCACTCGCAGCGCCTGGCCAAGGCGGCGCCGAGCGCGGTCTCGGGCAACGACGACGCGTTCCGTCAGTTGCGCGAGAGCCGCGACCAGCTCAGCCGCGCGATCGCGATGCTCAAGGGCAAGGAGGATCCGGTCAGCGGCCGCGCCGTCACGACGCTGTCGCAGATCGTCGTCGACGTGCAGCGCCTCGAGCAGATCTGGCAGGGCTCCGACCTCTCGGCGGCCAAGCTGATCGAGCACGAGAAGCTGCTGAAGTCGCTGGGCGCGATGCGCCGGGCGGTCAACGACTCGAACCGCGGCATGCTGCAGGCCGCGCAGGTGGTGGCGGCGCACAAGCTGCAGTCGGGCGCCACCGTGCGCGAGGTGTCCGCCGCGGGCGACCTGGTGATGCTGACGCAGAAGATCGCCAAGGACGTGAACCAGCTGCTGCTGGGCGAGGCGATCAACGTCGAGGCGGCCGCCACGCTGGGGTCGGACGCGATCTTCTTCCGCGACCTCGTCGAGAGTCTCACGTCCGGCAACGAGCGGCTGCGCATCCCGGCCATCCAGGACCCGGACAGCCGCCGCGCGCTGCTCGAGATCCGCAAGCAGATGGTCAAGATCGACGAGCCGCTGGCGCTGATCGTGCGCGACCTCACCAAGATCCAGGACGCCAAGCGCTCCGAGCTGTCCATCTTCCGCGACAGCGAGAGCCTGCGCGGTCAGCTCGAGCTGATCCAGCGGCAGCTGCAGTCGGCCGAGTCCGGACGCGGCTGGAACCTCTGGGTCGTGCTGTTCTTCGCAAGCCTCGCGCTGCTGTCGGCGCTGGGGCTCGTGCAGGCCTACCTGGGCGACAGCGCGGCGCGTACCGAGCAGGCCGAACGGCAGCGGCACGAGGCAGAGCGTCTGGAGCAGGAGGCCAAGCGCGCCAACGACCAGAACCAGGCGGCGATCCTGCGGCTGATGAACGAGCTCCAGGAGGTGGCCGACGGCGACCTCACGATCCAGGCCACGGTGTCCGAGGACATCACCGGCGCGATCGCCGACTCGGTCAACTACACCGTCGAGGAGCTGCGCAACCTCGTCTCGCGCATCAACACCACGGCCGAGATGGTGAACGAGGCATCGTCGAAGGCGCAGATGATCGCCTCCAGCCTGCAGGCGGCGTCCGAGCAGCAGTCGCGCGAGATCCGCGAGACCGGCGAGTCGGTGCTGCGCATGGCGCAGCAGATCAACGAGGTTTCGGCGCGTGCGTCCGAGTCCGCGAACGTCGCACGGCATTCGCTGGCCGCCTCCGAGGACGGCGCACGGGCCGTGCAGAACGCGATCACCGGCATGAACGGCATCCGCGACCAGATCCAGGAGACCGCCAAGCGCATCAAGCGGCTGGGCGAGTCGTCGCAGGAGATCGGCGAGATCGTCGAGCTGATCTCGGACATCACCGAGCAGACCAACGTTCTGGCGCTGAATGCGGCGATCCAGGCGGCGTCCGCCGGCGAGGCGGGGCGCGGCTTCACCGTCGTCGCCGAGGAGGTGCCGCGGCTGGCCGAGCGCTCGGCGGAGGCGACCAAGCAGATCGCCGCGCTGATCAAGACCATCCAGACCGACACGCAGGATGCGGTCATCGCGATGGAGCGCAGCACGCAGGGCGTGGTCGAAGGCACGCGCCTGTCCGACGAGGCCGGGCGCGCACTCGGCGAGATCGGCCGGGTGTCGACCCAGCTCGCCGAGCTGATCGAGGACTTCTCCGACACCACGTCGCGACAGGCCACGTCCGCCGGCACCGTCGCCCACTCGATCCAGCGGATCCTGCTCGTCACCGAGCAGACCAGCGAAGGTACGCTGCAGACCGCGGGATCGATCCGTCAACTCTCCGAGCTCGCGCAGGAACTGAAGAGTTCGGTGTCGCGCTTCAAGGTTTCGTAAGTGGATCAGGGAACAGCCATGTCCGCGGATCTCGTGACCCTTTCCTGGTGCCTCGGCGAGATCCGCGAGGCGTTTGCGCAGGCCGAGCGCCACATCGAGGCGCAGCTCGAATCCGACTCCGAGGATCGTGCCGCGCTGCGCGCCGCGCGCGCTGCGGTCCACCAGGCCCACGGGGCGCTGCAGGTGGTGGCGATCGACGGCGTGCCCCTGGTCACGCAGGAGGCCGAGCAGCTGCTCGACGCGATCGA
>JAKPAM010000065.1 GCA_029779435.1 Pseudomonadota bacterium | reverse complement strand
CGCAACGTTGTCGGAGCCTCCGCCGGTGTCGCTCAGACGGTCGTCGCCGCTCCCCCCGATCAGCGTGTCGCTGCCCAGCCCGCCCTCGATCGTGTCGTTGCCTGCGCCGCCGTCGATGGTGTCGGCGCCGCGTCCACCGGACAGGATGTCATCGCCGTCCAGCCCGTTTATCGTATCGTCGCCGGCGGTGTCGCGCAGCGTGTCGTTTCCGGTCGTGCCAGTGATGGTCCGGCCGGTGAGCGGTGACAGGTTTGGCGCATAGCCTAGGAAGTTCTCCGCTGTCAGCGCGCTTGCCTGGACATTCCTGAGAACGGCCAGGATCTGCAGGCTGTCGTCGCCCTGGACGCCATCATAATCGCGCGCCACCAGCGTATCGGCGCCGACCTGAAGCAGCCGCAAGTGGCCGGTGACGAAGGGACTGGCCGAGCCGTCCCATCCCACCGTGCCGAGCAGCGACCGCCCGATGTCGATCTCGTCGCCGGCGGGGCCGGCCGCGAAATCGGTGATGACGACAAGCGCGCCCAGTTCCACCTGGTCTCGCCCTGCGCCGAGCGTCAGTACTGTCGTGCCGTAAGTGTTGCCCGAGCGAAAAAGATCGTCGCCCCCGCCCAGGTCGACCGAAAGCGCCGTCTCGATGAAGCGGTACCCGACATCGGCGCTGCCTTCGTAAAGGAAGTCGACGCTGTCGTCGCCGGAGCCGGCGTCTATGGTCACCGTATCGAAGTAGCGCAACGATGCGTCCAGCACCCGATTGCGGACAAGGACGATCGAATCGTTGCCGGCGCCGCCCTCGATCGTGTCGTTGCCACCACTGTCGGTAATGCGGTCGTTGCCGTCGCCGCCACGCAGGATATCGTCGCCAAGGCCGCCGTCGAGCACGTCGTCGCCAAGGCCGCCGTCCACCGTGTCGTTGCCTGCGCCGCCGCTCAGTGCATCGCGGCCATCGCCTCCGTTGATGGCATCGCCGCTGCCGCTGCCGAACAGCGTATCATCACCGCCCTGCCCGTTGAGCGTGCCGCCGGCCGCGCCCAGGAAAAGGCGGTCAGCCTGAGCGGTGCCGGTGAGCGATGTGGGCTGCGGGGAACCGCCTGCGGGCGACCAGCC
>JAKPAM010000047.1 GCA_029779435.1 Pseudomonadota bacterium | reverse complement strand
TCGTCGATCGGACGGCCGAGCACGTCCATGATGCGACCCAGCGTCGCATTGCCGACCGGCACGCTGATGCCGGCGCCGGTGTTGGTGACCGGCATGCCGCGGCGCAGACCATCGCTGGAGCCCATCGCGATCGTGCGGACGACGCCGTCGCCGAGCTGCTGCTGCACTTCGAAGGTCAGCCCTTTCTCGGCCAGCGAATCGCCGGTATCGGCGAGCGTCAGCGCGTCATAGATCTTCGGCATCGCATCACGGGGGAACTGGATGTCGACCACCGCTCCGATGCACTGAACGATTTCACCTTGTGCCATTTGTTTGTCCTCAGTTCTTGCTCGTTGGCGCGCAGGGCCTGCAGGCCTGCGGCGCTGAATCCTTCGTGTCGGGAGCGGGCCTCAGACCGCCGCGGCGCCGCCGACGATCTCGGACAGCTCCTTGGTGATCGCCGCCTGGCGCGCCTTGTTGTACGTGAGCTGCAGATCGTCGATGACCTTCTTCGCGTTGTCGGACGCGGCTTTCATCGCGACCATCCGTGCACTCTGCTCGGACGCCATGTTCTCGGCGACGGCCTGGTAGACCAGCGCTTCGATGTAGCGCACCAGCAGCTCGTCGAGCACGGTCTTGGCATCGGGTTCGTACAGGTAGTCCCAGGTTTGCGTGACCTTGTTGCCCTTTTCCAGCGCGCCCTCGGGCAGCGGCAGCAACTGTTCGAGCACGGGCTCCTGCTTCATCGTGTTGACGAAGCGCGTATAGCCCAGATAGACCGCCTTGACCTCGCCCTTCTCATAAGCGTCGAGCTGCACCTTGATCGGGCCGATCAGCTTCTCGAGGTGCGGCGTGTCGCCGAGCTGGGTGACCTGCGAGACCACGTTGGCGCCGATCCGGCTCATGAATCCCAGGCCCTTGTTGCCGATCGCGGTCATCTGCGCCTTGGTGCCGGCGGCTTCGAGTTCGCGCAAGCGGTTGGTGACGGCGCGCAGCACGTTGGTGTTCATGCCGCCGCACAGTCCCTTGTCGGTCGTGACGACGATGATGCCGACCTTGTTGGCCTGCGAATCGTTACCCAGGTACGGATGGCGGTACTCGGGATTGGCGGCCGCCAGGTGCGAGGCGATCTGCCGTACCTTGTCCGCATAGGGACGGGCATTGCGCATCCGGTCCTGCGCCTTGCGCATCTTGGACGCGGCGACCATCTCCATCGCCTTGGTGATCTTGCGCGTGTTCTGCACGCTCTTGATCTTCGTCCGGATCTCTTTGCTTCCCGCCATATCAGTCCTTGAACCGTCTCGGATGTCCGTCAACGAACGGCCACCCCACGGGGTCGGCCGCCTCGAACAACGATCAATACGCGATCAATACGCGCCCGTCTTCTTGAAGTCCTTGACCATGTCATTCAGCTTGGCCTCGACGTCCTTGCTGAACTTCTTGTCGCGCTCGATCTCGTCGACCAGCGCGCCGTACTTGGACTTCGCGAACTCGCGCAGCGCGCGCTCGGCGTCCAGCGCCTTGGACACGTCGACGTCGTCGAAGTAGCCGTTGTTGACCGCGAACAGCGTCAGCGCCATTTCCCAGACCTGCATCGGCTGGTACTGCGGCTGCTTCATCAGTTCGGTGACCAGGCGGCCGCGCTCGAGCTGCTTGCGGGTCGCATCGTCGAGGTCGGACGCGAACTGCGCGAACGCGGCCAGCTCGCGGTACTGCGCGAGCGCCAGACGCACGCCGCCGCCGAGCTTCTTGATGATGTCGGTCTGCGCGGCGCCACCGACGCGCGACACCGAGATACCGGCGTTGATCGCGGGACGGATGCCGGCGTTGAACAGGTCGGTTTCCAGGAAGATCTGGCCATCGGTGATCGAGATCACGTTGGTCGGCACGAACGCGGACACGTCGCCGGCTTGCGTCTCGATGATCGGCAGCGCGGTCAGCGAGCCGGTCTTGCCCTTGACGGCGCCGTTGGTGATCTTCTCGATGTGCTCGGCATTGACGCGCGCCGCACGTTCGAGCAGACGCGAGTGCAGGTAGAACACGTCGCCCGGGAACGCTTCACGGCCCGGCGGGCGACGCAGCAGCAGCGAGACCTGACGGTAGGCGACGGCCTGTTTGGACAAGTCGTCATAGACGATCAGCGCGTCTTCGCCGATGTCACGGAAGTACTCGCCCATCGTGCAGCCCGAATATGCGGCGATGTACTGCATCGCCGCCGAGTCGGACGCGGCGGCGGCCACGACGATCGTGTAATCCATCGCGCCCAGCTCTTCGAGCTTGCGCACGACGTTGTTGATCGTCGAAGCCTTCTGCCCGATCGCGACGTAGACGCAATAGACGCCCTTGCCCTTCTGGTTGATGATCGTGTCGATGGCGACAGCGGTCTTGCCGGTCTGGCGGTCACCGATGATCAACTCGCGCTGGCCACGGCCCACCGGCACCATCGCGTCGATCGACTTGAGCCCGGTCTGCACCGGCTGCGACACCGACTGGCGCGCGATGACGCCCGGCGCGACCTTCTCGATGACGTCGGTCTTCTTCGCGTTGATCGGACCCTTGCCGTCGATCGGCTGGCCCAGCGAATTGACGACGCGGCCGATCAGCTCGGGGCCGACCGGCACTTCGAGAATCCGGCCCGTCGACTTGACGGTATCGCCCTCGGAGATGGTCTCGTACTCGCCCAGCACCACGGCGCCGACCGAGTCGCGCTCGAGGTTCAGCGCCAGGCCGAAGATGCCGCCGGGGAACTCGATCATCTCGCCCTGCATCACGTTCGACAGCCCGTGGATGCGGCAGATGCCGTCGGTGACCGAAACCACCGTCCCCTGGTTCTTCGTATCCGCCTGCGTCTGCAGGTTCTCGATCTTGCTCTTGAGTAGTTCGCTGATCTCAGCCGGATTCAACTGCATGAGATTTCTCCTGATGTTTAGTGGGCGGTCAGCGCGGTGGCCAGCTGAGCCAGCTTGCCGCGAACCGAGGCGTCGATCACCTCATCGCCGATCCGGATCGACACACCGCCGATCAACTCGGGATCGACGCGGGTCGTGATCTCGACCTTCTTGCCGTATTTGGCTTCGAGTACGCCGCGGATGTCCGCCGCCTGCTGCTCGGAGACCGGGTAGGCCGACGTCACTTCGGCGTCGAGCACCTGCTCGTGCTGATGGCGCAGTTGCCGATACATCTGCGCGATCTCGGGCAGCACGGACAGGCGCTCGTTCTGCGCGAGCACCTTGACGAAGTTGGCCTGCTGCGGGGTGAGCTGGCCGGCCGCGTCGGCGACCACGCCCGCGACCTGGTCGATCGACAGGTTCGGGTTGCCGATCAGGTCCAGCGGCGCGGACGCCTGCGCGACGGCCGTCAGGCGTTCGAGCGCGTCGGACCAGCCCGTCAGATCGTTCAGATCCCGGGCCAGCTTGAACGCCGCCTCCGCGTACGGACGAGCGATGGTGAGTGACTCGGCCATGGCGCTTACTTCAACTCGTTCTTGAGCTGCGACAGCAGGTCGGCATGCTTGCCGGCGTCGATCTCGCGCCGCAGGATCCGCGAAGCGCCCGACACGGCCAACCCGGCCACCTGCTCACGCAACTGATCCTTGGCGCGCTGGGCAGCGAGGGCGGCTTCGTCCTCGGCGGCCTTCTTGGCGGCGGCAACGATTCGCGCGGCTTCTGCGCGCGCCTCGTCGATCAGTTGCGAAGCCTGGCGTTCGGCTCCGGTACGCACTTCGGCGGCACTGTTGCGCGCCTGCTTGATTTCTTCGTCGACCCGCCGGTGGGCGGCCGCCAGTTCGGACTTGGCGGTATCGGCCGCTGCCAGTCCATCGGCGATGCGCTTGTTGCGGTCGTCCAGCGCCTTGGTGATCGGCGGCCAGATGAATCTGGCGACGAACCACCACAAGGCGGCGAACACGATCATCTGCACGATGAGCGTCGCGTTAAGGTTCACGACGAGCTCCCTTCAATCTGAAGTAAGTCGATAAGGCGAGGGATCCGTCCGGTGGACGGCACGGCACGCAAGGCACGATCGACAGACGACCGGCCGCACATGACGCTGACTGCTTTCACTCAGCCCACGAACGGGTTCGCGAACGCGAACATCATCGCGATACCGACACCGATCAGGAACGCCGCGTCGATCAGACCGGCCAGCAGGAACATCTTGGTCTGCAGGCGTTCCATCAGTTCGGGTTGGCGGGCCGCGCTTTCCATGTATTTTCCGCCCATCAGCGCGATACCGATACAGGCACCCAGGGCACCCAGCCCGATGATCAAACCGCAAGCGATGGCAACCAGAGCGACGTTGGTCATGTTGACTCCTAGTGAGAATTGAATCTGTTCGATTCGTTGTGGTGAGAAACGGTGATTCGGTGAAGGGGCCTCAGCGGCACGCCCGCGCGCCGATCGCCGCCGACCCGTCGGCGACGGGATCAGGCGGCGGACAACCCCGAGACGTCAGGTGGTGGCTTAGTGACCTTCGTGGGCCTGACCAATGTAGACCAGCGTCAACATCATGAAGATGAAGCCTTGCAGGGTCACGATCAGGATGTGGAAGATCGCCCAGACCAGCCCCAGGCCGAAGTGCAGGCCCGAGCCCCAGAGCGTCGCGGTGGCGCCCAGCAGGGCGATCAGCAGGAACACGAGCTCGCCAGCGTACATGTTGCCGAACAACCGCATGCCCAGCGACACGAAGCGGGCCAGGTATTCGACCATCTGCAGCAGGAAGTTGAACGGCGCGAGGAAGATGCTCTTGCCGAACGGGGCCGAGAACAGCTCGGCGACGAAGCCGCCAGTATGCTTGGCCTTGATGCCGTAGTAGATCGACGCCAGAATGACGACCAGCGACATGCCGAGCGTGGCGTTCAGGTCGGCCGTCGGCACGATGCGGTGATAGTGGATCGCGTGGTCGAGACCCAGCCACGCGAGCACCTTGCCGGGCAGGTCGACCGGCAGGAAGTCCAGGCAGTTCATCAGCACGACCCAGACGAAGACCGTCAGCGCCAGCGGCGCGATGTTGCGCACGTCGCCGTGCACGATCGAACGGGCCTGCTCATGGACGAATTCGATCAGCGATTCGACGGCACTGGTGAAGCGCGTCGGCACGCCCGAATGCACGCGACGGGCGGCCAGCCACATGACGAACGCGGCGAGCACGGCCGTGACCACTGACCAGACCACGGTGTCCAGATTGATCAGCGTGAAATCGACGATCTTCGCTTGCGGCTCACCCGAGGTGTTCAGGTGAGTCAAGTGGTGGACGATGTATTCGGATGCGGTCGGTGCGTGGGAAGCGTCGGCCATGTTCTTCAGTGCTTGCGTCGGTTGCGGGACCCTGCGGGTCCGCCGGGGGTGCGATTATCCATGCACACCCGGCGACGAAGTGCGGTATCGCCATGCGATACGGCGGTGTCTTCAGGTCCGGGGGCGTGTCCGATTGCTTTACGAGAGCGGGCTCCGCTTATTGCGCGTTCCGGGCAGGAAGGCGGCGAACAGCGGGACTTGCAGTGCGACGATCAACCCGATCATCAGCCATAGCCAGCGAACGTCGCCAGCGTAACGGATGATGGCCGCGAGCAATGCGATCGTGAGACCGATTTTGACGAATTCACCGAGGATGAAGATCACCGGATAGGATTCCGGTGTGCGCCCCCGCTGAACCGCCAGTCGCATTGCGAACAGACCGTTCGGAATGATTGCCGCCCCACCCCCAAGCACCACGGACCGGGCGCTTGGCCAATCGACCCAGCCGCCCACGACGAGGGCGAGCAGCAGGATCGCGGAACACTGCAGAGCGATGGCGATGAACATCAAACACAGAACCGCAGTGGGCAAAGCCGTTGGATTGTACGGGGACTGCATTGACGCGGTCAAATGGACCTTACGCAAAGCGGACGTTCCTTGTTCGATCGCGGACCCGATGAAAGAATGCGGCGAGCCCGAGGCGACGACGCGAGGAAATCATGAAAATGCTTATCTCTGGAGGCATGGGCGCGAAGTCGATCGGGGTCATGGCCCTGGCGATCGGTCTGGCCGCGGCACCGGCCGCCGGCCATGCGCAGGCCGACGTCGCGGTTCCGCCGCCCTCCACGCCGCGCGAGTCCGTGGACGCCGGTGATCCGGCGCGTTTCCGCACGTCGATCGTCGGCATCGAAACGCGCATCGCCGACGACGCGACCAGCGCCGAAACGCTGGGCACCCGGCGCAGCGGCTCGGGCGTGATCATCGGCGACCGGCTGGTGCTGACGATCGGCTATCTGGTCCTCGAGGCCGACATGGTCGATGTGACGACGAGCAACGGTAAGCGCGTGCCGGGCGCGGTCGCCGCTTATGACGCGGCGTCGGGCTTCGGCCTGGTGCGCACGCTGGTGCCGATCAGCGGGCGCGTGCTGGCACTCGGCGATGCGGACGCCATCGGCGAACGCGCGGCCGTCTGGACGCAGGGCCACGACGAGCCCGAGGCGACCGAGGTGCGCGTGATCTCGCGCAAGCGCTTCACCGGCAGTTGGGAGTACATGATCGACCGGGCGATCTACACGTTTCCGCCGGTCCACAACTGGAGCGGCGCGGCGCTGATCGCGGCCGACGGCCGGCTCGTCGGCATCGGGTCGCTGATCGTCGACGACGCGGCGACGGATCGCCGGGGCGTGCCCGGCAACCTGTTCGTGCCGGTCGACCTGGTCAAGCCCGTGCTGCCGGACCTGATCGCGCGCGGCCGGCGTTCGTCACCGCCCCAGCCGTGGCTGGGCGTCAGCACCGAGGACGTGCGGGGCAATGTGATCGTCTCTCGCGTGGCGCGCGAAGGGCCCGCCGAGGCGGCGGGGCTGCGCGCCGGCGACGTGATCGTGGGCATCGGACACGAGAAGATCCGCGGGCAGGAAGCGTTCTATCGCAAGCTCTGGGACAGCGGGCCGGCGGGCACGACGATCACGCTGCAAGTCCTGAAGGACGGCGAGATCCAGTCGATCCCGGTGACGTCGATCGACCGGCTCGACGGTCTGCGCAAGCCGCGCGGGATCTAGGGCCTGTTAACGCTAAGATCGCCCCCGCGCCGAGAGGCCTGGGAGTGCGGATCCGTTCGCGCTAAGCGTCGCTGCCGTCCAGGCTCACGCCGAGCCGGCCCAGCACACCCTCGAACTGCTCGGCATCGACGAAATTGATCGTCAACTTGCCGCCGCCCCGCCGGTTCGGCTGCAGCTTGACGTCGGCGGCGAGCGCCTCGCACAGCCGCTCGCGCAGGCGTTCGACGTCACGGTCGATCGCGTGTGGACGCGCCATGCCGGACGCGGACGTGCCGCCCTGGTTCGCGACATTGGCCTGCGCGGCGCGCAGCGCGACGAGCTTCTCGGTCTCGCGCACCGACAGGCGCCGCTGCACGACCTCCTGCGCGACCATCACCTGCTCGCCGCGTTCGAGCGCGAGCAGCGCGCGGGCATGGCCCATGTCCAGGTCGCCGGCGAGCAGCATCGTCTGCACGCTGTCGGCCAGGTTCAGCAGGCGCAGCAGGTTCGACGTGGCGCTGCGCGATCGGCCGATCGCTTCGGATGCCTGCTCGTGCGTGTAGTCGAACTCGTCGAGCAGCCGGCGGATCGCCTGCGCTTCTTCGAGCGGATTCAGGTCCTCGCGCTGGATGTTCTCGATCAGCGCGAGCGCCAATGCGGATTCGTCGGGCACCTCGCGCACGATGACCGGCACCTGCGCGAGCGAGGCGAGCTTCGCGGCGCGATAGCGCCGTTCGCCGGCGATGATCTCGAAGCGCTGCTGCGCGTCGCCGGGGCGCAAGGGGCCGTCCAGCGGGCGCACGACGATCGGCTGCATCAGACCGTGCGTGCGGATCGACGCGGCCAACTCCTGCAGCGCGGTCTCGTCCATCCGCGTGCGCGGCTGGTAGCGGCCTGGCTGCAGGCGGCCGAGCGCGAGTTCGCGCGGCGGCTCTTCCGTAGCGGGCGCGAGGATCAGATCGGGCTTGTCGTCGCCCAGCAGCGCGCCGAGTCCACGCCCCAGGCCTTTGGGTTTGCTCATCTTGATGGGTCAGACGGGTGGGTTGCCGAGGCGCTCGACCAGTTCGGCGCCAAAATCCATGTACGCCTTGGCGCCTTTGGACTGCGGATCGAAGACGACGCCGGGTTGACCATAGCTGGGCGCCTCGGCCAATCGGACGTTACGCGGGATCAGCGTCTTGAACACCTTGTCGCCGAAGTGCTGCTCGAGCTGCGTGGATACCTGCTGCGTCAGCGTGACGCGCGGGTCGAACATCACGCGCAACAGCCCGATCACGCTGAGATCGGGGTTGAAATTGGCGTGAACTTTCTTGATCGTGTTGACCAGGTCCGACAGGCCCTCGAGCGCGAAATACTCGCATTGCATCGGAATGATGACGCCATGCGCCGCGCAGAAGCCGTTGAGCGTGAGCATCGACAGCGAAGGCGGGCAATCGATCAGTATGAAATCGTACTGCTCGTCGACGCGTGCCAACGCGTCCTTCAGCCGCGTCTCGCGCCGATCGACGCCGACCAGTTCGACTTCGGCACCGGCCAGCTCGCGATTGGCCGGCAGGATGTCGTACTGTCCGCTCGGCGAGCACTGCGTGGCCTCGGCGACGCCGCATTCGCCGATCAGCACCTGGTACACCGACCGCGCCAACCCGCGCTTGTCGATGCCGCTGCCCATCGTCGCGTTGCCCTGCGGATCGAGGTCGACCAGCAGCGCGCGCTGGTCCAGGCGCGCCAGCGCGGCGGCCAGGTTGACCGAGGTCGTCGTCTTGCCCACGCCGCCCTTCTGGTTGGCGATCACGAATATGCGTGCCATCAGCCGCTCCGGCTCATCAAGATCAGGTGTCGCCGCGCGTCCAGTCCGGGCACGATCAACGGCAGCGCGGTATCGATCGACCAACCCGCCGGCAGATCGTCGACCTCGTCGCCAGGCCACGCGCCCTTCATCGCCGCGACGCGCGTGTCCGGTCCGGCCAAGCCGTCGATCGCGGTCGCGAAATCGGCGAGCGATGCGAATGCGCGGCTGACGATCAGGTCCGGCGGCCGTTCCGACAGCGGGTGCGGCGCACCGCGCACGCGCTGTCTCAACAGCGGCGATTGGCGCCACTGCTCGACCCGGCACTGCGCGACGCTGGCACTGGCCGCGAGCCCGAGCGCGCCGATCGCCTGCTGGATGAACGCGGCCTTCTTGCCGACCGGCTCGACCATCGTCACGTGCAGGGCCGGCCAGGCGATTGCCAACGGGATGCCCGGCACCCCGGCCCCGCTGCCGACATCGACGACCAACGGCTGCGGCCGATCCGCCAACGCGTTGCGCAGCGGGGCGATAATGGCCAGGCTGTCGACGACGTGCTGGATCAGCATCTGCCGCGGATCGCGGATCGCGGTCAGGTTGTACACGCGGTTCCACTTGCGCATCAGATCCAGGTAGTCGATCAACTGCCGTCGCGCGGCGGGCGGCAGCGGCAGAGCCAGCGCTTCCAGCGATCGATCGAGCTGATCCGCGAGGTCGGCGGCAGTGGCGGGAAGGGGGACGGCGTCAGGCGGCACGCGGGTCGAGCAGGCGCTTCTTCAGGTAGACGAGCAGGATCGAGATCGCGGCAGGCGTGACACCCGAGATCCGCGAGGCTTGGCCAACGGTCTCCGGCTGCTGGCGGGTCAGCTTCTGCCGTACCTCGGCCGACAGGCCTCGGACGGCCGCGTAATCGAAATCGGTCGGAATCGCCAGCGCCTCATTGGCCTCTTGGCGAGCTACTTCCTGCTGCTGGCGATCGATATAACCGGCGTACTTGGCCTGGATCTCGACTTGTTCGACAACCTGCGGATCCTGGGCGATCGGTTCCCCCATCAGGCCCACCAATGCGGCATGGCGAATCGGCGGGCGGCTCAGCAGATTGAATAGTGAGTATTCACGTTCTATCGGTTGACCCAGTACCGCGATTGCGCGATCTGCCGGCAGTGTAGCCGGGTTGACCCAAGTGGACTTCAATCGCTGCGTTTCGGCGAAGATCGCATCACGTTTGCGACAGAAACTGTCCCAGCGAGCATCGTCGACGCAGCCAAGCTCGCGGCCGATCTCGGTCAGGCGCAGATCGGCATTGTCTTCGCGCAGGCTCAAACGATACTCGGCGCGGCTCGTGAACATCCGATACGGTTCGGTCACGCCAACGGTCGTCAGATCATCGATCAACACCCCGATATACGCCTGGTCCCGGCGCGGCGTCCACGGATCGCGATCAGACACCTGGCGAGCGGCGTTGATACCAGCCAGCAGCCCTTGCGCCGCCGCCTCCTCGTAACCGGTCGTGCCATTGATCTGGCCGGCCAGGAACAGGCCCTGGATGACCTTGCTTTCCAGCGAACGCTTCAGGCTGCGCGGATCGTAATAGTCGTACTCGATCGCATAGCCGGGCCGCAGGATATGCGCGTTCTCCAGCCCGGCGATCGACCGCACCAGCGCCATCTGTACATCGAATGGCAAGCTTGTCGAGATACCGTTCGGATAGACCTCGTGCGTGTTCAGCCCTTCGGGCTCCAGGAACACCTGGTGCGAGGCCTTGTCCGCGAAGCGGTGGATCTTGTCCTCGACCGACGGGCAGTAGCGAGGTCCGACACCTTCGATGACTCCGGTGTACATCGGCGAGCGATCCAGGCCTGAACGAATGATCTCGTGCGTCGCAGCGTTCGTATGCGTGATCCAACAGGGCAGTTGGCGCGGATGCTGGCTCGGATCGCCAAGGAACGAGAAGACCGGCACCGGATCCAGATCGCCCGGTTGCTCTTCGCAGCGCGAGAAATCGATCGTCCGACCGTCGATGCGCGGAGGGGTTCCGGTCTTCAGCCGTCCTTGCGGGAGCTGCAACTCGCGCAGCCGATGGGCGAGCGATACGGCCGGCGGATCCCCGGCACGGCCGGCCGAGTAGTTGGCGAGCCCGACATGGACGAGCCCGTTCAGGAATGTTCCGGCCGTCAGCACGACTGCCCGCGCACGAAACCGGATGCCGAGCTGCGTGACGGCGCCGACGACGCGATCGCCTTCGAGCACCAGATCATCGACGGCCTGTTGGAACAGCCATAGATTGGGCTGGTTTTCCAACCGTGTGCGCATCGCTTGGCGATAGAGCACACGATCAGCCTGCGCGCGTGTCGCACGGACGGCCGGACCTTTGCTCGAATTGAGAATGCGGAATTGGATGCCCGCCTCGTCGGTCGCGGCTGCCATCGCGCCACCCAACGCATCGATCTCCTTGACCAGGTGGCCCTTGCCGATGCCGCCGATCGACGGGTTGCAGGACATCTGACCCAAGGTCTCGATGTTGTGCGTCAGCAGCAGCGTGCGAGCACCGACCCGCGCCGACGCCAACGCCGCCTCCGCGCCGGCGTGGCCGCCGCCGACCACGATTACGTCAAAGGAATCGGGATACCACATCGAATGCACTCTCGAGCATGGGAACACGCCAACCGACTACCAGGATCGGGGACGGAAGACGAAGGCGCGCAGCGGGATCGGAAACAATGCTCCGCAGATGCCGGTCACGAAGAAGACATCGCGGTTGACTGCCATCGCAGCCCTGCGCGACGATATCCGCAGCGGATGACGTGCGCGAAAAGACCGACCACGGGAAAGTATTGATTATATGCGACCCGCTTCGATGCGGGGAGGACGAACAGTGAGCACGACGGCTTGAAGCCTGTTCGTTTCAGGATCGAACTCGGACGCAGCCCCATTCGCGCTTGTGCAGCGAAGCATGGGTGTCATGGCAAGACCCACGACAAGCATTGAGGCACGGCGATGGATTTGAATGGTTTCTTTTCATGTGAACCGAGAGACTCGAAGTACCGCTGCACCCAGCTGAGGCAGGCGGCTTGCCCGAATTGCACAACCGGCCTGTCACTGCCCTACACTAGGGTTGGCACCTCATCGTCCGACCATCATCATGCTCTTCTGGTTTGCCGTTCCCATTTCCATTCTCCTCATTTGGCGCGCCGAGCGTTGGCCTCGTGCACAGCCGTGGGTCGGGGTGGCAGCAGTCGCCTGGTGCCTCTATGGATTGTTCATCGGCACCCTTCGGCAGATCGGCAACACGGCGAACACGGATCTTCCAGTGTTTTTGGAGATCGTGCTTCCCGCACTGCTGGTGGGAAGCGGCGGACTCTTCATAGCGGTCCGCTTGGGATGGCGCCGCTTTCGCGCCAACCGCAGGCCTTGATCGGCATACTCA
This sequence comes from Pseudomonadota bacterium, assembly GCA_029779435.1. Taxonomy (GTDB): domain Bacteria; phylum Pseudomonadota; class Gammaproteobacteria; order Burkholderiales; family Burkholderiaceae_E; genus JAKPAM01. The sequence continues at coordinate 77,239 of JAKPAM010000047.1, read as the reverse complement.
TTGCCGTTGCCCTTTCGATCTGGCGCGGTGTCCGTGCTGAGCATCGATATGGAGCTGGAGGACACTCGCGTTCCAGCTATCCTGGGGGAGATCGTGCGGGCTATTCAGGCGTCCTCTTCACCGCGCCGCTGCGACGGGGTTCGATTTTTGTTGTTTATCGCCATTCTCATGCGCCCTCATCGCCCTCCTTTGCCTTGATATTGCCTCCACGGCGGGGCCTGTGCCGAGACAGGGCGTGTGTCTTTCGCGGCTACCACCACAGCACGGGCTGAGCTTCCTACTCGATAGTTTCACGTGAAACGGCACGTTGGCGCTGTAGCGAATCGCTCAGAGCGTTCAATCTCGGCCTATCCAATAGTTCCTACCTGCCGCCCGGACCGACCAAACTGACAAGACCGAGTCAGCCTGATCTCCAGCGCAGTCGCTACCGACATTCAGGAAAAATCCTCTGCCGAGCTACTACGCACGCTGTTTCACGTGAAACAACCCAGGCCGACGCCTCATTCTCCCAGTGAGCCCGATCTGCCTTCAATCTCCTCACGAAATCGTCCATATCGCACCCACGCCAAGCAGGCATTCTTGCCTTAGCTGATGAAAGCAATCACCCTCCGGTGATGGAATCCTGGAGAAGAATCACTTCACATAACGCGATGGTCAGAGCGCCTGCAATCGACTGATATAGCTGTAGCGGCCTATCTCCCCCATATCGCGGCGAGCGGCACAAGCTCGAATGCCGTAGTCACACGGCCTCACCTCGCTTGCACGCTAGCCGGACGTACTCCGTTGCCGTTACATCTGCGCTTCCAAGCTCGTTGTTTCACGTGAAACCGATTCCTATGCTCTGGCCCATGGGCTACCGAAGACGGCGCATAAGACAGCACAACCCATTCAGAGCGCGCCTGAAGCTCTCTGACACCCCGGAAGCCGCTTCCCCCGTGCGATCACGCGATCGCGGAAGCAATCCAGTTATCGTTGCCATACGCGTCATGCTCCTCAGGCCGCGATGGCCACGATCACTGCAGCATGGCCCTTATGCGCCGCCAATCAGACCGAATCACACGCCAACGGAAAAAGGCAGCGACACGCGCGAGCCATCGGCTAACACGGTGTCTATGTCACGAGCGCTCCATGATCATGCGAATACTGCCCTCGGTCCACGGTATCCAGTCTCCAGCGATCGAAGCGAGGTTGAGGCCGAACGCAGGCATGACTTCGTCCCGCAATATGCGCTCGACTTCAGCAGGATCAAATGGCGACGCGCGAAGCGCGCCGGCGATCCGGCGCAGATCGCTATCCGATAACCCGGTGTCCAAAAAACTCGCTCAAGCTCGTCCAGACGGCAAGGCGCTCCACTGCTATCGGCTCAGGCACCGAACGACGCCCCCAAAGCACATCCGGTACCCCTTCAGGCTAAGCCTCAATTTTTCCCGTTGGCCATCTCCGGCGCACCATCGCGACAGAACTCCGCGCAGCGCCCCGGCCGGCGACACAACTGTCTGGTCACCCGGCCTCAATGAAATTCGGCTGTCGCTTTCGCCTGACGATGCGGCCGGCTTCGATTCGGCTGCCAATAACGACGGTTGCGGGACGAACATCGAAACAATCGGCAGCGCACCAACTCATCGAATCCACGGGAACGCGATCAGCGTCCCGCTCAATCCAAACGGCCTTATTGCATGCCGCCGAGACAGATGTACTTGATCTCGAGGAAATCATCGATTCCGTACCTGGATCCTTCACGACCCAAGCCAGATTGCTTGACCCCGCCAAACGGAGCGACCTCGTTGGCCATGATGCCGACATTGACGCCGACCATACCCGATTCGATGGCCTCCGCCACGCGGAACACGCGTCCGATATCGCGCGAGTAGAAGTAAGAGGCGAGCCCGAACTCGGTCGCATTGGCCAGCTCGATCGCCTCCGCCTCGGTCTTGAACCGGAACAGCGGCGCCACCGGCCCGAAGGTCTCCTCCCTGGCGATGCGCATCGCAGGCGTCACCTCGGTCAGCACCGTGGGTTCGAAGAACAGCCCACCCAGTGCATGCCGCTTGCCGCCGAGCCTGACCTTGGCCCCATGAGCCAGCGCATCCGCAACGTGGCTTTCGACTTTCTCGACCGCCGCCGGTTCAATCAACGGGCCAATCTGGACGTCGGCCTCGATCCCGGGGCCGACCTTCATTTTCGAGACCTTGTCCGCAAAGCGCTTCGCGAACTCGTCGTAGACGCTATCCTGCACATAGATGCGGTTCGCGCAGACGCAGGTTTGCCCGGCGTTGCGATACTTGCTGGCTAGCGCCCCTTCGACCGCCGCATCCAGGTCCGCATCGTCGAACACCAGGAATGGCGCGTTGCCGCCCAGTTCCATCGACACCTTCTTCACGGTATCGGCCGACTGCCGCAGCAGGATCCGCCCGACCTCGGTGGATCCGGTGAACGTCACCTTGCGCACGACCGGGTTCGTACACATTTCGAGCCCGATCTCAGGAGACTTGTCGCCGCTGCCAATGATGATATTGATGACACCCGCCGGCATCCCCGCCTGCTCGGCCAGCGCGACGGCCGCCAGCGCCGTCAGCGGTGTCGCCTCGGCCGGCTTCAGCACGAACGTGCAGCCGACCGCCAGACCCGGCGCCATCTTGCGGGTGATCATCGCCAGCGGGAAGTTCCACGGCGTGATCGCCGCGCAGACGCCAACCGGCTGCTTGATCGACAGGATCCGCCGGTCGTTCGCTACCGTCGGAATCCAATCCCCATAGGCGCGCTTGCCCTCCTCGGCGAACCACTCGACGAAAGCGGCGCCATAGGCCACCTCGCCTTTCGCCTCGGCGAGCGGCTTGCCCTGCTCGATCGTCATCAGCATCGCGAGATCATCGGTGTTGGCGATCAGCAGCTCGTACCACCGGCGCAGGATCGCCGAACGCTCCTTGGCGGTCTTGCCGCGCCACCCAGGCAACGCCTGGTTGGCCGCATCGATCGCCCGGCGCGTCTCCGCCGCACCCATGTCGGCGATCCGGGCGACGATTTCGCCATTGGCCGGATTGGTGACGTCGAACTGCCCTTTGCCCTCCGCATCCACCCATTGGCCGCCGATGTGGCCCTGCCGTTTCAACAGTGACGCGTCCTTCAATTGAATCGTCATGGAATGCCTTCCTTTCTCGTCTGGGATAGCGCAGGCCGATCCGCGGATCGGGCGCCTTATTGCGTTACACCGCCGAATGGGTTGAAATATCGATCGTTCAACCTATTGAACGGATGTTCATCATCACGAACCAGTCTAAGAATCCGGGCATGACCCTGTCAATGCGAGGCGCCGCGGGATCGCGCGTTCCTCCCTGCGCCACGATAAGAAGCCCTTCCAGACGGATCGCTACCCGCCCCTCGACAACGAGATGAGCCCCCACGACACGCCTGCCGCAGAGACATACCGGGACTCGGACGAACGGCCAGCGCCACGGCTCGTCCCAGCGGTCGAACGCGCGATACGGCTGATCGACCATCTCGCCGCCGAGGATCGTCCGGCCGGCTTGGCCGAATTGACCGACGCGCTGCACGTCCCCAAGAGTAGCCTCCACGGTCTGTTGCTGACGTTGACGACGCTGGGCGTGCTGGTCCGCACCCCCGACGGCCGCCATGCCCTCGGACCGCGGGTCCTGCAATGGGCCGGCGGTCTGGGCGCGCCGTCGGCGTTGATCCATGCGTTCCAAACGCTGTCCCCGCAGCCGCCGAGCCTGCTGCGCCGCGAGGCGCTGATGCTCGCGGTCCTGGACGGGAGCGACGTCGTCTACCTGGCGTGCCAGCCGGGCAATACGCCGTTGGCCGTCAACTTTCGCGTCGGCGGGCGGCTACCGGCATGCTGCACGTCGAGCGGCAAGGCGATGCTCGCGACGCTGCCCGACGAACAAGTGATCGCGCTGATGGCGAACGGCGGGCTGCGGCGCTTGACGGCGCACAGCGTCGCCACCGTGGATGCGTTGCTCACGCAATTGCGAGACATTCGCGAGCGGGGTTATGCGATCGACGATGAAGAAACGGCCGAAGGAATGCACTGCTTCGCGGCGGCCATCCGCCATGCCGGACAACCGGCCTGGGCATCGGCCGCGGTGGCGACGAGCCTGATCAAGGCGACCGTCACGCCCGAACGGGCGTCCGACGTGGCCGGCGCGATCCTGTCCCTGGCGAGACAGATCTCGGCGCGGCTGGGCATGCGGGATCCGGAGTGAGAGGCAAGAACCCCGGGTGGGCGCATCCCTTCTCCGCGCACTCCCTTCGAATGTCTACACCTGGCCCGAGGCGTCGAGAAGCCGATATGAAGGCGACAAACCGCATTCAGCAGGGAATTCAGCGAAGAATCGTGAGCCACTTCCAACCGCAGGCGGGAGCATTCTCGCCATCGGACAAGGGCACCTTCGGTGCCAGAGCAGGTACGCTTCGCTCGACCTCGACCTCGATTTCGTCCTCAACCGACGTCTGCGCTCCAGCCCATGGCCATCAATGGGCGTCCGCCAGCGCGAAGTCCTCGCAGACTTCCTCGACCAGCCGATCGATCAGATCGCTCCATTGGCACGCCGTGCTGATCAGCCGATCCGGCCGGGCCGACACCAGCCGATCACAGACGTCGGCCAGCACCAACGCGCCGGTCGAACGCGCCGCGTCGCGCAGCATCCGCGCGGCCACGCGCACCGCCTGGCCGTCACCGCTCATCGTGCCCCGGCGAATCTGCGACGCCGCCTCGACACTGACGCGCACGAAGACCTCCAGCAGATGGTGCTGCAGGTCGACCGCCTGCTCGGCGGGCATTTGCGGAGAGACGGATTGACGGACCGCCTCGAAAGAGGCGCGTGCGGTAGCGTGCATGATCACTCGGTGGGAACAGCAGATGGCCTACCTTCGCCGATCCGCCGCCAACTGCCAAAATTTCCCAGACCGATGCGAGATAAGCGAGTATGAACGGTATCGAGATGTTGCAACCACTGGCACCGATCGCAGTGTCGATGGGTGACCCGGCGGGGATCGGACCCGAGATCGTCGTCAAGGCGGTCGCGGCGCTCGCCGGCAACGAGCACGCAGGCCTCGATCTGGTCGTCCATGGCGACCCGGCGTGCCTGGGCCGAGAGGCCGCCCGACTGGGTCTGCCGATGCCGCCCCGTGTGGAACCGATCGCCGACCTGGTCACCAACCCACCCGGCGCCCTACCCATCGGCATGGACAGCGCGGGCAGCGGCGACGTGGCGTTCCGCTGCATCGTCGCCGCCACCCGCACGTGCCTGGATGGTCGCGCGCGGGCGCTGGTGACCGCCCCGATCTCCAAGGCCGCGATGCAGGCTGCCGGCCATCAATATCCCGGCCATACCGAGTTGCTCGCCGAGCTGGCCGGCGATGTGCCGGTGCGCATGATGCTGGCCAACCATGAGCTGCGAACCGTGCTCGTCTCGATCCACGTGTCGCTGCGCGACGCCTTGGCAGCCGTAACGTTCGGCAACGTTCTCGACACGATTCGTATCACCGATACGTCGCTGCGCCGCATCGGCCTGCCGCACGCGCCCCGCATCGCGGTCGCGGGACTGAACCCGCATGCCGGCGAAGGCGGGCTGTTCGGCCGCGAAGAAATCGACGTGATCGCGCCGGCCATCGCGGCGGCGCGCGCGCAGGGCATCGACGTGCGCGGCCCGATCGCGCCCGATACGGTGTTCATGCGCGCACGCGGACTGGCCGAGTTCGATGTCGTGGTCGCGATGTACCACGACCAGGGCCTGATTCCGGTCAAGTACCTGGGGCTCGACCAGGGCGTCAATACCACGCTGGGGCTGCCGTTCATCCGCACGAGCCCGGACCACGGCACCGCTTATGACATTGCGGGCCGTGGCATTGCCGACCCGTCGAGCCTGATCGAAGCGATCCGCCAAGCCGACCTGTTCAGCAGGCGGCCAGTTCGGTAAACACCTGTTCGCAGCGCGCATCGATCTTCAGCGACAGCAGCGGGTCCGCGCGGGTAATGCCGAGATTGACGGCGGCCACGGGGATGCCGCGCTCGGCCGCCTGCCGCACGAACCGATAGCCCGAATACACGGCCAGCGACGAGCCGACGACCAGCAACGCGTCGGCGCCGTCGATCCACGCACGCGCCTCGCGAACGCGTTCGGCCGGCACGCTCTCGCCGAAGAACACGACGTCGGGCTTGAGCACGCCACCGCAACGCCGGCAGGCGGGCACGTGGAAATCGTCGAACACGACGTCGTGCAGGTCGGCATCGCCATCGGGTGCGATCGCCGCCGCACCGGTGATCCAGCGTGCCGCCCAGTCCGCGTTCGCGGCCGCCAGCGCCTGCTGGAACGACGCGCGCATCAGGCGGTGGCCGCAACCCAGGCAGACGATCTGGTCGAGCCGGCCATGCAGGTCGATGACGCGCCGGCTGCCGGCACGCTGGTGCAGCCTATCGACGTTCTGCGTGATCAGGCCGCTTAGCGGCCCGCTTGGCGGGCCATCAAGGGAGTCATGGACAGAATCACCAGGAGATTCGCCCCGTTCGAGCGCGGCCAGCGCGTGGTGCGCGGCATTGGGCCGTGCGCTGCCGAAGGAAGGCCAGCCGACCAGGCTGCGCGCCCAATAGCGCCGCCGCACGCGATCGTCGCCGGTGAAAGCCTGGTAAGTGACCGGCGGCTTGCGCTTCCACGCGCCCGCCGCGTCGCGATAGTCCGGGATGCCGGATGCCGTGCTGCAACCGGCGCCGGTGATCACCACCACGCGCCGGTGCGCATGCAGAAAAGCCCGCAGGGCCTGGGCGGACGACACCCCGCAGACGACACCTGGCAGTCGCTTACCCCGCCAGTCGCGCTTCGAGCCGATCCTTCACCGACCGAAGCTGCGCGGGCAGACGCTGCGACAGCTTCTGGAACAGCTCTTCGTGCAAGCCCAGCTCGTGCTTCCACGCGGCCATGTCGATCGACGTGATCTGCTCATAAGCGGCCTTGCTGAAATCGGCTCCGCGCCAGTGCAGGTCTTCGTAGCGCGGCGTCACGCCGAACACGTGCTCGGCGCCCTTCGCGTCGGCCTTACCCTCGACGCGCGCCAGCATCCATTGCAGCACGCGCATGTTCTCGCCGAAGCCCGGCCACACGAACTTGCCGTTCTCGTCGGTGCGGAACCAGTTGACGCAGAAGATGCCCGGCAGCTTGGCGCCCTTGCCCTTCAACTGCTCGCCCAGCTTCAACCAGTGGTTGAAGTAGTCGCTCATGTTATAGCCGCAGAACGGCAGCATCGCGAACGGATCGCGACGCACGACGCCTTGCTGGCCCGCTGCGGCCGCGGTGGTCTCCGATCCCATCGTCGCGGCCATGTACACGCCCTCGACCCAGTCGCGCGCCTCGGTCACCAGCGGCACCGTCGTCGAGCGGCGACCGCCGAAGATGAACGCATCGATCGGCACCCCGGCCGGATCGTCCCACTGCGGGTCGATGACGGGATTCTGCGTCGCGGCCACCGTGAAGCGCGCGTTCGGATGCGCGGCCTTGCGCGTGGCGGCATCGGCCGGCGTCCAGTCCTTGCCCTGCCAGTCGATCAGGTGATCGGGCGCGGGACTCATGCCTTCCCACCACACGTCGCCGTCGTCGGTCAGCGCGACGTTCGTGAAGATCACATTCTCGCGCAGCGAGGCCATGCAGTTGGGGTTGGTCTTTTCGTTGGTGCCCGGTGCCACGCCGAAGTAGCCGGCCTCGGGATTGATCGCGTACAGACGCAGCTCGCCGGTCTTCGGATCGGGGCGCGGCTTGATCCATGCGATGTCGTCGCCGATCGTCGTCACCTTCCAGCCCTCGAAGCCCTTGGGCGGGATCAGCATCGCGAAGTTGGTCTTGCCGCAGGCCGATGGGAAAGCCGCCGCGACGTGGCGCTTGACCCCCTCGGGCGAGGTCACGCCCAGGATCAGCATGTGCTCGGCCAGCCATCCCAGGCCGTCCTGCTCGGCCTGCTGACGACCCATGTTCGACGCGATGCGCAGCGCGAAGCACTTCTTGCCCAGCAGCGCATTGCCGCCATAACCCGAACCGTACGACCAGATCTCGCGCGTCTCGGGGTAATGCACGATGTACTTGGTCGCATTGCATGGCCACGTGGCATCCTTCTCGCCGGCGGCCAGCGGCTTACCCACCGAATGCACGGCCGGCACGTACTCGCCCTGGGTACCCAGCACGTCGTAGACGGCACGGCCCATCCGCGTCATCAGCTTCATGTTGATGACCACGTACGGCGAATCGGTCAGCTCGATGCCGATCTGCGCGATCGGCGAACCCAGCGGGCCCATCGAGAACGGCACCACGTACATCGTGCGACCGCGCATGCAGCCCTCGAACAGGCCGTTGAGCGTCTTGCGCATCTCGGCAGGCGCCATCCAGTTGTTGGTCGGGCCGGCATCGGCCTCGTGCTCCGAGCAGATGAACGTGCGGTCCTCGACGCGCGCGACGTCGCTCGGGTCCGACAGCGCCAGGAAAGAGTTGGGTCGCTTGGCGGGATTAAGGCGCTTCATCGTGCCGCCTTCGACCAGCGCGTTGCACAAGCGATCGTATTCGGCCTGCGAGCCGTCGGCCCATTCGATGCGGTCGGGCCGGGTCAGCGCGGCGATCGAGCCGACCCAGTCGATAAGACCCTGGTGGCGGACATACTCGGGGGCATTGAGTCGCGTCATCTGTACATACTCCTCATTAGCAAAAACCGTTGGAGGCGTCGCCGTCGCGTGTCATTGCCGCAGACGGCCGCGGATGGCGGGGAGCACGGCCCAGGCAACGGCCAGCTCGACCCACCGCGGGTCCGGAGATTCGATCATCCGGATCCCGTTTGATTCACTCGCATCAATCATAAAATCCATCGAACCCGATGCAGAAACCCCTCTCGCGGTATCGTTTCATCTGGCCGAACGAGGGCTAGTCTACACCCACCGGTAGATCCGGCCGCGAACGAAGTCACACGGCCCCCCGGCCGCGCGTTCCGTTCCTCCTGCCCCGGTCATCGCAGGTCTTCTTCTCCCCACCACCGCCGCCCACCCTTCGCCACCATGCTCGAACACGGCTTGCTGCAGGCACTGATCTATCTGGGCGCCGCCGCCCTGTTCGTGCCGATCTTCACACGCGTCGGGCTCGGCTCGGTGCTCGGATACCTGGCCGCGGGCATCATCGCCGGCCCATGGGGGCTGCACCTGATCGCGCACGACGATGCGATCGACCAGGTCTCCGAGTTGGGGGTCGTGCTGCTGATGTTCATGGTCGGCCTGGACCTGAACCCGTCGCGCCTGTGGCAAATGCGCCGGTCGATCTTCGGCCTGGGCACGCTGCAGGTGGCGCTGACGACGCTGGCCGTGGCGGTGCTGCTGGTCCGGTTCGGCCTGTCGCGGCCGGCCGCCATCGCGCTGGGCATGGCCGCCGCGATGTCGTCCACGGCGATCGCGCTGCAACTGCTGGCCGAACGCAAGCGCATGGTTACCCCGTCGGGCCAGTCGGCATTCTCGGTCTCGCTGTTCCAGGATATCGCGGTGATCCCGCTGCTGCTGAGCATGGCGCTGCTCGCGCCGCAGGGCGACGGCCATGCATCCTCGACATCGCCTCATCTGAGCTGGCAGCCGATCGCCACCGCGCTGGCACTGATCGCCGGCATGATCGTCGCCGGCCGGCTGCTGCTGCGTCCGCTGATGCGCTGGATCGCCACGATCGGCATGCGCGAGATCTTCCTGTCGTTCGCGCTGCTGCTGGTCGTCGGCAGCGCGCTGCTGACCGCCAGCATCGGCCTGTCGATGGCGATGGGCGCATTCATCGCCGGCCTGCTGCTGGCCGACTCCGAATTCCGCCTGGAGCTGGAGACCGACTTCGATCCGCTCAAGGGCCTGTTCCTCGGCCTGTTCTTCATGACGGTGGGCATCGGGCTGGACATCGGCGCGCTGATGGACCAGCCGGTGCTGCTGACGAGCCTGGCGCTGGCGATCGTCGCGACCAAGATCGTCGTGATGATCGTGCTCGGCCTGCTGTTCGGCCTGCGCCGCGACAACGTCATCGTGTTCGCGCTGTCGTTGTCGCAGGTCGGCGAGTTCGCGTTCGTGCTGCTCGGTGCGGGCCTGGAGGCCGGCGTCATCGATCCCGCGCAGACGGCGATGGCCCGCACGGTCGTCGCGCTGTCGATGCTGACCACCCCGCTGCTGTTCATCGCGTTCGACCGCTTCGTCGCACCGCGCCTGCGCAGCGCCGCCAAGCGCGCCCCGGATCCGATCGACGAGCACAACGGCGTCATCGTCGCCGGCATCGGCCGCTTCGGCCAGATCGTCGTGCGCCTGCTGCGCGTGCGCAACGTGCCGGTCACCGTCATCGACAACGACCCGACGCAGATCGCCTCGGTCGCGCGTTTCGGCTGGAAGACGTACTACGGCGACGCCAGCCGCCACGACGTGCTGCACCAGGCCGGCGTGGCCGATGCCCAGCTCGTGCTGCTGGCGTTCGACGACGCGCCCAAGCTCGTGGCCACCGCCCGCTACCTGCGCGCCCACTATCCGAAGCTGAAGATCCTAGCCCGCGCCCGCGGCCGGCCCGAGGCGATCGAGCTGGGCCGGATCGGCGTCATGCCGATCCGCGAAACCCTGGGCTCGGCGCTCGAAGCGGCCGAACGCGCGCTGGTGATCCTGGGCGACGACGAGGTGCGCGCGGCGCGTATCGTCGAGCAGTTCCGCACGCACGACCACGGCTTGACCGCCCAGTTGGCGGAAGCGCACTCGAGCGACGAAGCGCAAGCGATCTTCGACGCCGGACGCACCCAGTTCGTGCGGCTGCTCGAGGCCGAAGCCGCGAACGAGGCCGAGACCAGCCCCGAGGCGCGCCACGACATGCGGCTGGAACAACGGCGCGAGGCGCGCCGCCAGGCGTGCGAAACACGTCAGCCGGTTCCCGTGGACGATGCAGTGCCCGGCGATCAGACGCGCGACAGCTGACCCCGGGATCGACGACGCATCCTTGAACGGCCGCCGACCGTCCGTGCCGGGCCGCCGCACACCCGGTCGTCCGTCCGCCGCCTGGTGGCCCGGCGCACCATCGTGGAATGAATGAGACCAATGCGGGGACGCAGGACATGAACGCGAGTCGTGGACGAGGTCGACCTGAGCGAAAGCCCTCACGCCCCCCCTTACGCAGCGCCGCAGGATCTCCTGTAGAGTAATAGTCATGATCGAGCAAACCCCCGCCAAACGGACGGCCGTCACCGCCAAGATCGTGCTGACGGCCGGCTTGCTGTTCGCCATCGAGGCGGTGGCCCGCGGCTCGGTTGCTCGCACGCTGGTCGCCGCCTGCCTGCTGGTCTTCGGCGGCGGGTTGCTGGTGGCAGCCAAGCAGGCGGACTGACCGGCCCAGGCGCAGGCCCGCCCGACTCTGCCGCGTTCGCGGCAGGCTCGATCTCGTGTGCCCGATTTCGATTCCGGTTCCCGTTCAGGCGCCGGGCAGCGCCCCCCGTCCGGGCCGGCCCGGACCCTCGCCACCCTTTCGCCCATGCAGTTCGAAGCGCCCGCCATCCAACGCCTCGCGATCGACGACGAATTGAGCGACGCCGGCCTCGTCGGGCCCGAACTCGCCCATTTGTCGCGCATCTACCGGTTCAGCCCCCGCGCGCTGATCTGGCGGCAGCCGTCGTCCGAATGGCGGCTGTTCATCGTGCTGCTGCCGCTCGCCTCGCGGTTGTCGCTGATCGGCAATCCGATCTTCGCGCAACTGGCCCGCGCCTGGGGGCTCAACGTGCGCTTCATCGGCGTCGACCGGGACCAGCTCGTCTACGACTTTCGTTCGCTGCTGTCCGACCGCTCGCTGCGCCTGCTGATCGACGCGCTGTCGCGCAAGCTCGATCCCGAACTGATGCCCACGTTCGGGCTGCGTCCCGCCGACGCGACCGCGACCGCCCCTGCCGCCGACGAAGCGCTCGACGTGCTGTTCGCCACGCTTGCCGGCGATCTGCTGACGGTGCTGGACCGCCGCCGCGACGACTGGGGCCGGCACCTGTTGCGTGAACACCGGCTGCAATCGCCGCCGGCCGATGCGCGGGCCGGCCAGATCCCTGCCGGACACTCGCTGTTCGATCGCGGCTCGCGCTACCCGGATTTCATCGCCAAACTGCAGGAAGCGCTGCGCAACGACGTCATCGACACGCATTTCTACGGCCGGGTGCTGCGCTCGATCGATGCGCGCGAATCCGAAGTCGAGCAGCGCCTGGCGCGGGTCATCGAGGCCAACCTCGACGCCGCCACGCTGTCGATGCTGTCACGCACGCCCGCCGGCGGGCATCTCGGCTGCTACAACTGGCTGCGGCTCGACACCCGCCACGCCAGCGCCCGCGCCTATGCGCTGACGCGGCTGCCCGCCTTCGCCAGCTTCTTCGCCGAATCGCTGGTCACCGTCGACACGCTGCGGCCGGTCTGCGCCGACGACGTGCTCGTCGAACCGCTTGGCGAGCGGCTCGACGACGGCCGGGACGGCAGCGATCCCGCCGGATCGCGCGCCAGCGTGCCCACGCTGGATCTGCGCGGGCTCGCCGCCCGCCACGACACCGCGCACAGCCTGCGCTGGTCCACCGAGCTGCGCCGCGCGATCGACGCCGGCCAGGACCGTGCGATGATCGAAGCGCTCGCGCAACGCTTCGCCGTCGGCGACAACGTCATCCGCCGGCTGTGGCGCGAACGCCCGGCCGCGCTCGGCACGCCGCCGACCTGGCAGTTGGCGCAGATCCTGCGCCAACTCAATCCGCTCGGCGAACGCGACTGGCCGGCCGACGACGCCGCGTGGCGCGAGCTGATCGCGCGCTCGGTGCCTTACGAGGCCGCTTAGCGCTCGCCCGCCTATCTGCTTAGCGCGCGTCCCCACATCCGCTTAGTGCGCCGCAGCGGACGATACCCCTCGCGCTTCCCTTCAGGACACTCGCCATGCATATACGTCTGATCGCCGCCGGCGGCACCTTCGACAAGGTCTACGATCCGATCGGCGGCGGGCTGGTCTTCGACCGGACGACGCTGCCCGACATCGTCGAACGCGCACGGCTCGACGACGCATTCGCGATCGACGAAGCGATGCAGATCGACAGTCTAGACATGGACGACGGGCACCGCCAGCGGCTGGTGGCGCTATGCGGCGGCGCCGCCGAATACCGGCTGGTCATCGTGCACGGCACCGATACGATGGTCCTGACCGCGCGGGCCCTGGCGGCGGCCCGGCTCGACAAGACGATCGTGCTGACCGGGGCGATGGTCCCTTACCGCGTCGCGCGTTCCGATGCGATGTTCAACCTCGGCTATGCGATCGCCGCGGCCACGCACGCATCGCCGGGCGTCTACGTCGCGATGAACGGCCGGACATGGCCGTGGAATGCGGTGCGCAAGAACCGCGACGCGGGCCGCTTCGAATCGGCCCCGCCGGCCGATGGCGGGTCCGGCCGGTCCGATCGACCCGGCCAAGCCTAGGGCCTGTTAACGCTAAGATCGCCCCCGCGTGAAGCCCTGTTCGAGCCTGCAGCAAGGCGCAAAGCACAGCCATAGCGGGGCTATGGCGAGCATTTGCAACGCGGCGGCGGGCTCGAACAGGGCTTCACCCTTCGGGCCAAGGGGCGTCAAGCGCTGTGGCGTCGTTGCAGGCTCATTACGTACCTCGGGTACGCCACTTCGCCCGTGCCTAGCCACAGCGCTTGACGCCCCTCGGCGCGGGGGCGATCTTAGCGTTAAAAGGCCCTAGGGCCGCGCCGGCTCCCACCCGCCTTCGGGGTTGAACGTTCGGATCGCCGCGGCGATCGCGGCCGTGCGCGGACCCAGGTTGCGCTGATAGATCTTGCCGTCCTGGTTGACGATGAACGTCATCACGCCCGTGTCGCCGTAGCGCGCCGGCCACGCGATCATCGCGAAGCCCTCGACCAGCCGCCCCTTGACGCGATATGCCTTCGCGCCATCCTTCGCGTGCGGCCCCTGCCCTTCCAGCGGCTTGTAGCGATAGCCGAAGAACGCGTCGCCCTCGGTGACCTTCTCGCCCATGCTCGCGGTCAATGGCCCCAGCGGGCTGTCGGGCCAGCCGGGCCGCTTGTCCCAGTACAGGCCGTCGCGCTGGCCCGGCGCGCTGTACAGCTTGCTGGCGAATTCGGGCGACTGCCCGGCCTTGATGCGCACTTCGCGGTAATACTGCTGCGCGTCGACATAGTCGAGCAGGCTGTACATCGTCGCCAACTCGTTGCGGCCGATGCGCCGCAGCCGCAGCACGTTCTCGCCGGCCTTCGTGTCGAACGCCCACGCTGCATCGGCCGACGCGCCGGCGCGACGCGCGAGCGGCACCGGAAACCGCCAGTGGTCGCGGCCCACGTCCAGATGGGCCCAGCCGTCGCCCGTCTCGACGATCCGATGTCCTTCGGACCACGCCGACAGGAAGCGCAGCGTATCGGCGCGCAGCGTCGCATCGTCGACACCGACCGGCACCAGCCGCTTCGCGTCCTTGCCCAGGACTTTCTCGACCGCCGACGCATCGGTGGTCGCGATCGCATCGACCAGCGCCTGCGCGGCGGCTTCGGGAGACGCGAAACCGGCCTGCGCATGCACCGCCGGCGCGACGCCGGCCAGCACGCAGACCCACACGATCGCGCGGAGCACGCGACCGGACGACAACGACTCAAGCATCGACGGCATCCTCGTGTCCGCGTCCTTAGCGGCTCTTGCCGGTGGCCTGCGGGGCGGCCGCCGAGGCCGGCACCATCCCGCCCGTGCTGGCCTGGCCCCGCGCCATCTCGGCATGCGCCGCCTTCGCCTGGCCGGCGCCGCGCAGCGCGCTGTCGTGGTTCAGTTCGCGCGCGCGCTCACGCGCGCTGGCTTCGATCGATTGGCCGGGGCGTGCCTGCACGGCTTCCTTGGCGGCGCCGGGGCCGGCCAACGCCGGGGCGGCGACGCAGGCCAGCGAGGCGGCAATCACCCAAACGCGGGACGGAGAGAACGTCATCGGGAGCAATCCTCATGGTCGGTAGGAGGCGGGGCAAGGCCCGGCGCATCGCTGGCCGGGGTGGAGATCCGACGGCGACGCGGACGGCATCGATCTTACCTCAGCGCCCCGCGCGCTCCGCGGGCCGTGGCGCCAGCCAGACGATGGCCGGCCCCCGCCGGCGACGGACGCCCCGCGTCGTAAACCCTGATGGAACGACCCCGACCCCCGTGCTACTGTGCGCCCCGTCGCGGCAGTACCAGCGCCACCCATCCAAGAACCCAAGCGATTGCCATGAAGAGACATTTCCCCCTGCGCAAGACCCTGCTCGCCGTCGCCCTCGGCCTGAGCGCCGCGCTGCCCGTGCACGCGCAGACCACGGTCAAGATCGGCGTGCTGGCCGACATGGGCGGCCTCTACTCCGACATTGGCGGTGCCGGCGCCATCGAGGCGACGAAGATGGCAATCGAGGACTACAAGGCCATCGATCCCAAGCTCAAGGTCGAACTGGTTTCCGCCGACGCGCAGAACAAGCCCGATGTCTCGTCGGCGCTCGTGCGCCGCTGGTACGACACCGAAAGCGTCGACGCGATCGTCGACCTGCCGACCAGCGCCGTCGCGCTGGCCGTCAACACGATCTCCGTCGAGAAGAACAAGGTCTCGCTGGTGACGGCGGCAGCCAGCTCGGACATCAGCGGCAAGGCCTGCAACCCGAACACCGTCCACTGGACGTATGACACGTGGGCGCTGTCTCACGGCACCGCCGCGGCGATCACCAAGAGCGGCGGCAAGAAGTGGTTCTTCCTGACCGCCGACTACGCGTTCGGCCACGCGCTCGAGCGCGATGCCAGCGCGGTCGTCAAGGCCAACGGCGGCCAGGTCCTCGGCTCGGTGCGCCATCCGCTCGATTCGAAGGACTTCTCGTCGTTCATCCTGCAGGCGCAGGCGTCCAAGGCGCAGATCATCGGCCTGGCCAACGGCGGCAGCGACACGACGACGGCGATCAAGACCGCCGCCGAGTTCGGCCTCGTCCAGGGCGGGCAGAAGCTGGCCGGCATGCTGCTGTTCATTTCCGACATCCACTCGCTGGGCCTGAAGACCGCGCAAGGGCTGATGCTGACGACCGCGTTCTACTGGGACCAGAACGACAAGACGCGCGCGTTCGGCGATCGCTTCGCCAAGCGCAACAACGGCCGCTACCCGTCGATGACGCAGGCTGGCGCGTACTCGGGCACGATCGCCTACCTGCGCGCGGTCAGCAAGCTGGGCAGCGCCAAGGACGGCGCGGCCGTCGTCAAGGCGATGCGCGACGCCGGCACCTTCGACGATCCGCTGTTCGGCCAAACCACCGTGCGTGCCGATGGCCGCGCGATTCATCCGATGCTGCTGGTCGAGGTCAAGAAGCCCGAGGAATCGAAGAAGCCGTACGATTACTACAAGATCATCTCGGTGATCCCGGCCAATGAAGCATTCCGGCCGATCAACGAGGGCGGTTGCCCGATGATCAAGGGATGACCGCCCGCGCCCCGGCGCACGGGAGAACCCGATGACCGAACAGGAATTCGTCGCGCTGCTCGAACGCTTCACGCGCGCCGCCGAAGCCGGCGACGGCGAGGCGTTCGCGGCCTGCTTCACCGAGGACGCGACGTATCACGACTACATCTACGGCCCGCACACCGGTCGCGCCGAGATCGCCCACATGATGGGCGAGATGTTCCACCGCGACGCCGGTCCCGACTACCGGTGGGAGATGTTCGATCCGGTGTGTGCCGGCGATACCGGGTATGCGTGGTCGCTGTCGAGCTTCACGTCGACGATCCCGGCCTTCGCCGGCCGCCAGATCGTCATCGACGGCATGAGCCGGTTCCGGCTGCGCGACGGGCTGATCGCCGAGTACTTCGAGTCGGTCAACGGCGGCGTCGCGATGGTGCAGCTCGGCGTCGACGCCGAGCGCATCGCCAAGGTGTGCCGGCGCTGGGCCGGCTGGCTGCTGGACAAGCCGGCGACGACAGACTACCTGGCCCGGCCCAAGGGATCGCGGCGCTAACGCCGCCGCCGCACGCGCCCGCCGTCAGCCCCCGGCCGCCCGCCCGCCGCGCGAACGGCCCGCGAGCCGCTTCAAAGCGACTTCAAAGCCTTACCAGCTCGCGCCACTTCTGCATGGACGGCCGCTCCCACTGGCGGCCGACATACACGCGCACCGCCTCGGGCACGCGATCGCCGCCGGCCACCAGCCGGTTCAGCATCACGGCCAGGTCGGTATCGGCGATCGACCACGCGCCGAACAGGTCCTGCGAGCCGTCGCGCAGCAGGCTGGCCGCCACGCGCAGCAGCTTGCCCGCGGCGTCCTTGCCGTCGCTGGTCAACGGCGGCGCCGGCTCGGTCGCGAAGAATACCGTCGTCGGCCGCTCGGCCCGCAACGCCATCAGGTCGCTGCGCAGCCACGCCTGCAATTGGCGCGCCCGCGCGCGATGCCGCCGGTCGGCCGGAAACACGCTGCGGTACCGGGGCGGCGCGAACTCTTCCTCGACGAACTCGACGATCGCCGACGATTCCGACAACGAAAATCCATCGTAGTCCAGCGTCGGCACCCGGGCGGTCAACGACAACTGCTGGAACGGCGGCTGCTGGTTCTGCTGGGCGGTCAGGTCGACCCGCTGCAGCTCGAACTCGACGCGCTTCTCGGTCAGCGCGACGAATGCCGACAACGCATAAGGACTGACGAACTGCGTGTCGACGAACAGCGTCGGAATCGGATTGCGAAGGCGAGGGTCCATGATCCGGCGAGATCTCCTGGCGCGGCTTTGCTGGGGCTTGCGTCGACGGCGCGCAAGCACGTCGCTCAAAGATACACCCGGCCATCGGCATGCACCAGCCGCCGATCTTTCGGCGCTAAGCGTGTGCGCGAGTTCCTTCTCTAATCCGCAGGACGGCATCTCCTCCCGCCGCTCCGACCCGCACACGCGCCCATGCTCCGCCCGGCCCGATCCCGATCCCGATCCCGTTTCCGCTCCAGCGCCGCCCTTCGTTCCGGTCGCGGATTCCGCTTGGCCGCGCCGCCGCCCCACACCACGACCGTCATGCGCGCGGCGGCGGCGTTGGCGTTCGGCCTGTTGCTGGCCGCGTGCGGAGGAGGAGGTGGGGGCGGGGGTAGCGGCAACGGTGCGACGAACGGCAGCAGCGGCGTCATCGACGGCGCGATCACCAATGCACCCGGCGACAGCGGCACGAGCGGCGTCATCGTCGCCACCGTCAACGGCAGTGTCGATGCATCCGGCAACCCGGTCGAACGCGCGGCCGCGATCTACGCGGTCGAGAAGTCGCAGCCGGACGTACCGACGCACCGGCTGGACGCCGTCCGATTCCTCGAACAGGCCGGCTTCGGCCCCAGCGAAGCCAGCGTGGCGGAAACCGCGCGGCGCGGCGTGCGCAAGCAGTTGCTGATCGAGTTCGCCGAGCCTGCCTCCCGCTATACGTACGCGCTGCCGACCAACGCGTACCGCGCCGAGATCGACACGCTGGGCCTGAAGGACTTCTGCGGCCGCTTCGGCGGCGCACAGGCCGACAACTGCTGGCGCGACTGGTACTCGTCGCTGCCGGTCACCTGGGACTTCTATCGCCAAGCGACCGCCAACCGCGACCAGCTCCGCCAGCGCGTCGCGTTCGCGCTGAGCCAGATCTTCGTGATCTCGGCCAACGAACTGGACGGCACTTATGGGCTGGCCCGCTATCACCAGATGTTGCGCGACAACGCGTTCGGCAACATGCGCTCGCTGCTGCGCCAGGTCATGCTTTCGCCGATGATGGGCCGCTACCTGAACATGGTCGACAACGCGGCGGTCGACCCGAACGAAAACTTCGCGCGAGAACTGCTGCAACTGTTCACGATCGGCACCTGCCAGCTCGCGCCGGACGGCACGCTGGCGACCGGGCAATGCGTGCCCACTTATGACAATACGATCGTCCGCAATTACGCATACGCGCTGACCGGATGGACTTACCCCGCCGGTGGAACGAGTCCGTGGTGCAGTGGTGTCTGCAACGGCTGGAAGAATCCGCGCCACGCGGCCGGCGAGATGCAGCCGGTAGCCGCGCAGCACGACCAGGCCGAGCGGGCGCTGCTGTCGGGGGTCGTCGCGCCGGCCGGCCGCACGCCGCAGAAAGGGCTCGACGCGGTGCTCGACTCGATCGTCGCGCATCCGAACCTCGGCCCATTCCTCGGCCGGCAACTGATCCAGCACCTGGTCACCAGCAACCCATCGCCCGCCTACGTCGGACGCGTGACGGCCGCGTTCGACAGCGGCACTTATGCCGACGCCGCCGGCACGATCGGCAGCGGTTCCAAGGGCGACCTGCAAGCAACGCTGGCCGCGATCCTGCTCGACCCCGAGGCGCGCGACCTGTTGCAGGCCACCTCGCCGACTCACGGTCGCCTCAAGGACCCGATCCAGACGATCCTCGCGTCGATCCGCGCGCTCGACGGCGTCACCGACGGCGCGCGCTTCGGCCCGTGGGGCAGCGCCGCCGACATGGGGCAGCCGACTTTCACGCCGCCGTCGGTGTTCAACTTCTATCCGCCGGACTTCCCATTGCCCGGCACCACGCTGGTCGCGCCGCAGTTCGGCGTCGCCAACGCCAACACCGCGATGGCGCGGATCAACTTCGCCAATGACCTCGTCTACTGGTGGTACAACAAGGGCCAGGGCCTGAGCCCCGATACGTCGATCCCCAATGCCATCGGCACGCGCGTGTCGTACGCGGCCTGGGAGAGCTCGATCGACGATTCGGGCGGCAACTCGGCCGTCGTCGTCGAACGCCTGTCCGAGCTGTTGACCGCGGGTCGCCTGAGCGCGGCGGACAAGCAGGCGATCATCACGGCGATGGATGCCTACACCACCAAGGACACCTGGCTGGCCAACGCCGGCAACGGCTCGAACTGGAAGCGCGAGCGCGTCAAGACCGCGGTATACCTGATCCTGTCGTCGCCTCACTACCAGGTGCAGCGATGACTCGGGCGGTGATGTCTTCCGCTGCGTCCGCTACGGCAGTCTCCATTGCCGCGAAGCCCGTCGCGGCAGGATCCATCGCGGCAAGATCCCTTACCCCGGCAATGCCATGACGAACGCCACGTACATGATCACCCGCCGCCGGCTGCTGCGCGCACTGCCGGTTCTCGGCGGCGCCGGCACGGCCGCGCTGATGGGCACGGCCGGCCCGGCCCATGCCCAGGCCGGTTCTTATCGCGCGCTGGTCTGCATCTTCCTGTACGGCGGCAACGACGGGCTGAACATGGTGCCGCCAGCCGACGACGACGGCTATGCGCGCTATGCGGCCGTGCGCCGGCACGTCGCGCTGCCCCGCGGCGACATCCTCTCGCTCGATGCCACACATGGCCTGCATCCGGGCCTGGCCGCGCTCGCGCCGATCTGGAACGAGAACCGGCTGGCGCTGCTGTTCAACGTGGGACCGCTCGCGCGACCGCTGACACGCGCCGACTACCTGGCGTGGCGCGATGCGCACGACGCGGCCCGCGTCCCCGAATCCTTGTTCTCGCACGCCGACCAGCAGGCGCTGTGGGAAACGGCGACCGCCGCCAAGGTCACGCGCGCCGGCTGGGGCGGCCGTGTGATGGAGGCACTGGCCGGAGGCTCACCGGTGATGTCGTTCGCGGGCAGCTCGCGCTTCGGCGCGGGTGCGCTGACGCAAAGCCTCGTTCTGCCCGGACCAGGCCGCACGTTCGACCTGAACGGCTATGGAGGCGGAACGCAGCCGAACGCGCGCCGCGCCGCGTTGACGTCGCTGGTCGGTGCCTCGTCGTCCAGCCTGCTGCACCGGGCGTATGCGGGCATGCAGGCCGATGCCTTCGCGGTCGGCGCGCGCCTGTCGACGCTGCTGAGCCAGGCGCCCAGCGGCAGCGGCGCCGCCGATGCGGACAACCCGGAACTGTCGGCCGCATTCGGCCACCTGTCGGGCGCGATGGCCAACGACCTGGCGCGCCAGCTCTACCAGGTGGCCAAGATGATCAAGCACCGGACCACGGTCGGCGGCGATCGCCATCTGTTCTTCGTGTCGCTCGGCGGCTTCGATCACCACGACAACCAGCTCGCGCTGCACGCACCGCTGATGCGCACGCTCGGCGACTCGTTGGCGGCGTTCTACCGGGCCACGCAGGCGCTGGGCGTCGCCGAGTCGGTCACCGCGTTCACCGAATCGGACTTCGGTCGCACGTTCAAGCCCAACAGCTCGGGCGGCACCGACCATGCGTGGGGCAATGAACACCTGGTGATCGGCGGCGCAGTCCGCGGCGGCGCCAGCTACGGCGCTTACCCCTCGCTGCTGCTGGGCGGCCCGGACGAGGCCGGCAAGGATGTATGGGAATTCCAGGGCCGCTGGATCCCCGGCCTGTCGGTGGACCAGTACGCGGCGACGCTGACGCGCTGGTTCGCGCCCGAACTGGGCGGCCGCCTGACGCAGATCCTGCCCAACCTGGACCGGTTCCCGACGCAGGACCTGGGCTTCATGCAGGCTTGAACCCGGGCCGAGGAGCCCGAAGCTCTGTCACCGAGCGCGGGCGGAGCCGCGTACCGGTTGGTACGTCATGAGTCCGCGACGACGCCTCGGCGCGCTTATTTCATTACGCCGCAGGCGATGCGCGCGCCCCCGCCGCCCAGCGGCGCCGGGTGGTCCGCATGGTTATCGCCCCCCGCATGGATCATCAGCGCGTGGTGCGGAAAATCGCTGGTCTTGAGCCGCGGCGCCAGCACCGGCTGCTCGGCCTTGCCATGCGCGTCGACGTACAGCGCCGGCAGGTCGCCCAAGTGGCCCTCGCCCCAGGGCGTGCCGTGCTGGCGCGACACCTTCGGATCGTAGTGGCCGCCGGCCGCCAGCGCCGCCACCGGCTTGCCGTCCTGTTCCTTGGTCTCGCAACTACCGTTCTCATGCAGATGGAAGCCATGCAGCCCCGGCGGCAGGCCGCTCAGCGACGGCGTCAGCACCACGCCGTACTGCGTCTGGACGATGCTGACCTGGCCCAGTTCCTGGCCCACGCCGTTCGCATCGACGCGATACATCTTGATCGCCTCGGCCCCCTGCGTGGCGCCTTGCGTGGTCGCGGCGGTCTGCGCGGCGACGCTGCCGGCCGCCAGCCAGGCGAACGCGGCAACGCCGGCCAGCGAGAAAACCCTTCGTTTCGTCACTCGTTCCGATCGCATGATCCGTACCCTTTCCTGATGAAGTGTGTCCTCCTCCACCTGTCTGATCGGTGATCGATTGCTTTCTCGGCCCGCCGCGGTCCGTTCATGCCAACAGATGCAACATTGTTGGCACCACCGCGAGGGCGATTTCCGCATGGCCTGTGGCAAAGTGGAAAAGAGGCACTGGGACGCTGGGCCGAATGTCGCAGGCAATAACCCTGCACCCGCCCCCTGGCCCGCGCCAGCCTCCGGCCGGCCGCCGGCCGATGACCGGCCCGGCGGCCGCAGGCACGATGACCGCACGATCGATCGTGCAATCGTGCACGTCCCATTCGCCCCCTCCCTGTTAAGGTAGATCATTCGCAGACGACCCCGGCGCGGGCGCCGTGGCAGCATCGGATCCGTTGATCATGAACGAGCTTTCTCCGCTATCCCCGTCCGATTCGATCCAGGCTTCGGCCAACCGGCCCGAGCCTCGGACCGAGCCGCTGCGGCCGGCGGCCGACGCGCAGGAACTGCTCAATCTGTGGGGCGTGCTGGCGCAGCATCGCAAGTCCCTGCTGATCCTGGGTCTGAGCGCCGCCGCCGTCGCCGCGGTACTGACCTTCATGCTGCCGTCGACGTACCGTTCGACGGTGTCGCTGCTGGTCGAGCCCGGTAAATCCAAGATCCTGTCGATCGAGGACGTGCGCCAGGGCGGAGACAACCGCGAATACTTCCAGGCGCAGGTCGAGATCCTGCAGTCGCGGGACCTGGCGGTCCGCACCGTGCGGGCGCTGCAGCTCTGGGATGATCCGACGTTCGACCCGCGCCTGCCAGGTCACGGACCCGTGGGATGGGCCAAGTCCACGCTGGGGCTGACCGGCTCGGACAAGGTCTGGACCGAACAGGAACTGATCGACGCCACCACCGAACAACTGATGGACGCGACGCGCATCGAGGCGTTGCGCGCCAGCGGCGTCGCCAAGCTCAGCGTCGAGTCGACCGACGCGGCGCTGGCGGCTCGCATCGCCAATACCTACGCCGCACAGTACGAAGAGGCCGACAACGAGGCCCACCTGGCCGTCGCCCGCAACGCCTCGGCGATGCTGCAGGAAAAGCTCAGTTCGCTGCGCGACAAGCTCGAGCGCTCCGAGGCGGAATTGCAGGCTTATCGCGAGAAGAAAGGCATCGTCAAGCTCGGCGGCTCGGCCGAGGCGATGGCAACCCAGCAGCTCAACGCGCTGACCGACCGGCTCGTGGCCGCGCGCGCGCGCCGCGCCGAACTCGAAGGCACGTCGATGCAGTTGCGCAATCTGCGCGAAGGCGACTATGCGGGCGTGGCGGCCGTGCAGCGCGATCCCAGCGTCATCGAGGCCCAGACGCGCGTCAACCAGAACAAATCGCGCGTGGCCGAGTACTCGCTCAAGTACGGCCGCGAACACTCGACGCTGAAGGAAGCGGTCGCCCAGCTCGGCGACGCGCAGCGCGCGCTGGCCCATCAGCAGCGCGCCGTCATCGACGGCATCAATCGCGAATACACGTCGGCGATGGCCACCGAACGCGAGCTCAGCGCGCAGCTCGACAAGGCGCGCGGCTCGGCCGCCGACGTCAACCGCGAGGAGTTCCAGCTCGCCGGCCTCGAGCGCGAGGTCGAGATGAACCGGCAGCTCTACGACATGTTCCTGACGCGCGCCAAGGAAACCAGCGTGGCCGCCGAAGTCCACGACACGGCGGCACGCGTCATCGATCCGGCCGTCGTGCCGCGCAAGCCGGTCGGTCCCAAGCGCGGCCCGATCGTGCTGCTCGCATTCGTGCTGGCCACGAGCCTGGGCGCGTTCTTCGTGTTGATCCGCCACGCGCTCGACAAGACGATCAAGGGCCAGGACTCGGCCGAACAGAAACTGCAATTGCCGGTGCTCGGCGCGCTGCCGGTGCTGCCGTCGGACAAACACGAGACGGCCGCGTACCTGATGCTCAAGGAGCCGGATTCACTGTACGCCGAATCGCTGCGCACCGTGCGCACCGGCGTGCTGCTGGGCTGCATCGACAGCGCGTGCAAGATCGTGTTGGTCACGTCGACGCAGCGCGGCGAAGGCAAGACCACGGTCGCCGCCAACCTGGCGCTGGCCAATGCGCACACTGGCCGCACGCTGCTGATCGACTGCGATCTGCGCAGCCCGCAGGTCGGCATGCGGCTGGGCATCTCGCGCCAACGCAAGGGCCTGACCAACCTGCTGGCCGGCGCGGCACCGCGCGAATGCGTGCATGCGGTCAAGGGGTCGCGGCTGTACGTGCTGCCGGCCGGTGAACCGGCACCCAATCCGCAGGAGCTGTTGCTGTCGCGTCACTTCCGGCAACTGCTGACGGGCCTGAGTCGCAAGTTCGACATGATCGTCATCGACTCGCCGCCGGTCGAACCGCTCAGCGACGCGCTGGTGCTGTCGTCGATCGTGCCCAACACGCTGCTGGTGGTCAAATCGAAGACCACGCCTTACCCCGACATCCAGAAAAGCGTCGAGCGGATCCGCCGTACCGGCACCAAGGTGCTCGGCATCGCGCTGAACCATGCCGAGCTGCCGCCGCAGCAAAAACGCGGCTACCCGTACGCGGCCGAGGAAGAAGAGGGCGTGACGATGTTCCTGCCCGAGCCGAGCTAGTGTCGTCCTGTTCACGCTAAGACCGAACCCCCGCCGCAAGACCTGATCGGCGGAACGGCGGGCAGGCAGCCACCGCACATCGGACCCAGGGCCAGGATCGGACACATCCGATCCTGGCCCGAATCATTTGGAACTCCCCGCCGGGAACTCCCCGGCGCGGGTTCGACTCCGCGTCCGGACCAGTCCCCTAAGCGTCGGTCGTTTCCTGCACTTGCGGCATCACGATGCGCGCGGGAACGCCGACCGCCGTCGCGCCGTCGGGCACGTCGGTCAGCACCAGCGACATCGCGCCGATCCGGCAGTTGTTGCCGATGCGCACGCGCCCCAGTACCTGGCTGTACGCACCGAAATCCACGTTGTCGCCAATGACCGGCACGTCGTCCTCGGCATGGCGGTTGCCCAGCGTCACGCCCTGGCGCAACGTGCAATGCGCGCCGATGCGCACGCGCTCATGGATGAAGATGCCGCCGAAGTGCCAGATGCGCAGCCCCGGTCCGACGTCGACCGACTTCGGAATGCTGATGCCCAGCAGCGTTTCGGTGATCCGGAACATCGCCCAGTACAGGCGGTTGCGCGCGCGCTTGACGAACGAATCGGGCCGCAAGTCGTTGCGGCGGCCAAAGCGATAGACGGCCGTCGCCCACAGGCCCTGTTCGCGCAGCAACGCACGCGAACTATAGCGATCCAGATCCGCCAACCAGTTTTCGTCACGCATATCGAATTCTCTTGCTTTGTGTCCGACCCGCCATGGCGCCGTCCACGCGCTCGTCCGCGCCATTGTCCCCCGAATGGGGGAAGACTACCGTGCGAATCCGCCGGCCTTTTCGTGTCGAGTAGTGTGATGGCCACGAACTCCGGCCCGTGATCGCAACGATGAAGTTCACCGGAATGTTGCATTTCGCAACCTCGGGGACACGGGGCTTCTTTACACTCGCTGAATCGTGTCCCGATGCACGACCCAGTGCGTCGCCCGATACGACACCGAAAACGATCTCGAATACGGCTGCGCATTCATTACCGCATCGACTTCCGCCTCCACCACGATAAGCGGCCTGCCTGCTCTGCTCGCGACCCGCGCGGTGCACCTGCGGCACCGTGCCGATCACGCTGGACCCACTCCCATGTCTGCTTCGCCCACGACCCGCGCACGCCTTTCCGCCCATGATGCCGATGACCGGCAAGACGCCGCTTACGCGCCGCCGTTGTCGATCACGATGATCACGCCCGTCTTCAACGCCGCCGGCACGATCGAACAGACGATCGCATCGGTGCGCGAGCAACGCGTCGCGGGCCTGCAGTACATCGTCGTCGATGCGCTGTCGACCGACGACACCCCGCAGATCGTCGCGCGGCACCGCGATCTGATCACCGACTACGTCTGCGAAAAGGATCGCGGCCTGTACGACGCGATGAACAAGGGCATCGCGCGCGCCACTGGCGAGATCATCGGCATCATCAACGCCGACGACGTGCTCGAGCCCGGCGCGCTGCATCGCGTGGCCGACGCGCTCATGCGCACCGGCGCCGACTACGTGTGCTCGGACCTGACGATCATGGACGAAGACGGGCGGCCGGTACGCGTGCAGCGCGCCGAGACCCAATGGATCGACGGGCGCCGCGACCGGTTCGGCCGCGACTGGCGGATGAACATCGGGCTGCCGCATCCGGCGCTGTTCGTCAGGCGATCGGTGTACGAACGGCTCGGCGATTATGACCTGTCGTTCCGGCTGGCGGCCGACCACGACTTCGTCGCGCGGCTGATCAGCAGCGGACAGCGCGGCACTTATGTCGACGCGCCGCTGGCCCGCTTCCGGCTCGGCGGCCTGTCGTCCAACCGCTTGCTCGACTGCTTTCGCGAAGACGAGCGGATCGCGCGCAAGCACGGCTTGCATCCGCTGCTGGCGCGGTTGATCCGGCTGCGCAAGTCGCAGTACGCCCGCCGCGCGATGTCGCGTCAGAACCCGTGAACGCACCGGACGCGCTCGAGCGGCGTTGGCCCGGCGCGACGAGCGGGCGCGGCTGACTCGTCCGCAGGTTCTCGATAGCCCGGCCACGCGTTCAGAATCCCATCAGGCGGGCCATCCGGATGCCCATCACGTCGCGCACGACCGGCGCCATCCGCAACAGGCGCAACCCCAGCCAGTAGGCGGCGCAAAACGCCAACGCGCCCACCGCCAGCGTGAGCATGCCCGGCGCGCCGGAGACGCCGGAGACGTTCGCCATGACGGCCAGCACGCCATAAGCGACCAGCCCCGCACCCACCGCGGCCAGCAGCACGCGCCCGAACAGCCCCCACGGTTGCAGCGCGGCCACGGGCACGCGTGCCAGCTTCGCGCAGCGCGCCAGGCTGACGGCCTGCGCGATCGCCCCGCCGACCAGTCCGCCCAGCGCGGCGCCCGACAGGCCGAACATCCGCGCACCGGCCGCGCAGACAGCCACGCTGACCACCAGCAACACGCCGTCCCACGCGATCAGGAACCGCCCCTGCCGAAACGCGTACAGCAGCGTCGTCACTTCGATCGTCTCGACCATCAGCGCCGCGCAATACCAGCGCACCACCGGCGCCGCGCCGCGATAGTCGGCGGTGAACAGCAGCGTCAACAACGGCGTGGCGGCCGCGAACAGATAGGCCAGCACCGGAAACATCAGCAGCGACACAGCGAGGTTGCCGCGGCGGTTCAGCGCCAGCATCCGCTCGACGTCGTCATGGGCCTGCAGGCGATTGAGCTCGGGCAGCACGACGTTGCTGACGGTCGACCGCACCAGGCCCTGCACCGGCGAGAACACCGCCGCGACCGAGTACAGCCCGAACTGTGCGGTCGAGAACATCGACGCGACCAGCCACTGGTCGATCCGCGCGCGCAACAGGTAAAGGGCCGCGGAGCCGCCGAACGGCAGCGCATAGCGGCACTGCTCGCGCCAGCGCGCGATGCTGGCGGCCCGCCAGCCGCCGTTCGCGCGCGCGTTGCGCACCACCAGCGCCGCGCAGGTCAGCGCCTTGGCCGCGCCGAACGCCAGGTGCGCGATCAGTACCGGCTCGATCGCATGCGTGGCCGCCGCCACGCCCGCCACGGCACCGAAACGCAGCAGCGCGAACACCAGGTTCACGCGCGCCTGGGTCGGACCGCGCTGCATCGCGTTGAACAGCGAATCGAGCAGCGATGCGAACGTCCACAATGCGACGAACGCCGCGATCGGCAGGCGATGGTCGTCGTGCAGGTCCAGCCCGCCAGTCGTCAGCAACACGGCCGCGCCGCCGAGCAGCGCGGCGCCGGCCATCGTCAGCGCGGCCTGCAGCAGGTAGGCGCTGCGCTCGGCGCCCGCCGATCGCGGCAGGAAGTAGAACAGGCTGGTCGGCATCGCCATCGGCAGCAGGCACAACGCCGTCGTCACGATCAGCCACAGCGTCCGATAGACACCGAAGTCCTCGTCGCCGAGCAGGCGCACGAGCAGCATCGGCAGCGCGGCCTGCAGCACCATGTCCAGCGCGTTGACCGCGCCCAGCGACAGGATCGTCTTGCGCACGTCCTGCGCGCCGGGCGACGTCGAACCGGCCATGGCCATCAGGCACGCCCCGGCGATCGCGCGCGACCGGCCGCGATCACGGCTGGTCCCGCTCGTGGTCGCGCCGGGAGCGCACCCACGTCGTCTGCCGTGCGCCGATGAAACCGCGATACAGCGGCAGCTTGCCCAGCACGTAGCCGGGCACGCGGCACAGCATCGAGAACGGCAGCAGTTCGCGCGCCACGGCCCGCCACGCGAGCAGCACGGCACCGCCCAGCATCGCGAGCGCCAGCGCGGCCAGCCCCGCCGGCAGCGCGGCGCCGCCCAGTGCCCACGCGAGCGCCGCGGCCAGCGCGACGGCCACCGTCGACATCACCAGCAGCGCCAGCGGCGGGATCGCCAGGTCGAAAGCCAGCGCCACCGCGCCGCGATCGCCGCGCCGCAGCCCGGCCAGCAGCAGCGCCGGCATCTGCGTGGCGATCGTCTGCAGATGGCCGTGTTCCCAGCGCTCGCGCTGCGTGCGCTGGCCCTGCTCGCTGCTCGGGAACGTGCTGGTGACCAGGGCCTGGGGCACGTACAGCGGCCCCTGCCCGCGCGCGCTCAGGTCCACGCCCAGTTTCATGTCTTCGACCAGGTGGCCGTTGGCCAACGGCGCGTCGACGATCAGCGCGAAGGGAAACGCCATCCCCGATCCCAGCAGCGGGCACGGCCAGCCGAGCGTGACGAGCCCGAGCGGTCGCACGCGGTTCTTGACGACGAACGCGAACTCGGCGATGCGCGCGCCCAGCGTGCGAGCGGCCGGCGGATAGTGCATCAGGTAACAGGCCTGCGCGGGCCGGCCGGTACGCCGGCACGCACGTGCCAGCGCGTCGACGGCGCCGGGCCCGACCTCGCAGTCGGCATCGACGATCAGCACGACGGGGGCGGCGGCGAACGACGACGACGCCAGGTGGCGGACGCCGAAATCCAGCGCATATCCTTTGCCACGCCGCTGCGGATCGCGCCGCTCGACGACCTCGGCGCCGGCAGCGCGCGCGACCGCCGCGGTGTCGTCGGTGCAGTTGTCGGCCACGACCAGCAGGCGGTCCCCGTCGCGCAACTGCGCACGCACGCTCGCCAGCGTCGCGCCGATGCCACCAGCCTCGTCGTGCGCGGGGATCAGGACCGCGACCGCGCCGCGGGGGGCCCCGGCATCATCGTCACCGAGCCCGTCGCCGGCAGGGCCGGGGCCGGGGCCGGAGCCGACGCCGGCATCGACCCCCGCCACGCCGCCCACACCGCCCACACCGACCGTACCGCGCCGCATCGCCGCGAGCGCCGCCAGCACTTCGAGCAGCAGCATCGCCGCCGGCACGCACAGCAGCGCCGCCGCCAGCGACAGCACGGCGCTCAGCGTGGCGACGACGCTCACGCCCGGCCCCCCCGGATCAGGCTCGCGATGCGCCGCGCGCCCTCGTCGACCGAATGGCGGCCGAGCACACGCTCGCGGCCCTGCGCCCCCATGCGCCGCAACTCGTCGACCGGCGTGGCCAGGCAGCGCTCGATCGCCTGCGCCAGCGCGTCGACCGAGCCGGCCGGCACCAGCCAGCCGTCGCGGCCGTCGCGCACGAGTTCGGGAATGCCGGCCACGTAGGTGCTGATCACCGGGCGCGTCACCGCCATGGCCTCCATGATGACCACGGGCAGCCCTTCGTTGAAGCTGGGCAGCACCATCGCGCGCGCGGCCAGCAGTTCTTCGCGCACCTGCTCGCCGCTGAGCCAGCCGGTGATCCGCACGCAGTGCCCGAGCCCGTGCACGGCGATGGCGGCCTCGACCTGCGGGCGCATGTCGCCGTCGCCGGCCAGCACCAGTTCGAGCGCGATGCCGCGCCGGGCCAGTTGCGCGACCGCCGCGACCAGCAACACCTGCGCCTTCTCGGCGCACAGGCGACCGACACAGACGAGCCGGCGGTTGTCGGGGACTGGTGGCGGCGCCCCTTGGAAACTCGCGTCGAGCCCGCAATGCACGACGGCGATCTTGTCCCAGTCGTCGCGGTGCGACCAGCGGCAAAGCTGCGACCGCGTGAAGCTGCTGATCGCGATCGAGAATGTCGACTGGCGCACCTTGTCGAGCAGGCCCAGCGACTTCGGCGCATCCCACTCTTCGGGTCCATGCACGGTCATGCTGTACGGCGGGCCGCCGAGCAGCCGCATCAGCCGCGCCACTTGCGCGCCGTTGGTCGCGAAGTGCACGTGCAGGTGCTCGATGCCGTCGCGGCGCAGCCATTCCTTGAGTTGGCAGGCCTCGGCGAGCGTGATCAGGTTGTGCGGCAGTGAACGATCGCCGCCGCGCCACTGCCGCACGGCCGCCACGACCGCGCGCGCGAACGCGCCGGGGTGGTTCAGGCATTCGCCCAGCGCGGCCCCCAGCAGCGGCCGGATGCCGTCGCGCAGCAGATAGTGCGTGCGCGTGCGCTCGGACAGGTCCTCGACGTCGGCCAGCTCGGCGTCCCAGCCGCGCAGCGCATAGCGTTCGACCCGCATCCCCTGGCGCTCGACCGCCAGGATCTCGCGCCGGATGAAGCTGTGGCTGACCTTCGGATACTGGTTGGTGAAATAACCGATCTTCATCGCGTAGCCGCCCTCGGCTTCGGCTGTGGGGCGCCGGCTCCGCCCTCGGTCCGGTCGCCGCCGGTCGCCAGCGCCGCCAGCAGACCCATGAAGAAGAACGTATACCAGTTCGAGATCAGGTAGCGATGCATGTTGTCCGAGTAGCAGACCATCAGGTAGGCGATCGACAGGGCGATCAGCAACACCGCCTCGAGCGGATGCCGCCGCCGCCAGGTGAACGCCATCACGATCAGCCCGACGAAGATCGAGACGAACGCGATCACCCCGGGCACACCCATCTCGAACGCGAGCTGCACGTACACGTTGTGCGCGTCGAAGCCGACCAGATACTCGAGCGGGAAGAAGATCGTCGAATACTCGGTATACGAGTCCAGCCCCCAGCCGAGCAGCCAGCGGTCGGCGATCCAAGGCAACGCCGACTTCCACATCGCCAGCCGCCATTGGTAGGAGTTCAACGCATTGTCGAGCCGCGGCGGACCATAGCCCAGCACATCCAGGATCCGGTCCTGCACGACCGGCACCAGGAACAGCGGAATGCAGCCGATCGCGCCCCACAACAGCAGGCGCCGATCGACGAACATCCCGTAGGCGAGCATCACCACCGCCGCGGCCGCCCACGCACCGCGCGTCTGCGTGGCCACCAGCAGCGCGACCTGCACGGCCAGGTAAGCGACGCCCAGCCATCGCCGGCGCCCGGTGAACACGCCGATCCGCAGCGCATAAAGGATCGTCGCGATCAGCGTCACCAGGTAGAACGCGAAGATGTTCGGATGCGTGAATGCGCCCTGGATCCGGAAGCCCGTGTACTCGGGCATCCCCGCCAGCACTTCGCTCGGATCCATCAGTTCCGGATCGATGGGCGCGATGCCGCCGGTGGCCATGTCGAACAGCCCCGCCAGCGTCGGCACGATCGAAGCGGCCAGAAGCACGCGCACCCAAAACCGCGCATCGGCACGATCGCCGATCACCGCCACCGGCATCGCGAACATCGCGAAGTACGTCAGGTAGACCATCAGCAAGCGAATGGCCTTGCCGACGTCGGGCGCATAGCGGCTGGCCGAGAAGGCCAGCGCCAGGAACAGCCCCCACAGCAGCAGGTGCGGCCGCGCGAACACCCGCGGCTTGCGCAGCAGGTACAGCGCGCCGAGCATCAGCACGACCGCATTGATCGCCGCCCCCGGGCCCATGCCTTCGGAGCCGCCCTTGATCGCCGACAGCAGCGGTTCGAGCGAGGCGCGCGTCACCATCACGGCGATCAGCAGCCAGTCGAAACGCGTCAGCAGCAGGAACAGCCCGCCCACGAGGATCGGCACCGCGAACCCGATCATCGGATCGAGCCCCTGGTGGCCGGTCAGCATCACCGCCAACCCGCCCAGCACGGAGCCGAGCAGCAGCACGGCTGCCAGCCGCGCCAGCGAACGTCCGGGGGAGTCCTGGTCCATGTCGGCCGCGTGCATCGTCAACGCGTGGATACGCGTTCGGCGGGCGTCGGCGCGCGTTCCGAGACATCGGCGGCCGCGCCGGCCGATGCCTCGGCCGCCGGAGCGGCGACCGGACCCGCGACCGGACTGGCCGGCGCGCCAGCCACCGCAGCCGGCGTCGAATTCGCCACCGCGTCCGTCATCGCATCGGGCAACGTGCGGGCGTCCGTGCGCATCATCGTGTCGCCGGGGCCCGCCGGCACCTGCATCCGGCTGTCGACGAACGCGGCCAGGTTCACGCGCGTGATCGGAGCGATCGATTCCATCGTGTCGAGCAGGTATCCGACGCAGTGGAAATCGAAGCACCGCGTCACCGCGTCCGACGCGCCGATGATCTGCATCGTCAATCCGAACCGCAGGCAATGCCCGCGCAACAGCAGCAGCAGGCCGATCGCCGCGCTGTCCATGTGCGTGACCTTCGACAGGTCCAGCCCCACGCGCAGCCGCGTCGCCGCGACCTGCTCGAAGGCTTCGCGCAGCGGCAACAGGTCCGGCGCGCGCCAGGCGCCGCGCAACCGCAGGATCCGCGCGTCGACGCGCGTCTCGATGACGACCTCCGGCGCCTGGCGCCCGGGACGCGAGTACGCGGCGCGCAGCAACTGCGGCAGTTGGCGACGCAGCAGCACGCCGAGCAGCGCACGGCCGTCGTCGAAGTAGCGCCGCCACAGATGAGGTTCTTCCTTCATCCGCCAGACCCATTCGAGTCCGATCGATTGCGCCCACCGCGGCGCACGCCGGATCGTGCCCGCCGCGAACTTGAGCACCGCCCCCAGGTGGCTGATGATCGGCGGCTGCAGCGCGGCGAGATTGCGCTCGATCCAGGCCTGCGCCTTCTCGGCGCCCAGCGACAGGATCAGGAAGTCGCTGCGCTGCGCGTTGATCCGCGCGATCAGCGCCGGATCGCTCAGCGTGTCGACCGACCCGACGGCCGGCTCGACGTAGCCGACGCAATGCACGCCGCCGACCTGCTCGTTGATCCGCTTGCGCGCCCGCGCGGCCACGCCGCCCTGTCCGCCGAACAGGAACACGCGCATCGGCTTGTACGCGCCCGGCTGCGCCAGCCGCTCGAACAAATCCGACCCCGAGACGCGATCGCGCAGCGGAATCCGCAACAGCCACGCCAGCCATACGATCGGCATGCCATCGGGCACGCACAGGTCGCTCTTGAGCACATCGTCGCGAAAGCGTTCGTTGCGCATCGCGGCCGCGATGAAATTGACGTTGGGCGTGGTCAGCACGCAGCGCGTGCGCGTCTCGGCCGCATCGCGCAGCCGCGCCAGCACCGCCTCGGTGCCGGCGGCATCGAACGGCAGGCCCAACACGCAATAGACGTCCCGCCGGAAATCCACCGGACCCGCGTCGCGTGTCGGAACCTGCGTCATCGGCCGGCGGCCAGCAGCTCGGTCGGGCACGCCGGACGGGACGCCGCGACGCGCACCCGGTCCGACCGCGACAGCTGGTGCTGGGCCAGGACGAGTTCGATCCACGATTCGATCCGACGAATCATCTTTTGCTGGGTCGAGACCAAGGTCAGCGTGTGATCGAACTGAGGGACGTACTCGCACTGGATTTGCGCGGCGAAAGGGTAAGGGCCGAAAAGATCGGAAAACTGCTCGGGATAACTATAGTGGCGAGACCATGATCCCGTGTAGATCAGCAATAGATTGACACCACGGTCGACGAGCCGTTGCATGCCTTGCACATATTCGCTTAGTGGCAGGCGTGATTCGTAGTCGGATTCCTCACTCATCGACACATTGCTCGATTGCTTGAGACGCCTAGACACCTCTTGCAACAAATATCCAGCCGCCTTGCGCAGCGACCTTCCGGCAAGCGACAGATTCCCGCGCGCACCGCGCAGCCGGATGCGGCGCCAATGATACTTAGCCAGCGTCTTTCCCGTCGGATACGCGAACGGATCGATCATCACCAGACCGGCTATGCGTGGATCGACCAGCGCGGCGATCCATCCCTGGTTCGCGCCCGAACACAGGCCGACGATCAGCACCTGCTCGACACCCGCCATGCGCTCCATTACGTCGATCGCGCCGACGATGTCATTCGTCACTTGTTGTGACTGCGGCAGCGCATCGGCCGTCGTGCCGCTGTCGCCCTGCCCCGATACGTCGAACCGCAGCACCGGCAGCCCGTGGTTCGCCAGCGCGCGCGCCAGCTTCACGTTGAAGCGATGCGGTCCGGTGCGCGCGATGACGCCCGCGTTCAGCAGCAGCACGCCCAGGCCGCCCCGTTCCGGCGACGACATCGAGGCGATGCCGGCCCCCTGCACGCAGGCCGGCCCGCTAACCCGTGTCAATACGCCCGACAAATGCTCGCCGCCTCCGAAGGCCAGCACCGACTCGGTCAGCGCGCCGACGCGTTCTTCGCTCATCGCAGGCCCTCGACGGCTTGCAGCAGCAGCGCGACCGCGTCGGCCGGCACCAGCGCCGTGTTGATCGCCTCCTCGGCGGTCCAGTCGAACCGGTGCGCGAACGGCACGACGCGCGGCGGCGGCACGTCGGGCGCGGCACGCCAGGCCAGCGCCGGATGCCCGGGCGGCGCGATGATGACGGCCGGCACGCGCAGCACCGATCCGAACAGCGACAGGCTCACCAATTGCCGGCTCAGCCTGTCGCCGATCGCGAAACCGATCGCCTCGTCGGCGCCGGATGCGGGCACCGACGGATCGCGCAGCCATGGCCCGTACGCCGTGGCCAGCGCGCGTCGGTGATCGAGCCGCAGTTGTTCGAGATAGACCGCACCGTCGGTGACCGGCTCCCATAGCACGAGGCCGGCGGGCGCGGGCCGCGCGTCCATCGATGCCAGCACGGCCAGCGTCGCGCCCAGCCGCATGCCGATCCAGATCGTGCGCGTGCAGCCGCCCATCCGGCGCAGCCGCTGATCGGCGGCCAGCAGATCGTCGCGCCAGCCGAGCAGGTCGCCTTCGGCATCGTCGCCGAGCGAATCGCCGCAGCCGAACCAGTCGACGCGCAGCACCGGCAAGCCCGCGCGGCTCAGGCGCTCGGCCAGCACGCGCTGCATCCGATGGACGCGCACCGCTTCCTGGCCGAACGGATTGCAGAACAGCACCCCGCACTGACCGTCGGCTCCATGGAAGACTGCCGCCAACTCTCTACCATTGGCCTGGAACCGGAACGCGCGCATCGAACCATTACCTGAACGAGTGTCATCGACAGGCAATGTGCGAGCCCGCGCATCGAGGCGTCCACCCGAAGCCGCCGGACGGCGGCCGACGGGACCGGCGCGGACACCGGCCCGCCGGATGGCCTCAGCCGGCGTTCAGATCGAAGCAGAACCCGCTGTAGTGGTCGAGGCTGTGCGCCGGATCGCCGGGCAGCGTCAAGCGCTTGTCCGGATTGATCCAGCGGTCGCGCAGCACATAGCCGCGCTGCGCGAGTCCTTCGAGGAACGGCGTCTCGGCGAACACGTGATAAGGACAGTAGGCCGTGCCGATGCCGTTGAGCGTATGGAAATCGAACTGCGGATGGACCGGCGTCGTGTTGATGACGATCCGCCGCGGCCGGCGCGCGATCGTATCGAGCCACTGCGCGAGCGTCATCGGCAGGTACTGCAGCGCGCCCGAGGCGAACAGCAGGTCGTGCCCGTCCAGCGCCTCGTAGCGCGGCGTGAACGACAGGCGCTCGTTGACCGCACGCCGCGCCGCGACGGCCGTGCCGCGCTCGACGACGGCCGGCACGTCGCACACCAGCCAGCGCGTATCGGCGGGCAGGGCCAGCGGTTCGGAGAACGCATAGAACTTGATGCCGACGTGGCCGCCGACGTCGAAGATCGAGCGCATGCCGGCCTGCAGCGCCTGCTGCATCCAGAACATCGCCGGGTAGTCGTACTGCTCGTGCCGCATCCGGCCGAAGTACAGCGCCGCCGACTCCGGGTTGTCATAACCGATCGGCCGCGTATCGGGTGCCGACCGGCGCGCCGCCTCGGCCGAGTCGAATACGCCGCGAAACAGGTTTTCGCTGGTGTTCTCGGTGAAGCGCCGTTCATAGTCGGAGACCGCCGCGCGGGGGTCGGCGGCCGGCGATCCAGCGGCCGGCGCCCCCGTCATCGACGCCCATCGCCGGCGCCACCAGCCCCCGACCGGCGGCGCGGCCTCGATCGAGGGCGACGGCGGCTCCGACGCGGCCCGCGGCACTTTGGCGTTCAACACTTGGCGATCCATTGTTCGATCCATTCCATCATCGTGTCCTGGCTTTCGAGCAGCGTCAGCGTGTGGTCGAACTGCGGCGCGAATTCCAGCTGCACCGACCGGCAGAACGGATACCGGCCGAACGTGGCCGCGAACTGCCCCGTATAGCTGTAGTAGCGCATCCATCCGCTGGTGAACACGACCATCGATCGCGTACCGCGATCGGCCAGCGCCTGCATGCCGCGCGCGTACTCGTCGCGGGAGGTCGGCGCGACCGGCACGTCGTCATCGATCGGCGGCCCGTCTGCCGACGGGATCGGGTCGACGATCGGCGTGCCGCCCGGCAGCACGCTGCGCAGCTTGCGGCCGATGAACGCGATCTGCTCGCCGATCGATCGCTCGCGCCAGCGCTGCCAGCGATGCGCGAGCGGCGTCCAGCGCGTCGGATACACGTGGCCGTCGATCATCGTCAGGCCGACGATCCGCGGATCCCGCAGCGCCGCGTGCCAGCCGGCCTGCGCCGCCGAGCAGATGCCCACGATGACGAAGCGCCGCGCGCCGGTCTCGCTCGCCAACCGTTCGGTCGCGTCGCGTATGTCCTGCGCCGTCTGGCCGTGATAGTCGAGCGTGCCCGGCGCCGCGCCGCTGTCACCCTGGCCGGACAGGTCGAAGCGCAGGCTCGAATGACCGAGCCGCGCCAGCCGGCGCGCCAGCTTCACGTTGAAGCGGTGCGGCCCCATGCGCGCGACGACGCCCGCATTGAACAGCAGCACGCCGACATCGGGAGTACGTTCGCCCAGGTCGGTACCGTGCGTGAGCGTGCCGATCAGCTGCCCGGCATTACCGAACTGGCACAGCGATTCGCGTACGGCATCGCCTCCGGCATCGACAGGAGAAAGCAGGGGCTCGGTCATCGCATCGCTTCGATCTCGGCGCGCAGCAGGCGCACCGCGGGCGCCGGCACCAGCGCGGTGTTCAACGCATCCTCGGCGGTCCAGTCGAACTGGTGGCTCAGCGTGACGCGCCTCGGTACCGGCAGGCCCGCCTGCACGGCCTGCGCCACGGCGCGCTCGCACCACGCCTGCAACGGCGGCTCGAAGCGTGCCGCATCGTCGGCCGACGGCGAGCCGACCACGGCCACCGGCAGACCGGCCGGCGGCAGCGGTGCGCGCAGCGCCTCGAGTTGCTCGCGCATCGCGGGCCCGACGCCGAATCCGATCCACTGCGGGCGATCCCGCCGCCGGGCACGGCGCAGGAACGGGCCGAAGCTCGATCGCAGCGCGCGCTCGTGATCGCAGGACAGGCTGCGCGCATAGGCGGCGCCATCGATCACCGGCTCCCACAACACGAGGCCCGCCGGCCGGTCGGCGGGCCGCGCCGAGACCGATGCCAGCAACGCCAGCGTCGCGCCGAGCCGCGCACCGAGCCACACGACGCGCGTGGCCCCGGTCTGCGCGCGCAGCGCCCGGTCGGCTGCCAGGATGTCGCCGACCCATCCGGCCGGGTCGGCCTGCTCGTCATCGCCGAGCGACTCGCCGGCGCCGTAGTAGTCGAAACGCAGCGACGGCAGGCCGCCGCGCAGCAATTGCTCACACAACACCCGCTGCATCCGATGGACGCGGACGGCTTCCTGACCGAACGGATTGCAGACCAGCAGCGCCGCCGGCGCGGCCGCAGCGGCCGGCATGGCCGCACCACCCGCCGCCGTGACGCCGCGCTCGCCGGTCGCCGTGGCGCGCTCGTGCAGGATCGCCGCCAGGCGGCGCCCGTCGTGGTCGACGTGCAGCGGCCTCACCGTGCATCCGCTCCCGTGTCGGCCACGGCCAGCGACGCCACCACCGCTCCGTCGCAATCGAGCGGCCCCAGCCAGCGCAGGCGCCACTGCGCCGGCCCCAGCGTCACCGGTCCGGCCAACGGTTCGAGTCCGACGTCGATCTGCGCGGGCGCCACCTGCGCGAGACCGACGCCCAAGGCCTTGAGCGCCGCTTCCTTGCGGGTCCACCCGTACAGGAACGCCGTCGTGCGATCCGCGTCGGGCAGCGCCCGCCATTGCGCGCGCTCGCGTTCGCTCAGTTGCGCGACGGCCCAGCCGTCCAGGTCGCGAATCTCGCGCAGCGCCTCGATGTCCACGCCCACCGGCGCGTCGTCGCAGATCGCCACCAGCGCATGGCGATCGCTGTGGCTGAGGTTGAAATGCGGCAGCGCCGCCGACGGGCGCGGCATGCCGGGTGCCTCGCGCAGCGACGGCTTGCCGTGCGCATTCGCGTCGAAGCGCAGGCCGCCGCCGTCGACGCCGCAATGCCGGCCCAGCAGCCAGCGCAGCGCGCCATGCGCGCGCCGGTAGCGCTCGGCCAGCAGCGGCCGGACGAAGCGTGCGGCGCGCGCCCGCTCATCGTCGGCCAGCAGCGCCCCGGTCGCGTCCAGCGCCGGCTCATCGAGATCGATCTGCCAGCAGGCAGGCTGCGAGTCGAGGCGCCGCATTCCCCGCAATTCTGTCATTCGAGCACCGGAAATTCGATCCACGAAGGATACGCAGATCCATGCCGCACGTCGTTGACCGCTGTCACACTTACCGCCTCGTCGACGTTGCGTCCGCCGGTGTTCAGGTTGCGCTCGAAACGCGGGAAGTTGCTGCTCGATACCTGCAGCCGCAGCCGATGGCCGGCCGGCACTTGCCATGCGATGTCGCCCAGCTCGATGTCGATCGGATAGACGGCGCCGGGCTCGGCCAGCGCCGGCCGATCGAAGCCGTCGCGATAACGCAGCCGCAAGCCGCTGTCGCGGATGTTCAGCGCCAGGCCGTCGGGTGCCACGTCGACCAGCCGCGCGACGAAATCGGTGTCGCGCGCCGACGTGGCCACGTGCAGCCGCGCCCGCACGGTACCGGTGATGCGCAGCGGCGCGGCCAGCGGAGCCGACGTGTAGACGAGCACGTCGCGGCGGGTTTCGATGTCGCGCTGGTCGACCGAACCCTCGCGCGCCTGCTCGTCGCTGGTGCAGCAGAACGTGCCGCCGCGCGTGGGCACCGGATCGGCCGGGTCATAAGTGAACCGGTCCATCGCCTGCCCGGTACGCGGTGCGTCGACCAGGCGGCCGTCGCCGGCCGCGGTATTCGCGTGGCCCTGGCTGTCCAGGTACCAGCGGCGCGGCCGGGCTTGCGGCGGCGGCCAGGCGTCGGCATCCCGCCAGCGGTCTTCGCGCAGCACGTAGAAGCGGTAAGCGGGCAGGGCGTCGATCGCCGTTCGCGACATCGGGGCGGACGCCGGGGCGGACGCCGGGGCAGACGCCGAGGCGTATGCCGACGAGGCAGGCGCCGAAACGGAAGCCGCGGCGCGCGGCGAGGTCGCGGACAACGGCGCGGCAGCGGCTTCGCCCTCGGCCCCGCCGTCCGCCGGCGCATCGCGCAGCCATCGGTCGAACCACGCCAGATACGTGCCGAACAGGCGATCGTGCGACCCGCTGACCGGCAGGTCGCCGACGCGATCGGTCACGCGGTTGATGCCCGCCGTGCAATGCATGCCGGGACCGATGATGACCGGCTGGCGACGCGCCTCGGGCGTCTGCGCATTCTCGGCCATGAACCGCGCGGCGAACAGCGTCGACGACACGCCCTGGTCGAACCAGCTATTGACGTGCAGCGCCGGCGCGGCGAACCGATCGCCGTCCTTCAGGTAGCCGAGGCGCTCCCATTCGGGGCTGGCCAGCGGCAGGCCCATCAAACGCTCGAAGTCGGTGGGGTAAGGACTCTGGCTGCGCACCAGGTCGACGACCGGCAGCGCCTGCAGCGACAACGCGCCGTCGGGCCCGCGGCCGCGCGGCGGACGGGCGATCTGCGCGCGCGAGTCCTCCGAGGTCTTGGCGCCGTTCTCGAAGAACCAGCCCGCCGCCGACGACAGCAGCGGAATGCCGCCTTCGAAGATGCCGAAGTACCGATAGCGTCCCCCCGCGCTGCCGACGCCCCCGCCGGCGCTCTGCGGCACCATCGCGCGCAGCGCCGGATGACGGGTCGCGCCCAGCATCAGCTGCGTCTCGCCGAGCGCCGAGCAGCCATAAGTGCCGACGCGACCGTTCGACCATGGCTGCGCGACGATCCAGTCGAGCGTCGCGGTCCCGTCTTCGGCCGACATCGCATAAGGCGCGAACTCGCCGCCCGAGCCGAACCGCCCGCGCATGCTCTGCACGACGACCGCGAATCCGTGCCGGGCCAGGTGATGGGCCTCGCTGCCGCGCTCCATCGACGTCTCGCGCGCGTACGGTGTGCGCATCAGGATCGTCGGCACGCGCCGCGCGCCGCCGGACGGCAGGTACAGGTCGGCCGCCAGCGCGACGCCATCGGACATCGGGATCGACACGTCGCGGCGTACATCGACGGACGCCAGCTTCGCGACGATGCGGCCGGCCATTACCCGGCCCGCCGGCTGATGCTCGGCCCACCACGCGACGGCCGCCGCCGCCGCGGCCAGCACGCCGAGCGCCAGCAGCCCTCCGATCCAAGCCATGCGCGTCACGCTCGCCCGCTCATCGCCGGAACACCGATCCGAGCTTGCGCAGCAGGCCCCCCTTGCGCTCGGCCGCCCCTTCGACGGAGCCGCTTCCCGAGGCGGGCGCCGAAGCAGGAGCCGAAGCGGGCGACGCGGCGGCGCCGGCGTCCGTCGGCGCCTCGTCGATCGATCGCCCGATCTGCGCCAATGTCTCGAACGCGAACGCGCCGGCCTTGATGCGCCGGCCGCTGCGCGCGGCGATGAGTTCGACCGCCTGGATCGCCAGCAGCGAGTTGCCGCCCAGGTCGAAGAAGTTGTCCTGCCGCTCGATCGGATGCACGTCCAGCAGCTTGCGCCACACCTCGGCCAGCATCTGTTCGGTCGGCGTCAGGCCGGCCGAGCCGGCGTTCGCCACGGTCGCGGCAGCCACGGAGGCGACGGGTGCCGCGGCGACGGTCGTCTCCGTGCGCGGCGCCGCGTGGCCGCGCACGCCCTCGGCCGCATCGCCGGTCAGCACGGCATCGCCGGCGCCGAACTCGCCGATCAGTTCGCCGACCGTCAGCGCCGGCCGCTCGGCCAGCCGACGCAGCATCCGCAGGTACTGTTCGCGGATCCGGACGACCGCCTCGCGCGCGAACAGGCT
This sequence comes from Pseudomonadota bacterium, assembly GCA_029779435.1. Taxonomy (GTDB): domain Bacteria; phylum Pseudomonadota; class Gammaproteobacteria; order Burkholderiales; family Burkholderiaceae_E; genus JAKPAM01. Next base: position 35,572 of record JAKPAM010000047.1, on the reverse strand, counting down.
CGCGTTGTAGACGACCGCGCCCTCGAGGCCCTCGGGCACTTCCATCAGCCACAGCCCCATGTCGTTGGACGCGCCCTGGTGATGGACGAGCACGTTGCGATGGCTCAGCGGCCCCCATTGGCGCTTGCGTTCGCGCGTGTCCTGGAACGAGAACATCACCTGGTAGAGCCCGGCGCGCTGCATGCGCGGCATCAGTTCCGGCTCCTTGACCAGCGTTTCGAACGGCACGTCCTGATGGCTGAACACCTCGAGCATCTCGGCGCGCACGCGCGCCAGGAACGCGCCGACCGGCTCGTCGTCGCGCGACGGCAACTGCACGGTGACCAGGTTGTTGAAGAACCCCATCACCGATTCGATCTCGGGCATCTGCCGGCCCCGCACCGGCAATCCGATGACGACCGCGCTGTCGTCGGCCATCCGCTGCGTCAGCGCCGCATAGACGGCCAGGCACAGCATGCTGGGCGTCACGTCGAATTCGCGCGCGATCTCGCGCAAGCGCTCGGTCAGCGCCTTGTCGACATGCACCCATTCCGAACCGCCGATGTCGTTGGCCGACTGGCGATGCAGGCGATTGGCGGGCCAGGGCCGCGGCACCGGCGCGTCGAGCATCCGCCCCTTCCAGTACGTCAGTTGCCCGCGGTACTCGTCGCTCTGCAGGAACTGCTGGTGCCAGACCGCATAGTCGGCATAGGACACCGGCAGCGGCGGCAGCGCGTCGACGGTGCCGTCGGCGATCGCTTGGTAGACCATCGCCATCTCGTTGTACAGCAGGTCGAACGACCAGCCGTCCCAGATCAGGTGGTGCGGCACGAACAGGAACACGTGATCGTCGTCCGCCAGCCGGTACAGGCGCAGATGGCACAGCGGCGGCACCGCCAGGTTCATCGGCGTCTCGATCACGGCCTGCATCCGGCGATACAGCTCGGCTTCGAGCGCGTCGGCCGGCACGCCGCTCAAATCCTCGAACGGCATGTCGACGGCCACTTCGGGCGCGATCACCTGCACGCTGGCACCGTGCGCATCGACGCCGAACGCCGTGCGCAGCGTCGACTGGCGCGCGAACACGGTCTTCAGCGCGCGATCGAACACCGCGCGATCGAACGGCCCGCTCAGGCGATGCGCGGATGGCTCGTGATAGACCGAGCGGCCCGGCAGCAGTTCCTCGACGAAGCGGATGCGCTCCTGCATCACGGTCGGCGGCGCCTCGCGCCGCGTCGGATCGGCCAGCAGCCGCGGCCGCTGCGACGCGCCGCCGCTGCGCGCCTTCTCGACCTCGGCGGACAGGCGCGCGACGGTCGGCGATTCGAACAACGCGCGCAGCGACAGCTGCGTATCGAACTCGCGATTGATCTGCGCGATCAGCCGCGCGCCCAGCAGCGAATGCCCGCCCAACGCGAAGAAGTCGTCGTCGATACCGATGCCGGGCAGGTTCAGCACGCGCTCGGTGGCCGCCAGCACGGCGGTCTCCATCGCGTTGCGCGGGCCGGCCCGCTCGCCCGATCCGGCTCGAGCGCGCATGTCGGGCGCGGGCAGCGCCTTGCGATCGATCTTGCCGTTGGGCATCGTCGGAAACACGTCGAGCACGACGATGAACGCGGGCAGCATGTACTCGGGCAGCTTGCCGCGCAGATGCTCGCGCAGCGCGCGCTCGCCGTAGCCGCCCTCGGGCTTGAGCACCAGATAAGCGACCAGTCGCACGTCGCCGGGCCGGTCCTCGCGCGCCAGCACGACGCTGCGCGCCACGCCCGCGACCTCGTTGCACGCCGCCTCGATCTCGCCCAGCTCGATCCGGAACCCCCGCACCTTGACCTGGAAATCCATCCGGCCCAGATGATCGAGCTGCCCGTCGTTGGCCCAGCGTCCCAGGTCCCCGGTGCGGTAGACGACCGGCGGCCAGACCGCGCCGTCCTGGCCGACCAGCCAGCGATCGCGCGCATCGGTCTGCGCCGGCAGCGGGCCGCGCCCGGCCAGCGCCTCGCGCATCGGATCGACGATGAAGCGATCGGCATTCAGCTCGGGCCGGTCGACGTAGCCGAACGTGATGTTGTCGCCGCCGATGCACAGCTCGCCGGGCACGCCGATCGGACAGGGCTGACCGTTCTCGTCCAGTACCCAGACGCAGACGTTGCCGATCGGCCGGCCCACCGACACGCCGCGGCGCCGGATCTGCTCGCGGTCGACCTTCCACACCGTGGCCCACACCGTGGTCTCGGTCGGTCCGTACAGGTTCCACAACGCGTCGACGGCGGCCAGCAGTTCGCCGGCCAGGCTCGGCGCCAGCGGCTCGGCGCCGATGTAGGCGGTGAACGGCCCCTTGGCGCGCCAGCCCGCGTCCAGCAGCAGCCGCCACAGCGTCGGCGTCGCCTGCATCACGGTCGCGCCGCTGCGATCGAGCAGTTCGCCCAGCGCCGGGCCGTCCATCATCGTGTCCTTGTCGACGATGATAAGCCGGGCCCCGACCGCCAGCGGCATGAACATCTCGAGCACCGACGGATCGAACGACAGCGTGGTCACCGCCGCCAGCCGGTCGTCGGGCTTCATGCCCGGCGACGCGAGCATGCCGGCCAGGAAGCTGACCGCCGCACGGTGCGGCACGCACACGCCCTTGGGCTTACCCGTCGAACCCGACGTGTAGATGATGTATGCCGGATCATCGGCGCCCGCGTCCTGCGGGGTGGACGGCAGCGGCGACGCGTCGCCGTCGCGCCATTGCTGGTCGCGATCGAGCTCGATCGTGCGCGCCGCGCCGTCCGGTCGCCAGTCGCGGGGCGCGTTGGCCACCGTCGAGCTGGTCAGCAGCAACGCCATGCCGGCGTCCTGCGCGTAATAAGCGAGCCGCGCCGACGGAAACGCCGGGTCCAGCGGCACGTAGACGCCGCCGGCCTTCAGGACCGCCAGCACCGATACCAACATGTCCAGACCACGCTCGACGCACAGCCCGACGCGCACGTCGCGGCCCACGCCCTGCGCGCGCAGCGCGCGCGCCAGCCGGTTGGTCTCGGCGTCCAGTTCGGCATACGTCATCGACCGATCGCGCCACTCGGCCGCGATCCGCGTCGGCGTGGCCGCAGCCTGGCGCACGAAGCCGGCGACCATCGTCTGGTCGCGCGGGTAGGGCACCGGCGCGGGCTGCAACGCATACAGCGCCGCGCGATCGTCGGCACCCAGCATGTCGAGCCGCGACAGCGGCATCGACGCGATCGAGCCGTCGGCGCCGCGCGCCACGAGGCCGCGTAGCAGCGCTTCGTAGCAGCGGTTCCATCGCGCGATCGTCGCGTCGTCGAACAATCCGGTATTGAACTGCCATTCGACGCGATAAGCGCCGTCGGGCGCCGGCGTCGCGTTGACGAACAACTCGAAGTTCTCGTACAGCCGCGGATTCGAGGCGAAGCGCGTCGCCAGACCCGTGAAGCCCGGCAGCGCGCCATCGACCGCCGAATCGACGTTGAACATCACCGACACCAGCGGCAGGCGGCTCGGCTCGCGCTGCACCGGGAGCTTCTTGAGCAAAGACCCATAAGTGAGCGTCTGGTGCTCAAAAGCATCCAGCAGCCGCGCTCCAGCGTCGCGCGCGAACCGCTCGAACGACGCGGCCGGGTCCAGCCCCACTCGCACCGGCAGCAGGTTCACGCAGTGGCCGACGAGCCCCGTCAGGCCGCTGGCCGACTGCCCGGCCGCCGGTACGCCGATCACCACGTCGCTATGGCCGCTCAGGCGGTTCAGCAGCACCGCGAACGCACCGAACATCAATCCGTAGTAACTGACGCCGAGCTTGCCGGCCAGCTTGCGCAGCGCGTCGACCAGCGCGGCATCCAGCACGTGATCGATGCGCCGCGAATCGAAGGTGCGCACCGCCGGACGATGGCGGTCGGCAGGCAGGTCGAGCGCCGGCAGCGCCCCGCCGCCGAACCGGCCCAGCCAGTAGCGCTCGCTGGCCGCGTACTCGTCCTCGCGATGGTGCGCGATCTCCCACGCCACGTACTCGCCGAACCCCGGCGCCTGCGGCAGCGCGTCGGCACCGCCCCGCAACCGCGCGTCATAGAGCCGGCCCAACTCGCGCACGATCACCCCCCACGACCACCCGTCGCAGACGATGTGGTGCGCGGTCATCAGCAGCGCATGCGCGTCATCGGCCAGCGCCACCAGCCGCGCACGGAACAGCGGCCCCTGCGCCAGGTCGAAGCACGTCGATACTTCGTCGGCCATCGCGCGGGCCAGCCCGTCCTCGCGCACCGCCGCGTCGCCGCCGCGCAGGTCCAGCACCGGCAGCGCCTCGTCACCGGCCGCATAGATGATCAGTTCGCTGCCGTCGGGTCCGATCCGGGCGCGCAGCGCATCATGCCGCGCCACCAGCGCGCCGAGCGCGGCGCGCAGCGCGTCCCGGTCCAGCGGGCCGTCGAGCCGCAGGCACACCGATTCGTTGAACGCCAGCGACGCCTGCGTGGACAGCTCGCCGGCCAGCCACACCTCGCGCTGCGCCTCGGTGCTGGGCACGACGCGCTCGACCACGGCATCGGCGAACGGATCGAAATCCACGGTCTCGGCCTGCGAGCCGGCGGATTCGTCGAAGGTCGGCGGGTTGTGCGAAATCGGAGAAGCTGGGGTCATGGCACTTTTCGACTAAGGAAGTTCACCGCGCGAAGCGGGCACGCAAGGAGCCCGTTCACGCGTTCAAACGCTTGAAGCGGCCGGCATGATCGGGGTCGGGCACGAACCACGCCGGCCGGCCGTCCTTGCCGCGCCCGAGCCGCGCCTCGGGCACCGGCGGACGCGAAGCATCGAACACGACCGACGCATCCACGCGGCGCGGCAGGAAGTCGGCCGCCTGCATTTCAGCCACCGATTCCTTGAACGCCTGCTTGATCAGCGCGATGTCGGACGGCGTGTGCGCGGTCGTCAGGAAGCACGGGAAGTTGTCGAGGATGTGCACGCCGCGCGTGCGCATCATCGCGAACAGCAGGTCCTGCATCGGATGCTCTTCGAGCATCGTGATCCGCCACAGCGACGAGAAATGACGGATCTGCAGCGGCGCCCCGACCTCGCGGCAATAAGCGTTCAGCTCGTCGGCCAGGCCTGCCGTGTGCAGGTTCAATTGGGTCTGCAACGCCTGGCCGCCGGCCTTCAGGTGCAGCAGCGAGGCCTTGCAGGCCGCCAGCGCGAGCGGATGCCGGACGAAGGTGCCGGCGAAGTACGTGACGCCGACGGTCGGCACCGAATCGTCGCCGTACCGCCATGCGCCGCCGTCGAGCGCGTCCATGAACTCGCGCCGGCCGGCCACCGCGCCGATCGGATAGCCGCCGCCGATCACCTTGCCATAAGTGGCCAGGTCGGCACGGATGCCGAACAGCGCCTGCACGCCGCCCAGGTGCGAGCGGAACCCGGTGATCACCTCGTCGAAGATCAGGCACGCGCCATGGGCCAGCGTGATCTCGCGCAGCGCGCGCAGGAACTCCTTGGGCTGCAGGTCGGGCCGGCGGCTCTGCACGGGCTCGACCAGCACGGCGGCCAGTTCGTCCGCGTGCGCGCGGATCCAGGCCAGCGACTCGTCGGTGCCGTATTCCAGCACGCGCACGTCACCGAACATCCCGGGCATGATGCCGGGCGCCGCCGGCAGGCCTTTCTGCTGCCGGCCCTGGCGCACGACGACCTCGTCGAACGTGCCGTGATAGGAGCCGCTGAACAGCACCACGGTATCGCGGCCGGTCACCGTACGCGCCATCCGCACGGCGGCCATCACCGCCTCCGATCCGGTATTGCACAGCGCGGCGCGGTCGAAGCCGGTCAGCTCGCACAGCAATTGCGCGACCTCGCCGGCCAGCGGATGCTGCGGACCAATCTCATAACCGTCGTCGAGCTGACGGCGCACGGCGTCGAGCACGAACTCCGGCTGCCAGCCGAACAGGCTCATCCCGAAGCCGTTGAGCACGTCGACGTACTGGTTGCCGTCGAGATCCCACAGGTGCGCGCCCTTCGACCGCTCGACGACGATCTGGTAGATCATCTCCTTGAGCCGCGGGCTGAAGCCATTGACGACCCGCGGGTCGGCCAGGTGCGGACGATGCTGCTCCGTATAGGCCTTGCTCTTGCGCGTGCGCTCGACATAGCGGCGGATCAACGCATCGAGCCGCACGCGCTGCAGATCGGTCAGCTCGGCGTCCTGCTTGCGGATCCTCGCGATCGCGCCGAACGCCTTCTTCACGTCGTAGACGGCCTTGCCCTCGGCCGGCGCATCGGCGGGCGCCGACGTGGCTACCGGAGCAGTCGCCTGCGACGGAGAGGATGCCACCGCCCCGATGGCGGAAGCGCCGGGAGCGACCGTGGGCGCCGCCGGTGCGGCAACCGATGCCGGTGCCGTCGGCGCGGGCAATGCCGCCGTCGATGCCGCGACCGCCGCGGGCGCCATCGAGCTGCCCGACAACAGCGCCAGTTGCTGCGACATCAACTGCATCTGCGCGGCGATCACCTGCCGCACCAGGCCGGCATCGGCCGGCACACCAGCCGGCATCGCGGACATCGCTGCGGCTGGCGCTCCCGCGGTGAGCACTCCGGCGGCGAACGCGGCCGGCGTCATCGCATCCATCGCCATCGCGAGCGAGGTCGCCGGTACGGGAATCGCCCCCACCGTCGCGACAGCAGCCGGCGCGGCCACCGGTGGGACATCGGGCGGCAACTGCCCGTCCAGATACGTCGCCAGCGCATCGAAACTGCGCAGGCTTTCCATCAACTGGCGGAACGTCACCGGCACCGAGAAATGCTTCTTCACCTGCAATGCGACCTGGGTCAGCATCAGCGAATCGAGGCCCAGTTCGACGAACCCGGCCGACGCGTCGGCCTGCGCCAGGTCCAGGCCGCTGGTGTCCTCGAACACGGTGCGCAGCTCGGCGAGCACGCGGTCGCGGCGCGGCGGCGTACTGGCAGAGGCGGAAACGGGAGTCGAGACGGCAGGCGAGTTCATCGCTGATGATTCCATGGCCGAAGCGGCAGAGGAGGGCAGGGAGACGGATGGAACGGCATCGAGCCAATGGCGCTGCCGCTCGAACGGGTAAGTGGGCAGAACGACACGCCGCCGGCCGATGGCGGGCTCGCCCTCTCCATCGCCGTCCCGCGCCGCGGCGGCATCCGCCGCGTCGGCCTGCCTCCTTCCGCCCGCCTGGCGCGGCGCGCTGTCGCGCTCGTCGCCGAGCGTCCACAGCGTCGCGCGCACCAGCAGATCGGCGGCGGCTTCGTCATCCGGCGACTCGCCGAGCGTCGCGATGGTCAGCGGCGCCGTGCCACCGGCGCTGGCGCGCTGGCGCGCGAGCGCACCGAGCTGCGCGCGCGGCCCCATCTCGACGAGCAGCGCATCAGGCAGATCGCGCAGCAACGCCTGCAAAGCCGGCGCGAAGCGCACCGGTTCGCGCAGGTGCGCGGCCCAGTACATCGGATCGGTCAGCACCGCGCCGTCGACGCGCGCGCCGCGCACCGTCGAATAGAACGGCACCTGCGGCGCATGCAGCGTGACCGCCGCCACGTGCCGCGCGAACGGCTCGACGGCATCGTCCATCATCGCCGAGTGGAATGCATGCGACGTGCGCAGCAGCCGCGTGGCGACGCCGCGCTGCTGCAAGTCCGCATCGAACGCCTGCACCGCGGCCGTCGGCCCGGCGACCACGCAGGCCTGCGGCGCGTTGATCGCCGCCAACGACACACCGTCCGGCAACAACGGCTCCAGCTCGACGGCGGGCAGCATCACCGACAGCATGCTGCCGCGCGGCTGCGCCTGCATCAACGCACCACGCGTCGCCACCAGCCGCGCCGCGTCGTCCAGCGACATCACACCGGCGACGACCGCGGCGGCGAATTCGCCGATGCTGTGCCCGACCACCGCTGCCGGCCGCAAGCCGCGCGCCAGCCACGACCGCGCCAACGCGTACTCGATGCAGAACATAGCCGGCTGCGTCGTCGCCGTATCGTTCAACGCATCCGGGTCCCGTCCCCAGACGCGATCGCGCAGATCGGCGATACCGGTCGCTCGCAGCGCATCGTCGAGCGCGCGCGCGAATGCCGGATCACGCCGTGCCCGCTCGCGTCCCATGCCCAGGTACTGCGCGCCCTGGCCCGGAAACAGCCAGACCGCCTCGCGTCCCGCCGTATCCTGCTCGCGCGCGACGGCGCGGCCGCGGCGCTGCGCGGCGGCCGGATCGGCGAGCAGGGCGACCGCCTGGTCACGGTCATCGGCGATCACCGCCAACCGATGCGTGAACCGGCTGCGCCCGGCGTCCAGCGTGAACGCGACGTCGGCCAACGCCAGCGACGGCCGCTCGGCCAGCCATTGCGACAGCCGTGCGGCCGAGGCCGCGAGCGCCGTCGGCGTGCGTGCCGACAAGCGCAGCCAATGCGGACCGGAAGAGGACTTGGCGGACTTATCGGGTTCGGCGGGATCGACGGACTCACCGACACGGCAGGCCATCGCCGGCGCTTCCTCGAGGATCACGTGCGCGTTGGTGCCGCCGACGCCGAACGAGCTGACCCCGGCGCGGCGCGCCACCGCCGAGCGCGGCCACGGCGTGTGCCGGTCGATCACGTGGAACGGCGTGCGCGAAAAATCGATCTTGGGATTCGGCCGCTCGAAATGGATGGTCGCCGGCAGGCATTCATGATGCAGCGCCAGCGCGGTCTTGATGACGCTGGTGGCGCCGGCGGCCATTACCGTATGGCCGACGTTGCTCTTGACCGACCCGATGCCGCAGAAACCGCGGCGATCGGTCAGCGGCTCATAAGCGCGCCGCAGCGCCTCGACCTCGACCGGATCGCCCAGCGGCGTCGCCGTGCCGTGCGCCTCGATGTACGACATCGTGTCGGCCGGGATCGCCGCCCGGCGCAGCGCCTCGCCGACGACGGCGGCCTGGCCATCGACGCTGGGCGCCGTGAAGCTGGCCTTCTCGCCGCCATCGTTGTTGACGGCCACGCTGCGAATCACCGCATAGACGGTATTGCCATCGCGGATCGCGGCCGATAGCGGCTTGAGCAGCACGACGGCCGCCCCGTCGCTGAACACCGTGCCCTGCGACGCGGCATCGAAGCTGCGCGTGCGCCCGTCGGGCGACAGCATCGAGCCTTCCTGGTACAGGTAACCGCTGTTGGGCGGGCAGTTGATCGCCACGCCGCCGGCCAGCGCCATGTCGCAATGCCCGGCGCGCACGCTGTCGAACGCCTGCGCGATCGCCACTAGCGACGTCGAGCAGGCGGTGTTCAGGCTGATCGCCGGTCCGCGCAGGTTCAGGCGGTTGGCCACGCGCGACGCCACGTAGTCCTTCTCGTTGGCCAGCATCACCGCGAACTCGCCGAGCCGCTCGACGGCCTGCGGATGCGCGCTCAGGTGCCGCTGGAAATACGTCGCGTTGTGCATGCCCGCGAACACGCCGATACGGCCGCCGGGCAGTTCGCCGGCGCGCTCCAGGCACTGCCAGCAGATCTCGAGGAACAGGCGCTGCTGCGGATCCATCAGCGCGGCCTCGCGCGCGCTGATGCCGAAGAACGCCGCGTCGAACAGATCGACGTCGTCGAGCACGCCGCGCGCCGGCACATAGGCCGGATCGGCGCGCAGGTCGATCGGTATCGACGGGTCCAGTTCTGCTGGCGTGAAATGCCTGATCGCGTCGCGTCCCTCGCACAACAGCGTCCAGAACGACTCGATCGTGTCGGCGCCCGGCAGGCGTCCGGCCATGCCGATGATCGCGATCGGCTCGGCCCCGTCGACCGGCGCCGGGCCAGCCGGTTCTCCAGGCTCGCCGCGTTCACCGCTGCCGGATTCGCCATTGCCGGATTCACCGCGACGCCCGGCTGGACGCCCCTCATCGCGACGCCGCAGACCATGCGCCAACGCCCGCGGGGTCGCGTCACCGAAGAAGTCCGCGACACTTAGCGACGATGAGAGCGAAGACGAGGCGGACGCCGGAGATCCATCGACCGGCGTCATCAATGCCGCCGATGCCACCAAGGCTGCCTGCAGGCCCGCATCCGCACGCAGCGCATCGAGCGCGCGCGCGACCAGCAGCGAATCGCCGCCCAGATCGAAGAAATTGTCGTCACGCCCCACGCGATCGATCGCCAGCACGCGCGCGAACACCGCGGCGATCGCCTGCTCGATCGCGCCCTGCGGCGCCTGGTACGGTACGGCCAGGTCCGGCCGCGCATCGCCGGGCGGCGGCAACGCGCGGCGATCGAGCTTGCCGTTGGTCGTCAGCGGCAGCCGCGGCAGCGCTACGAACTGGGCCGGCACCATGTAGTCGGGCAGGTCGGCGGCCAACGCCGCACGCAACGCGGCCGTGTGCGACGCGTGCTCGCCGACGACATAAGCGCACAGCGTCGTGCCGCGCACCGGATGGCGATAAGCGATGACCGCGCAGGCATCGATGCCGGGCTCGCGCCGCAGCCGCGCCTCGATGCCATCGAGTTCGACGCGAAAGCCCCGGATCTTGACCTGGCTGTCGACGCGGCCGACGTAGTCCAGCGTGCCGTCCGGCAGCCACCGCGCCAGGTCGCCGGTACGGTACCAGCGCCCCGCCGGCGCCCCATCGAAGGCCGATACGAACGCCGGCAGCTCGGGCATGCGCGCCGCATCGATGAACGACGCCGCCGTCAATGCCGGCTGTCCGGCATAGCCGATCGCCAGGCCATCACCGGCCGTGTACAGCTCGCCGATCATGCCGACCGGCAGCGGTCGCCGGTCGGGCCCGCACACCAGACAGTCGGTATTGGTGATCGGCCGGCCGATCGGCACCGACCGCGGCAATGGACGATCGAGCGGACGATCGATCCGATGCGTGGTCGTGAACGTCGTGTTCTCGGTCGGGCCGTAGCCGTTGACCAGCGTGATCCCCGGCAGCGCGTCCAGCGCCCGCTCGACGTGCGCGACCGACAGCGCCTCACCGCCGGTCACCAGCCGGCGCAGCGGCGCCAGCGCCTGCGGATCGTCGTCGACGATCTGGTTGAACAGCGCGGCCGTCAACCATGCGCCGGTCACCCGGTGATCGGCCAGCGTGCGGCGCAGTCCGGCGACGCTTATCGCCGGCTCGTCGTGCACGACGCAGCAGCCGCCGTTGAGCAGCGGTCCCCAGATCTCGAGCGTCGACGCATCGAAACCCAGGGGCGCCGCCTGGAGGATCCGTTCGCCCGCGCCCAGCGCCAGGAAGTCGGCCGAGCGCACGAGGCGCAGCACCGCCCGGTGCGGCACCAGGATGCCCTTGGGCCCGCCGGTCGACCCCGACGAATACATCAGGTAGGCACCGCGCGCGCCGCTGACGCCGCCGGTTTCGCCGCGTGCGGAGCCGTCCGCTCCGTCGCGCGCCCCATCGTGCGCCCCAACGCGCGTCCGTTCGAGCGCCCGTTCGAGCGTCCATCGCGCGGCGTCGCGCAGCACGCCGCGCGGCGCCGCATCGGTCCACATCTGCGCCAGCCGCGCTTCGCCCAGGCGCTCGTCCAGCGGCAGGTACACCGCGCCCGCGCGCAGCACCGCCAGCATCGCGATGATCGCGTCGGCCCCGCGGGCGTCGCCGGCCCTCAGGTCGAGCGCCACGACGTCGCCGTCCCGTACGCCCTGCGCGCGCAACGCATCGGCGCCTCGGCAACTGCGCTCGGCCAGTTCGGCATAAGCGAGCGTCCCGCCCGCATCGGTCACGGCCGGCGCGGACGGCGTCGCGACCGCCTGCGCATCGAACGCCGACACGAGGGTCTCGTCGTCACCGATCGCGACCCGCCGACCGCGTCCGAGCGCCCGCAGCGCCGCTTGCGTGGCCGCGTCGACCCCCGCCAGTGTTTGCAGCGGCGCGGCCGGATCGCGGCCGGCACTCGCCAGGATCCGCGCGACCGCGTTCCGCCATCCATCGATGATCGACGGCGCGACCCGGTTGGCGGGATAGTCGAGCCGCCATCCGCCCGACGGGCCATCGGGCGCGATCAGCCGGAGCGCCGCATCGCCGCTTTCGGCGGCGGCCCTGCGCGCGGCGGTCCGCCACGCGTCATGGACCCGCGCGAGCCACGCATCCCAGCCCAGACCGGGAAACCCCGCCTCGGCGAGATCCAGCGTCACCACGCACTCGTCCGGCCCGCCCCCCGCATCGGTCGTCGCCAAGCCGCGCACGACCTCGGTCACGCGGCGCACGCCCAGCCAGCGCGCCTGCAGCAGCAGCCACGCCGCGAGCGGCGCCGCAACGCCGTCCGGCGCCAGGTCCGATACCGACTGCGCCGCCATTCCCGCCCGTTCGTCGCCGACCAACGGCACGCAGGCACGCGCCGCCGGAGCGCCCGGCGCCCCGCCGCCCGCTTCGCCGCCGACCACCAGGTCGAGCAGCGTCGGCGCATCGGGCAGCCACGCCCATGCCTGCCACCCGTCCGACGGGGCCTCGGCGACCACCGCGGGGACCGACTCGGCCTTCGAATGCAAAGGAATCTCCAGGCTATCCAAGGACATCAGCGATCAAGCTACGACAACGTCCGAGATCCGCCGATCGACAAATTCACGGACGGTCGGGATTCGAAGATGGAGCGAGCGTTCGTGCAACGCGGGGGCCACACGCCGTCATGCCGGATGCCGCCCCTCGTCGCCGTCGTGATCGCGGGATTCGGGCAGGGCGAACACCCCAACCCCCGCGTCGTGCAATGGCCGGCCCGCACCCGTTGTCGAGAAGTTTCACGCACCTTGACGCGTCTAACCCCATCGATCAACTCATCCGAACGACCTATCCATATGGTCAGCGACATGCGTCGTCACGGACCATATGCCCACGCGGCAGAGGCAGCGCCAGCAACCACGCGTGATCCAGGCGATCGAACGGCGCCAGGCGCGGTCAGGCGCAGCGACTCGTCACAGTCGCTGACAATTTGACAAATGGTGTCCCCATGCACGCGCGGCAGGCCAGCGCCCGTCCCGGTCACTGCTGGACCGAACGAACGTCACGTGACTCGGGTGTCGAGGTACCGAGGTACTACGCGTCGCGGCGCACCCAGCCGCGCGCCAGGCTGACCGCCGCCCCGGCGAACGCATAGCAGATGCCCACCGCCATCGCCGACAGCACCTGCCGGTCCGGGTCCTGCTGCGCCAGCATCGCGAAGATCAACGCGACCGTCGTCGATCCCCACATGATCCCGAACTGGCGCGCCATCGCCTGCATGCCGCCGGCGCTGCCGCTTCGCTCGCGCGGCGCGCTTTGCAACATCGTCCGATTGTTCGGCGCCTGGAAGCAGCCGAAACCGGCGCCTGTCAGCATCAAGCAGGCGACCAGCATCGGGTCGGTCGCATCGGCCGGCAGCGACCGCAGCCCCAGCAGTCCGAAGCCCATCATCGCCGCGCCCAGTGAACACAGCTTCCACGCGGCGATCCGGTCCGACAGCCGTCCGGCCAGCGGCGCGGCGATTCCCGCGGCAGCCGGCCAGGCCGTCATCAGCATGCCGGTGGCGAATTGCGTGCGCCCGAAGAAGTGCTGCAGGTGGAACGGCAGCGACACGTACGCGCCGGCATAGGCGGCGAACGTGGCGACCGACGTGCCCACCGCGAACGCGATCGGCGGCAGTCGCAACAGGTCCAACGGCACCAGCGGCGCGGTCTGGGTCGCCGCGCGGCGCACCAGCCACCAGCCGAGCGCCACGACCAGCGGCAGCGACCACGACAAGCGCGCGGGCGCCGTCACCAGCGCATTGGCGCTGAATACCAGCAAGCCGACGGCCAGCGCGTTGACGATCGCACTGCGCACGTCGAACCGGTGCGCGACCAGAGGCACGCGCGGCAGCATCCGCCAGCAGATCGCCAGCGCCAGCAGGCCGACCGGCACGTTGACGCCGAACAGCCACGGCCAGGGCTTGAAAGCGAGGATCGTCGACGCGACGGTCGGTCCCAGCGCCGACCCGACCGCCACCGTCATCGCGTTCAGGCCGATCGCGCGGCCCAGCAGATGCGGCGGATGCACGAAGCGGATCAGCGCCGGAAACACGCTCATCACCGCGGCCGACGCCAGCCCCTCGATCGCGCGCCCCAGTGTCAGCAGTTCGATCGTCGGCGCGAACGCGCAGAACAGCGACATCAGCGTGAACACGACCAGGCCGATCAGCATCACGCGCCGGTAACCGTAGATCTCGCCCAGCGACGCGAACGGCAGCAGACCGATGACCGCCGTCAACTGATACGTCGTCACGATCCATACCGCGCGCGCCGGCGTCACGCCGAGATCGCTTGCCATCGTCGGCAGCGCGATGTTGACGAGTACCGCATCGAGCACCGTCATCAACAAAGCCATCAGCAGGCCGAACGTCGCCAGCCCGCGCCGTCCGGGCGGCAGGCCGGCATCCAGCGCCGCCATCGCGTCCGCCCCGCCCCCCTTTGTCCGATCAGCGTCGGCTGGGTCTTTCACGTCCCGCGTTTCCTTCACGTGCTTGCGCCCTTCGCGCCCATGCCGGTTTCGCCCGCTGCAACCCCATCGGCCGCCGCCGGATCGACATCGGACCTGCGCATACAATCTCCGGACGAAACCCGTTCAGAACCAGCGAACGAATCGGACGTGGCTGATTCGTTCACCGGCTTTCCCATTCATCGACGATGGAGACACGATGACATCTTCCCCCGACCTGCTCGAATCGATCGACCGCGGCGTGATGACGCTGACGATGAACCGGCCCGACCGGCGCAACGCGCTGTCGCTCGACATGTCGGCCGCGCTGACCGCGGCACTCACGCGCGCAGCCAACGACTCGGGCATCCGCGCGGTCGTGCTGACGGGCGCCGGCCAGGCATTCTGCGCCGGCGGCGACGTCAAGAACATGGCTGCTCAAGACAAGCCCCAGAATTTCGAAACGCGCACGCAGAGCCTGATCCATCGCGCCGAAGCATCGCGGCTGCTGCACACGATGGCCAAGCCGACGATCGCCGTGCTGCGCGGCGCGGCCGCCGGCGCGGGCCTGGCGCTGGCGATGGCCTGCGACTTCCGCCTGGCCAACGAATCGGCCAAGCTGACCACCGCGTTCGCCAAGGTCGGCCTGTCGGGCGACTATGGCGCCAGCTATTTCCTGACGCAGATCGTCGGCCCGTCGCGCGCGCGCGAACTGATGATGCTGTCGCCGGTGCTGACCGCCAACGATGCGCTGGCGCTGGGGCTCGTGCATCGCGTGTTCGCCGACGCGGCGATCGATGCGCAGGCAGACGCTTTCGTGCAGTCGCTGGCGCAGGGCCCGTCCGTCGCGCTCGGCCACATCAAGCGCAACATCAACCAGGCCGCCACGTCGAGCCTGACCGCGTCGATCGAAGGCGAGGCGACGCTGCAGGTACGCAGCATGGGCACCGACGATCATCGCGAAGCGTCGCGCGCGTTCGTCGATAAGCGCAAGCCCGCGTTCAAGGGCGAATGACAGCGAGGTCGGTGGCCACGGCATGCGATCGCGGCCACTGACCACGATCAATAACCGGCCTGTACCGCGAAGCGGTCGGCCTGGTACTCGTCATCGCCGAACAGTTCCTGCAGCACGCGCGCGCGTTTCATGAACAGACCGAAGTCCAGGTCTTCGGTCATGCCCATGCCGCCGTGCATCTGCACGCCTTCCTGCACGGCCAGCGTCGCGCTCGCTCCCGCGCGAGCCTTGGCGACCATCACCGCCTTCGACGCGGCCGCCACCGCCTGCGTGCCCGGCTGCGCATCGGCACGCGTCGCATCGAGTTGCCGCGCGGCGTTCAGCACGGCAGCCCGCGACACCTCGTTCTCGGTGTACACGATCGCCGCGCGGTGCTGCAGCGCCTGGTATTCACCGATCAGCCGCCCGAACTGCTTGCGCTCCTTCAGGTAGGCGACGGTCCGCGCGAACACTTCGTCCGACAGGCCCTGCAATTCGGCCGCGACCGCGGCGCGCCCGATGTCCAGTACGCGCGCCAGCGTCGCGGCGCCCTGCCCGACCCGCGCGGCGCCGCCGAGCACCGCATCGGCCGGCAGCGCCACGCCGTCGAAGCGCACGCGCGCCGCGTTGTGCGCGTCGGCCATGATCGTGCGCTCGATCGCCACGCCCTTGGCCTTCGGATCGACCAGTACCAGCGTCACCGCGCCATCGTCGGGTCCGGCGGCCACGACGATCAGCAGATCGGCCACGTGTCCGTCGACGACGAACGACTTCTGCCCGCTCAGCACCCATCCCTGACCGTTGGCCGCGCGGCCGATCCGGGTCGCGATCCGGTCGGGCCGATGCTTGGCGCCCTCATCGACGGCGAACGCGATCACGCAGTCGGCCGCGGCGATCCGCGGCAGCCACGCCTGCTTCTGCTCGTCGCTGCCCGCCGCGCCGATCGCGCTGGCCGCGACCACGCCGGTCGACCACAGCGGCGACGGCGCGATCGTATGGCCCAGCGCCTGCATCAGCACGCCGGCCTCGGCCTGTCCCAGGCCCAGCCCGCCGAACGGTTCGGGCACCAGCACGCCGGCGAAACCCATCTCGCCGAACCGCTTCCACAGCGGCCGCGAAAAGCCATCGGCATCATGCCGGTCGCGCAACTCGCGCAGGTGCGACACCGGCGCGTTCTCGTTGATGAAGACGCTCGCGCTGTCCTGCAGCATCTGCTGCTGCTCATCCCACACCAAAGCCATGTTCGTCTGTCTCCTAAGCGGTATCAGATTACCTACGGATTCGCCTCCGGCCGGAGAACTAGGCGGGACGCCGAAGACAGTGCGGTTGCACGGCGAGGCGGACCAACGACGTTATCCGGCCGGAGGCGAATCCGTATCAGGCGCCCGGCAGGCCGAGCACGCGTTTGACCAATATGTTCAACTGCACTTCGCTCGTGCCGCCCTCGATCGAATTGGCCTTGGTACGCAACCACGCGCGCGCCCGCGCGCCCTCGGCCGAGCGTTCGCCTTCCCATTCGAGGGCATCGATGCCGCCACCGGACATCAGCGTCTCGTGCCGGCGCTTGTTCAGTTCCGACCCGTAGTACTTGAGCATCGACGGCGCGCCGCCATCGCCGCCGCCCGTGCGCGCCAGCTCGGCGGCGCGCTGCTGCGCGAGCCGGAACGCGTACTCGTCGATCTCCAGCGTCGCCAGCCGCTTGCGCAGCCCCGGGTTGTCCAGCCGTCCCTGCGCGTCGAGGCCGGTGGCCGCGACCACCTGCTGCGACACCGTCGGGCCGCCGGCCGAGCGGTCGCCGATCGAGCTGATCATCGTGCGTTCGTGGCCCAGCAGGTACTTGGCGATCTCCCAGCCGCCGTTCATCTCGCCGACGAGTTGCGAAGCCGGCACCCGCACGTCCTCGAAGAACGTCTGGCAGAACGGCGACGCACCGGAGATCAGCGTGATCGGCCGCGTCGACACGCCCGGCGACGCCATGTCGAACAGCAGGAAGCTGATGCCGGTGTGCTTCTTGGCGCCCGGATCGGTCCGCACCAGGCAGAAGATCCAGTCGGCCTTGTCCGCGTACGACGTCCAGATCTTGCTGCCGTTGACGATGAAGTGATCGCCTTGAAGTTCGGCGCGCGTCTGCAGCGACGCCAGGTCCGAGCCGGCGTTCGGCTCCGAATAGCCCTGGCACCAGCGGATCTCGCCGCGCGCGATCTGCGGCAGGTAATGCCGCTTCTGCTCCTCGGAGCCGTACTTGAGCAGCGCCGGCCCCAGCATCCAGATGCCGAAGCTCGACAGCGGCACGCGGCACTTGAGCGCGCGCATCTCCTGGCGCAGGATCGCCGTCTCTTCGGACGTCAGCCCGCCGCCGCCATACGCCTTGGGCCAGTCGGGCACCGTCCAGCCCTTCTCGGCCATCCGTTGCATCCACACGCGCTGCGCTTCGGATTTGAACCGGAAGTTGCGCCCGCCCCAGCAGGTATCGTCATCGCCGGTTTCGGGCGTGCGCATTTCCGGCGGGCAGTTGGCTTCGAGCCAGGCCCGCACTTCCTGCCGGAAGCTCGTGTCGAGTGTCGCCACCATCGAGGGATCTCCGTGTCGATCAGCGTCGCGGCGGGACGCGGCAGCCGATCGGCGCGCCACCCGCCAGACCACAGACCGAAGATTTGAATTTTTCGGAATGCAGCCCGAAAGGATATGATCTGGGCTGCACTTAAGGTGCTCGGAAACCATACCACATATTCAGAAGGTCTCGTCCGACGGTACTCGGGCGGCGATCCAAGGAGAACCTCATGCGTGAAGCCGTCATCGTTTCAACCGCCCGCACCCCGATCGGCAAGGCCCATCGCGGCGCGTTCAACAATACGCAGGCGCAAACGCTGGGGGGCCACGCGATCGCCGAAGCCGTGCGCCGCGCCGGCATCGAGCCCGGCCTGATCGAGGACGTCATCATGGGCGCCGCGGTCCAGCAGGGCACGACCGGCGGCAACACCGCCCGCCAGTGCGCGCTGCGTGCCGGCCTGCCGACGTCGGTCTCGGCGATGACGCTCGACCGCCAGTGCTCGTCGGGCCTGATGGCCATCGCCACCGCCGCCAAGGAAATCATGCACGACGGCCTGCAGATCGCCGTCGGCGGCGGCCTCGAGCAGATCTCGCTGTGCCAGAACGAGCACGCCAACCGCTTCCGCGCGCAGGATCCGTGGCTCGTCAAGAACATCCCGGCGCTGTACATGACGATGCTCGAGACCGCCGAGATCGTCGCCGAGCGCTATGGCATCACCCGCGAGCAGCAGGACGCGTTCGCGTTCCAGTCGCAGCAGCGCACGGCCGCCGCGCAGGCCGCCGGCAAGTTCGACGACGAGATCGTTCCGCTCGAATCCGTGATGCTGGTCACCGACAAGGCCACCGGCCAGGTGTCCGAGAAGACCGTCAAGCTCACCAAGGACGAAGGCAACCGCCCCAGCACCACGCTCGAGGACCTGACCAAGCTGCAGCCGGTGTTCAAGGGCGGCCAGAAGATCAAGGAAGGCAAGTTCATCACCGCCGGCAACGCCTCGCAGTTGTCCGACGGCGCGTCGGCCTGCGTGCTGATGGAAGCCAAGGAAGCCGAGCGCCGCGGCCTGAAGCCGCTCGGCGCTTATCGCGGCATGGCGGTAGCGGGCTGCGATCCGGACGAGATGGGCATCGGCCCGGTGTTCGCGATTCCCAAGCTGCTCAAGCTGCACGGCCTGAAGATCGACGACATCGGCATCTGGGAATTGAACGAGGCGTTCGCTTCGCAGGCGCTGTACTGCCGCGACAAGCTGGGCATCCCGAACGAGCTGCTCAACGTCAACGGCGGCGCGATCTCGATCGGTCATCCTTATGGCATGTCGGGAGCGCGCATGACCGGCCACGTGCTGATCGAGGGTAAGCGCCGCGGCGCCAAGTACGGCATCGTCACGATGTGCATCGGCGGCGGCATGGGTGGTGCCGGCCTGTTCGAGATCTTCTGATGGCCGGCCGGGCACCGCTGCTCGCGCCGCTGCCGGAAGGCGTCGCGCCGCCGGAACCCCCGAGTTGGTTCCAGCGGGCGCTCGCGCAGGCGCCCGAGCGCTCCCGCTTCGACGCCGCCGGCACCGACATCGAGCTGCTGACGTGGGGCGAGCGCGGCAAACCCGGCCTTCTGCTGCTGCACGGCAATCGCGCGCACGCCGGCTGGTGGGAGTTCATCGCGCCGCTGTTCGCCAACGACCATCGCGTCGCCGCGATCTCGTGGTCCGGCATGGGCGGCTCGGGCTGGCGCGCGAAGTACGCGATCGACGACTTCGTCGGCGAGGTGATGGGCGCGATCGAGGCCGGCGGTCTGCGCGAGCATCCGCACGTGAAGCCGATCGTGCTCGGCCATTCGTTCGGAGGCTTTCCGACCGTCGCCACCGCGGCGCGGCACGGCGATACGCTGGGCGGAGTCATCATCGCCGACTCGCCGATCATGTCGTCGGCGATGCGCGCGGCGCGCCGGGCCGAACGTCCGCCGACGCCCGAACCGCGCGAGACCCGCGTCTACGCGACGCTGGACGAAGCGATACAGCGTTTTCGCTTCGTGCCCGAACAATCGTGCGAACACCGCTTCATCGTCGAGCACATCGCCCGCGGCTCGCTGAAGCAAGCGCCACTGCCGGTCGCGGCCGATCCCTCGGACTCGGCCAGCCGACCCGCCGGCATGGGCTGGACCTGGCGCTTCGATCCATTCATGTGGCGCGATTACCGGATGAGCGACGCCGCCGCCGACCTGGCCGGCGCGCGCTGTCCGCTCGCGGTCGTTTGGGGCGAACGCTCGACGCTGATCGACAATGGCGCGCTCGACTTCCTGCGTTCGCAGGCACCGGCCGGCTCGCCGATGCTGGCGATTCCCGATGCCGCCCACCACCTGATGCTCGACCAGCCGCTGGCGTTCGTCGCGGGAATCCGAGGATTGCTGGCGGGCTGGCCGACGATCTAGCACCGATTCAAGCTAAGCCCCGTTCACGCTAAGATCCCGGACGACGCGGCCCGCCACCTCAGGCGGGCCGCGCGCCCATAAGGAGACGTCGCGTGACCTTCCGCCTGCCCCGCCTTGCCACCGCCCTGGCCACGGCTACCCTCACCACCGTGGCCGCCCTCGGCCTGACCCTGTTCGGCGCGAGCGCCGCCGCCGCTTACCCCGACAAACCGATCAAGCTGGTCGTCGGCTATCCGCCGGGCGGCGCCGGCGACACCGTGGCCCGTCTATTCGCGGGCCCGCTGTCCGAACAGCTCGGCCAGCCCGTCGTCGTCGAGAACCGTCCGGGCGCCGGTGCCGTGGTCGCCGCCCAGCAGGTCGTCTCGGCCCCCGCCGACGGCTACACGATCTTCTTCACCGGCAACTCCACGCTGACGATCAACCCGTACACGTTCAAGTCGCTGCCCTACGACCCGCGCACGAGCTTCACGCAGCTGGGCATGGTCGCCGCCATGCCGCTGCTCCTGCTGACGACGCCCGACGGGCCGTCGTCGGTGGCCGCGCTCGTCGACAAGGCCAGGGCCGAACCGCAGAAATGGTCGTTCGGCTCGTACGGATTGGGCAACGCCGGCCACTTCGCCGGTGAACTGCTGAACGCCGAAGCGAAGATCGCCGTCACGCACGTGCCGCACAGCGGCAGTTCCCCCAACCTGACCGCGCTGATCGGCGGCCACATCCCGATGGCCGTCGATACCGCGCTGGCCTCGGTACCGCAAGTACGCGCCGGCAAGGTCAAGGCCCTGGCGACGTTCTCGGACAAGCGGCTGCCGAGCCTGCCCGACGTCCCGACGATCGGCGAAGCCGGCTACCCGGGCGCCACCATCGACACGTGGCTGCTGTTCCTCGCGCCCGCCAACCTGCCTCGCGACGTCGAGCAGCGCCTGTCGGAGGCGCTGGCCGCCGCGACCAGGCGACCGGACGTCAAGCAGAAGATCCTCGACGCCAACATCGTCCCCGCCTACCTGGACGGCCCCGCGGCCGCCCAACGCGTCGACGTCGAGCTCAAGCAGATGAAGGGCGTTGCCGAACGGGCGGGCGTCAAGCCGCAGTGAACGACCGCCATCGGCCGGCGGAGCCTCGCGCCGCCGACCGTCGACCGTCCACCGACGGTCGGCTCCCATCTTCCCGTCCGGTCGCTCGCTCCTAGAATCGATCGGGCAATGACTGAAGCCGTAACCCCCACCGAGACGCCGTCCGAATCGATCCGGATGGTGCTCTACTGCCCCCGCTGCCTGTTCCAGCACATCGACGCGCCGGATGAAGCCAGGGGCTGGACCAACCCGCCTCACCTGTCCCACCGATGCGCCAAGTGCAAGCTGATCTGGCGCCCGGCCGACGTGCCGACGCGTGGCGTGATGCTGCTCGAGACGCGAGGCCCCCGCGACGCCGACCCGTTGACGATCGCGGTCGCGCAGGCCGCGCGCGAACAGCAAGTCAAGGACGCGAGCGGGTTGACGCCGGTCGAACTGGCCGCCCAGGCGAAGATCGACGACGTGCAGAGCCGGCTGTCGGCCGCGCGCGGCGAGGCGGACGAAGCCCGCGCGGTCTGCCAGCAGGGTTACCAGATCGTGCATCGGATGGCCGAGGAGATGGACATCCTCGATATGCCGCCGGTCAAGGAAATCCTCGGCAACCTGTCCGCCGCGCGCACGATCCATCCGGGCGTGCTGCCGTTCAAGTGCGAGAACGCGCGCGCCTTGAACATCGCGGCGGCGGCACGCACCGAAACCGCCCGGCTGACGCGCCTGCTGCCGGCGCGCGCGACGCGTGCGTCGGCGAGCGGGGTCGATAACGGCCCATGGATGGGCTCGCTGGGCCCGCGGATGCCGGTCATCACGCCACGCCTGATCAAGCGCGGCCTGCTGCTGCTGTTGGCCGGGTTCATCTGCATGGTGATCACGTCCGCGCTGTTCTCGTTCTGGGAGCGCGCCGCCGGCCTGTGAGCCGCCGCGGCCGGGCACGCCCGCGCGTGCCGAACACTCGCGCCACACCCGCGCGGCGCATCCTTTACTCGCCGCACGCTGACACGATCGCCATCCCCACGGCGACGAGGGGGATATCCCTAGCTCCCTTTCGAATTCCGGGTATGTAGACTCGACTTGGAATAGGCGTCGGTTCGATGCGCCGGACGATATCGGCCGGTTTCGAACATCATAGTTTCGAAATAAAAGCATCGAAAGATCGGCGACCACGAACCGAGGAGACGCCATGCGAGTCGGCACCAGCCGAATCGAACCCCCAGTATGGAGCACGCGATGAACGCCTATATCGCGCGCCGCCTGCTGGCGCTACTGCCCACGCTGTTCTTCGCCAGCCTCATCGTGTTCATCACGGTCCGGCTGATTCCGGGCGACATCATCGACCTGATGCTGTCCCAGAACGACATCGGCGCGGACAAGATGACCCGCGACCAGTTGATGCAGGCGCTGGGCCTGGACAAGCCGATGTGGGAGCAGTACCTGCACTGGATCGGCGCGATCGTGCTGCACGGCGACTTCGGCACGTCGCTATGGCGCGGCACCCCGGTGTCCGAAGTGCTGGCCGAACGCTTACCCGTGACGCTCGAACTGGGCGCGCTGTCGCTGGTGGTCGCGCTGGTCTTCGCGATCCCGATCGGCATCTACTCGGCGATCCGCCAGGACACCGCCGGCGACTACATCACCCGCTCGTTCTCGATCCTGATGCTGGCCGTGCCCAGCTTCTGGATGGGCACGATGGTGATGGTGATCCCGTCGATCCTGTGGGGCTGGTCGCCCGAGACCAGCTACGTGCCGTTCCTGCAGGACCCGCTGCACAACCTGAACCAGATGTGGCTGCCCGCACTGATCCTGGGCGCCGCGCTGTCGGCCGTCACGATGCGGATGATGCGCACGATGATGCTCGAGGTGCTGCGGCAGGATTACATCCGCACCGCCTGGGCCAAGGGCCTGAACGAATGGCTGGTCATCGTCCGCCACGCGCTGCGCAACGCGCTGATCCCGGTCGTCACGCTGATCGGCCTGCAAGCGCCGATCCTGATCGGCGGCACCGTGATTCTCGAACAGATCTTCGTGATTCCCGGCATGGGGATGCTGCTGCTCGAAGCGGTCAGCCAGCGCGACTATCCGATCGTCACCGGTGTGTTCCTCGTCGTAGGCGTGGCGGTGATGCTCATCAACCTGCTGGTCGACCTCAGCTACGGCCTGCTCGATCCCAAGGTGAGGTTCCGCTGACATGGCTACCGTCGCCGACGACCTGCTTCCCGCACCCGTGGCCAAGCCGCGGCCCTTCCGCGTCTTCATGCGCCGGCTGTTCCGCGACAAGCGTCTGGGCGCGGTCGGCGCGGTCATCTTCCTGGTCTTTCTGTTCTGCGGCATCTTCGCGGACTTCCTGGCGCCTTATGGCTACAACCAGATCAGCCCGATCAATCGCCTGAAGCCGCCGTCCGCGCAGTTCTGGTTCGGCACCGACCATCTGGGCCGCGACCTGTTCTCGCGCTGCCTGTACGGCGCGCAACTGTCGGTCATCATCGGGCTGTCGGCCGCGGCCCTGGCCACGGTCATCTCGACGGCCATCGGCATCTTCACCGGCTACGCGGGCGGCAAGACCGACATGATCACGCAGCGCCTCGTCGACGCGTGGATGAGCTTTCCGGACCTCGTCATCCTGATCGTCGTCGTCTCGGTGCTCGGCCCCGGCATGCCGCAGATCATCGGCACGCTCGGGTTGCTGCTGGGCATCGCCGGCTCGCGGATCATCCGCGGCGCGGTCCTGTCCGTGCGCGAGAACATGTACGTGCACGCCGCGCAGTCGATCGGCGCGTCCACGTGGCGCATCCTGTGGAAGCACATCCTGCCGAACGTGATGCCGCCGATCATCGTGCTGTTCACGACCCGCGTCGGTGCCGTGATCCTGGCCGAATCGGGCCTCGCGTTCCTGGGCCTGGGCGTACCGCCGCCGGCGCCCACGTGGGGCGGCCTGCTGTCCGGCAGCGGACGCACGTACATGTTCCAGGGTCCGTGGCTCGTCATCGCGCCCGGGCTGTGCCTGACGATCGTCGTCTACGCGACCAACGTGTTCGGCGACGCGCTGCGCGACCTGCTCGATCCGCGGATGCGCGGCTCGCGTTGAGCCCGGCGCCGGCAGCCGGGCCGGGGCCGCGGCAGGCGGCCCTCGGGCGACAGCTACCGGCGGCCGCCCGCGCACCGCGGCATCCGAGGGCGAGCAGGCACGGCCGCCTCGCCCGACCGCATCCCGGCAACACACCTAAGTACCGCCGGCCCCATGCCGGCTCTTACAGGAGATCCACCCGATGTTGATCCGCCCCCAGGCCCGACGTTCGAGTCGCCGCCGATTGCCCGTCGCGCTGACGCTGGGCGCCGGCCTCGTCGTGACGACCGCGCTGAGCCTGTGCTCGTCGATCGTTCAGGCGCAGGACAAGCCGCAATACGGCGGCACGCTGACGACGAGCACCGTCAACCCGACCGTCAGCGCGCTGACGTGGGATCACGCCGACTGGAACTGGAAATACAACCAGGACGACGGCCAGATCTACGAGCAACTGTTCGCGGCCGACCTGACCAAGGCCAAGCGCTTCGGCGGTAAGTACACGTTCATCGCCGATGCCTGGCTGCCGACCGACGCGATCCGCGGCGAGCTGGCCGAGTCGTGGGAATGGAAGGAAAAACCGCTGCGCATCGAGATCAAGCTGCGCAAGGGCGTGATGTTTCCGGACAAGCCCGGCGTGATGAAGGCGCGCGAACTGGTCGCCGACGACGTCGTCTTCAGCTACAACCGGCTGGACAAGAGCCCCAAGCGCCTGCCGCAATACTTCGACCACATCGAGAAGGTCGAGGCGCCGGACAAGCACACGGTCGTCTTCACGTTCAAGCAGTACAACGCCGAGTGGGACTACCGATTCGGTTGGGGCTACTACTCGGGCATCGCGCCGAAGGAGGTCTCCGACGCCGGCATGGCCAACTGGAAGAACGCCAACGGCACCGGCCCGTTCCTGCTGACCGATGTCATCCAGGGCACGTCCAACACCTATGACAAGAATCCCAACTACTGGGACAAGGTCAAGATCGACGGGGCCGAATACAAGCTGCCGTTCGTCGACAAGATCGTCTACCGGCTGATCAAGGACGAATCGACGCTGCTGGCCGCGCTGCGCACCGGCAAGATCGACCTCGTCGAAGCGGTCCGCTGGAGCGCCGTCGACGAACTGAAGAAGAGCGCCCCGCAGCTCAAGTGGTCCAAGTGGCTGAACACGCGCGGCACGTTCCTCGCGATGCGCGTCGACCAGAAGCCGTTCGACGACATCCGCGTGCGCCGCGCGCTGAACATGGCCGTCAACAAGCAGGAAATCGTCAAGTCCTACTACAACGGCAACGCCGACATCTTCGGTTACCCGCAGCACCCGGATTACGTCGGGTACTACGAACCGCTGGACAAGATGCCCGACTCGGTCAAGGAGCTGTACACGTACAACCCCGACAAGGCCAAGAAGCTGCTGGCCGAGGCCGGCTACCCGAAAGGCTTTTCGTTCAAGGTCCAGTACTTCGCCGGCAATCCCGATCACGTCGACGTGATTCCGCTGATCGCCGCCTACCTCGAGCAGGTCGGCGTCACGATGGAGTTGCAGCCGATGGAATACGCGGCGTACCTGTCGGCGATGACGACCAAGAAGCACACGGCCGGCTACTTCATGGACAACGGGCACACGAACCCGACGACCACGCTGCGCAAGAGCTTCGGCTCGGGCCAGACGTGGAATCCGTCGATGTACGCCGATCCCGAGTTCGACAAGAAGCTCGAAGCCGCGTACGCCGAGCGCGACGAGACCAAGCGCCAGGCCCTGCTCAAGACGATGACGCGCGAGATCATCGACAAGGCACCGTACATCTGGCTGCCGACCCGCTACGTGTACACCGCGTGGTGGCCATGGGTGAAGAACTATGACGGCGAACTGCGCGCCGGCGCCGAGCGCCCCGGTCCGATCTACGCGCGGATCTGGATCGATCAGGCGCTGAAGAAGAAGATGGGTTACTGACACGCCCTTACGACACCGACGGGCCACCGACGGGCCGCCGATGAGCGCCCCCAGACGGCCCGCCACGTGCCCTCCCGGTGTCGATGCCGCGGGCACGCGAATCCGAAACCGGAGACGACGATGCCCGACACCCACCCTCAACGCCCCGGTCCCGCCGGCCGGGCACGCCTGCCCCGCGGCGCCTTCGCGCTGCTGGCCGGCGCCGCAATGCTGACCGCCACGCCGGCGTTCGCGCAGGAAGTCCCCCAATACGGCGGCACGCTGACCACGACGACGATCAACCCGACGATCAGCGCGCTGACCTGGGACCACGCCGACTGGAACTGGAAGTACAACCAGGACGACGGTCAGGTCTACGAGCAACTGTTCGCGGCCGACCTGACCAAGGCCAAGCGTTTCGGGGGCAAGCACGCGTTCACCGCCGATGCCTGGCTGCCGACCGACGCGATGCGCGGCGAACTGGCCGAATCGTGGGCCTTGAAGGACAACCCGACACGCATCGAGGTCAAGCTGCGCAAGGGCGTGATGTTCCCCGACAAGCCCGGTGTGATGAAGGCGCGTGAACTGGTCGCCGACGACGTCGTCTTCAGCTACTACCGGCTGGACAAGAGCCCGAAGAAGGTGCCGACCTACTTCGACCACGTCGAGAAGGTCGAGGCGACCGACAAGCACACGGTGGTCTTCACGTTCAAGCAATACAACGCCGAGTGGGACTATCGCTTCGGCTGGGGCTATTACTCGGGCATCGTGCCGAAGGAAGTCGTCGACGCCGGCATGGCGAACTGGAAGAACGCCAACGGCACCGGTCCGTTCATGTTGACCGACTTCATCCAGGGCACGTCCAACACCTATGACAAGAATCCCAACTACTGGGACAAGATCACGCTGAACGGCAAGGACTACAAGCTGCCGTTCGTCGACAAGATCGTCTACCGGCTGATCAAGGACGAGTCGACACTGCACGCCGCGCTGCGCACCGGCAAGATCGACCTCGTCGAAGCGATCCGCTGGAACGCCGTCGACGAACTGAAGAAGAGCGCCCCGCAGCTCAAATGGTCCAAGTGGCTGAGCGCGCGCGGCAACTTCCTCTCGCTGCGCGTCGACACCAAGCCGTTCGACGACGTGCGCGTGCGCCGCGCGCTGAACATGGCCGTCGACAAGAAGGAGATCATCAAGTCCTTCTACAACGGCGAAGCCGACATCCTCGGCTACCCGCAGCATCCGGACTATATCGGCTACTACGAGCCGCTGGACCAGATGCCCGACTCGGTCAAGGAGCTGTTCACCTATAACCCCGACAAGGCGAAGAAGCTGCTGGCCGAGGCCGGCTACCCGAACGGCTTCAGCTTCAAGGTCCAGTACTGCTCGTGCGCGCCGCATCACGTCGACCTGCTGCCGCTGATCGCCGCTTACCTCGAACAGGTCGGCGTCAAGGCAGAGCTGGTGCCGATGGAGTACGCCGCCTTCCTGTCGGCGATGACGACCAAGAAGCATACGGCCGGCTACTTCATGGATAACGGCCACACCAATCCGACGACGACGATCCGCAAGAGCTTCGTCAGCGGCCAGACGTGGAACCCGTCGATGTACGCCGATCCGGAGTACGACAAGCAGATGGCCGCCGTCTATGCCGAACGCGACGAGGGTAAGCGTCAGACGATGCTCAAGGCGATGACGCGCGAGATCATCGACAAGGCCCCGTACATCTGGCTGCCGACGCCTTATGTGTACACCGCGTGGTGGCCGTGGGTGAAGAACTATGACGGCGAGCTGCGCGCCGGCGCCGAACGCCCCGGCCCGATCTACGCACGTATCTGGATCGACCAGGCCCTGAAGAAGAAGATGGGATATTGAACGCCGGCCGCGCGCGGCCCCACCATGAACGAGGAGACCTCCATGCTTGCCCCGACGCTGCATTCTCCATGCCGCACCACTTGGCATGATCGCCCGGTCCCCGAGCTTCACCGGACCGCCGCGCGCTCGACATCCCGGCACCGCTCGCGAGCCCTCGCCGGGACCGCGAGCCTGGCGCTGGCCGCCGTGGTCGGCGCGTTCGCCGCATTCACCGCGCCCGCCGTCGCGCAAGAAACGCCCCAGTACGGCGGCACGCTGACCACCAGCACCGCCAACCCGACGATCAGCGCGCTGACCTGGGACCATGCCGACTGGAACTGGAAATACAACCAGGACGACGGCCAGATCTACGAGCAACTGTTCGCCGGCGACCTGACCAAGGCCAAGCGCTTCGGCGGCAAGTACGGCTTCACCGCCGACGGCTGGATCCCGTCGGACGCGATGCGCGGCGAGCTGGCCGAATCATGGGAATGGAAGGAAAACCCGCTGCGGCTGGAGGTCAAGCTGCGCAAAGGCGTGATGTTCCCGGACAAGCCCGGCGTGATGAAGGCACGCGAACTGGTCGCCGACGACGTGCTCTTCACGCTCGACAGGATGAACAAGAGCCCGAAGCGCGTTCCGGGCTATTTCGATCACATCGAGAAGATCGAGGCGCCGGACAAGCACACGGTGGTCTTCACGTTCAAGCAATACAACGCCGAGTGGGACTACCGCTTCGGCTGGGGTTATTACTCGGGGATCTTCCCGCGCGAGGTCGCCGAGGCCGGCATGGCCAACTGGAAGAACGCCAACGGCACCGGCCCGTTCATGTTGACCGACTTCATCCAGGGCACGTCCAACACCTACGACAAGAACCCCAACTATTGGGACAAGGTCACGATAGGCGGCAAGGATTACAAGCTGCCGTTCGTCGACAAGATCGCCTATCGCACGATCAAGGACGAGTCGACGCTGCACGCCGCGTTCCGCACCGGAAAGGTCGACCTGCTGGAACAGGTGCGCTGGAGCGCCGCCGAGGATCTGCTCAAGGGCAATCCGCAGATCAAGTCCAACAAGTGGTTGAACGTGCGCGGCACGTTCCTCGCGATGCGGATGGACACCAAGCCGTTCGATGACGTGCGCGTGCGCCGCGCACTGAACCTGGCCGTCGACAAGAAGGAGATCGTCAGGTCCTTCTACGGCGGCAACGCCGACATCTTCGGTTACCCGCAGCATCCGGACTACATCGGGTACTACGAGCCGCTCGAGCAGATGCCCGACTCGATCAAGGAGCTGTACGCGTACAACCCCGACAAGGCCAAGAAGCTGCTGGCCGAAGCCGGTTACCCGAACGGCTTCTCGTTCAAGGTGCAGTACTGTTCGTGCAGCCCGACCCACACCGACCTGCTGCCGCTGGTCGCCGCTTACCTCGAGCAGGTCGGCGTCAAGCTCGAACTGCAGCCGATGGAGTACGCGTCGTTCCTGTCGGGGATGACGACCAAGAAACACGCGGCCGGCTACATGATGGACAACGGCCACACGAACCCGACGACCACGCTGCGCAAGAGCTTCGCGACCGGC
This sequence comes from Pseudomonadota bacterium, assembly GCA_029779435.1. GTDB lineage: Bacteria > Pseudomonadota > Gammaproteobacteria > Burkholderiales > Burkholderiaceae_E > JAKPAM01. The sequence continues at coordinate 5,765 of JAKPAM010000047.1, read as the reverse complement.
CAGACGTGGAACCCGTCGATGTACGCCAATCCGGAGATCGACCGCAAGATCGACGCGATCCTCAACGAGCGCGACGAGCCGAAGCGGCAGCAGATGGTCAAGGCGGTCACGCGCGAGATCATCGACAGCGCGCCGTACATCTGGCTGCCGACGCAGTACATCTACACGCTGTGGTGGCCGTGGGTGAAGAACTACGGCGGCGAACTGCGCGCCGGCGGCGATCGGCCCGGGCCGATCTATGCGCGGATCTGGATCGACCAGGCGCTCAAGAAGAAAATGGGATATTGAAGTGACGACCAACAGCTCCGCCACGCTCGAACGGCCCAAGGCCGGCTCGGCGACATCATCCGCACCGCTGCTGCGCGTGCGGGATCTGACCACCCGCTTCCGGACCGACCGCGGCACGATCACCTCGGTCGACCACGTGTCGTTCGACGTCGCCGCCGGCGAGACGCTGGCCATCGTCGGCGAATCGGGCTCCGGCAAGAGCGTCACCTCGCTGTCGATCATGCGGCTGATCGCCGCCCCGGCCGGCCGGATCGACGAGGGCGAGATCCTGTTCGAAGGACAGGACCTGCTCAAGCTGTCCGATGCGCAGATGCGCCAGATCCGGGGCAACCGCATCGCGATGATCTTCCAGGAGCCGATGTCCTCGCTCAATCCGGGCCTGACGATCGGCAAGCAGGTCGCCGAACCGATCCAGCTCCACCAGGGCAAGACCTGGAAGGAGGCGTACCAGGATGCGGCCGAGCTGCTGGCCCGCGTGCGCATCCCCGACGCCGCCAACCGGCTCAACACTTACCCGCACCAGTTCTCGGGCGGCATGCGCCAGCGCGTGATGATCGCGATGGCGCTGGCCTGCCGGCCGCGGCTGATCATCGCCGACGAGCCGACGACCGCGCTGGACGTGACCGTGCAGCAGCAAGTGCTGGACGTGCTCAAGGAGCTGACGCGCGAGACCAACTCGGCGCTGATCCTGATCACGCACGACCTGGGCGTGGTCGCGCGCTACGCCGACCGCGTCGCCGTCATGTACGGCGGCCGGATCGTCGAAACGGCGCCCGCGCTGCCGCTGTACGGCGAGCCCAAGCACCCGTACACGCTGGGCCTGATGGCGTCGATCCCGCGCCTGGACGGCGACCCGCACCAGCGGCTGGTGCCGATCGAAGGGCAGCCGCCCGACCTGTCGCGGATGCCGCCCGGCTGCGCGTTCGCGCCGCGCTGCAAGTACGCGATCGAGCGCTGCCGCGCCGAACGTCCGCCGCTGACCGACGTCGGCGCCGGCCATCTGAAAGCCTGCTTCGTCGAAGTGTGATCACTGACGAGCGACATCGAAGGAACCGAAAGCATGGCCTCCGCAACGCCGCCCCCCTCCGCCTCCCGCCCGTCGACAGGCCAGTCCGGCGAAGACCTGATCCTGAAGATCGAGGATCTGCAGGTGCACTTCCCGATCTATGCCGGCGTCATCCGCCGTCGGCAGGTCAGCGCGGTCAAGGCCGTCGATGGCGTGTCATTCAGCCTGCGGCGTGGTGAAACGCTCGGCCTGGTCGGCGAGAGCGGCTGCGGCAAGTCGACGACCGGCCTGGCCATTCTGCGCATGCTGACCGCCACCGGCGGCAAGATCATCTACGAGAACCAGGACGTCACCCACTGGGCGCCGAGCCAGTTGCGCGAATTCCGCCGCCACGTGCAGATGGTGTACCAGGATCCTTATGGCTCGCTGAACCCGCGGATGAAGGTCAGCGACATCGTGCGCGAGCCGCTCGAAGTGCACAACCTGGACGGGGACAAGGCCGCCACGCGCGAGAAGATCGCCCAGATGCTCGCCACCGTCGGCCTGCTGCCCGACATGGCCGACCGTTATCCGCACGAGTTCTCCGGCGGCCAGCGCCAGCGCATCGGCATCGCGCGCTCGCTGATGCTCGAGCCCAACCTGATCATCTGCGACGAACCGGTCTCGGCGCTGGACGTATCGATCCAGGCGCAGGTCGTCAACCTGCTGATGGACCTGCAGAAGCGCATGGGGTTGACGTACATCTTCATCGCCCACGACCTGGCGGTAGTCCGCCACATCAGCGACCGCATCGCCGTCATGTACCTGGGCCGCATCGTCGAGATCGCCACGCGCGACGACCTGTACCGCGAACCGCTGCATCCGTACACGCAGGCGCTGCTGGCGGCGATCCCGATCGCCGATCCCCGCGCCGAGGCGCAGCGCGCGCGGGTGGAGGTCAAGGGCGAGGTGCCCAGCGTGATGAAGCCCCCGTCGGGCTGCCGCTTCCACACGCGCTGCCCGCACGCGATGCCGCGCTGCAAGACCGAGGACCCGGCGCTGGTGACGATGGGTGACGGACGGGCGGTGGCTTGCCATTTGCATTCGGTGGAGGTCGCGCAGCCGGTGGCGGCTTAGCTTTTTATCGACACAGCCGTCACAATCCCGAGTTCCGGGAACGCCGAGCACAGGAGACTCGCCATGACCCAAGAAGCCAGTCCCACCACGCCCGGCGTTTTCGGCCGCCTGCCCGCCGCCGTCACGATCACCGACGACACGATGCGCGAGGGCCTGCAGATCGAAAGCGCCGACATTCCGGTCGACGCCAAGCTGCGGTTGCTCGACGCGCTCGGCGAGACCGGCGCCAAGGTGATCTCGATCGGCTCGTTCGCGCATCCGAAGTGGACGCCCCAGATGGCGTGCATCGACGAGATCGCGCAGCGCTTCGTGCCCAAGCCCGGCGTCGTCTACACGGCCGCGGTGTTCAACAAGCGCGGCTTCGACCGCGCCGACGCTTACTATCCGAAGCTCGACGTGCGCCGCCGCCAGCGCCGCCCCAGCCTGCACGTCGAGATGAGCGACGCGTTCGCGCGCCGCAACTACAACCGCAGCCAGGCGCAGCAGATCGCCGCGATGGACGCCACCGTCGCGGCGGCGCGCGAACGCGGCGTCACCGAGGGGGCGGTCGCGCTCGGCAACCCGTTCGGCTGCAATTTCGAGGGACCGTACACGCTGGCGCAGCGGCTGGATCTGCTGGCGCTGATGATCGGCAAGTGGGAGTCGGCGGGCATCTCGGTCACGCGCGTGTCATTCCTCGAAGCGATGGGCTGGAACCTGCCCCATCTGGTGCGCGAGACGATGATCGCGATCCACGACCGCTGGCCCGGCATCACGACCTGGCACATGCACCTGCACAACCAGCGCGGCGCGTCACTGGCCAGCTACTACGAAGCGCTGCAACTGGGCGCGACCGAGTTCGACACGTCGATCGGCGGCATGGGCGGCTGCCCGTATTGCGGCAACGGCCGTGCGGCTGGTCATGTGCCTACCGAGGATTTCGTCGACCTGTGCCATGAGATGGGTGTGGAGACGGGTTATGACCTGGACAAGTTGATCGAAGCCGCCGCGATTGCGGAGGAGGTCGTTGGCCATCCGCTGTGGGGGCATGTGTCAAAGGCCGGGCCGCGGCCGCGCGGGGATCGGCTCTATCCGATTGATATGCCGTTTGTCGAGACGTTGGAGGAGGCGGCGCATTTTCGGAAGGGGGCGGAGGTTTATAAGGGGCAGTTGTCGCCTTGGCGGGAGGATGATGCGTTGTTGAGGGGTTGAGTTCAGGGTATCGGTGATCATGGAGTGAATTGACGCGGTTTGGCGATATAACGCGAATGGGGGATTCCGGAGGGCGGTATCGGATAGTTCAAGCTTGGGTTCAGTCACCATTTGCGAATGCGATACGACTCGTTGCGTCGAGGCGATTGCTCGATAGTGTGCGGCGAGTTATCTTGCTGCGTTACATGGCGTGCGTATTTCGAAGCTTCAAACGCAAATGCCTGAATTTGATGGACAAGCTCAGTGAACGCAGTGATCCTCAGACGAGAAATGGCCGAGTTAGATGGCGAGTGTTGGTGGGTCTCGTCTATCTAAATTGAGTTAGGCCACAAGATGAGCCGCTTCTTCTTTGCAGTCATTGAGTATTTGCTCGGCTTTCTGGCACTTGCCTTCTTTGCGTTTCTCGCTTTCGGCAGCGCGCCAACGAACGATGACCGCTTGCTGTTCGCATTCAAGGCTGCTGCGCCGCTCGCTGCCGCCGAGATTGCAGTTCTCCTCCGGCGAGGGGCGCCGGCCAATCGTCTAATAGTAGGCGCCAATCTCTGGCTGGTTGCTGGTGGGCTGGCCGCCTTCACAGAACAGTGGTGGTGGCTTAAGGGGTATCAGCAGATTGGTGAAGCCAGTCTGTTCGTTGCCATGGCGGTCGTCGGAGTGCTAACTACGGCAATGTCAGCGGCATGGTTCGTAGGGGTGGTTGGCCCCCGTCGAAACGTGGTCTTGGCATCTCTCGGTCTACTCGCCGCAGTAGGTTTTGCCGTTCTGGCGGCCATACATTACCGTGGTGATGTCAAACTTGCGGCGGTTCTACCTGTAATCGCGTTGTCTTGGATAAATCGACTGCTCCGTCGCACGGTGGCGCATGCGGCCTAACAGATCGCTGCAACGGACGCTTGACCCAGCCGCCCGCGCGCTGCCGCACGCGGTCGTCTGCATCAAGCGCCGCTGAGCTCCGGAGTTAGGCCTCTGAAAGGAGAAATATGGTTGCGCCAGAAGACCCAAGAAATCTCGCCGAACGCCTTCGCCGCCTTGAGATGCTGTTCTTCACCCTTGTCGCCTCGCTTGGTGATGAGGGGTACGACGAAGACATGTGGTTCGAACTGCGGCACCTCTTTAGAAGAGACCGCGATCGCCCCTTCTTCGACTATCCCGAGTTTCGCTTCTTCCTTGATCGGATGGCAGACAGGCGCCGCCGCGAACAGCCTGAGTCGGTCTTACGCCAGATCGAGCGACTCGAAAGCGACGTGCACAACCTGAGCCAGAAGACCTCGACTGTCCAGCACGAGGCTCACGCGCTCATGGCGATTCAGGCGCTTGGGCTGCCCGATGACCAGGTGCGGTTGACCCGGTTCATTCCTGTTCGCGCCTACATCGATCAGACGCCCGAGGGTGCCATCTCCGCAATCTCAGCTGCGATAGCAGATGTTCTCAGTGCCTACGGGTTCGCGGTGGCAGATGAGTTCCCAGAGATTCGCGGGTCGTGGTTCAAGAAGTGGTTCGCCAAGAGCAAGGAAGCTTTGTCGCAGCCTGAAGTCGTCGAGCGCCTTGAGAAAGTCGAACGCGCCGTCGAGCTGAAGGCAATCGACAAACCCCAGGCAGACGTAGATGACAAGCAGGCGAGCGCAATCGCGAAGCTGATCAAAGCACTAGACAAGGTTCCGAATGCCGCAGTGCAGGCTGGCTCGGTGTTGGTCGTCAAACTCACAACACCCAAGGGTCCGGTCGTGCAGGCGCGAACGCTCACGCAGATCGAGATGGTCGAGTTGGAGAACAATCAGTTGCTGCTGCAGGAGCCAGCCGAGGTGCTCGGCAGGCTGTCCGCTGCATGTTCAGGTGCAAAGAGTATTGCCAGCCCCAAGCCCGGTGCCGCAGAGGCCTAACAAGTCATTGCAGCGGACGTCCAAACGGCTGGCGCCGCTTGGACGTCCGCTGAATTCCGACGTTGAGGCTGTGCAAAAACCTCCACCTCGACAAAAATTGGGGCTCTCAACGAGGAGGTAGAGATGGCGCGCTACAAGCCTGTAGATCGCAGTCCGAAGTTTCTGCCGATCGTGCTCGAGGAGCAGATCCAGCCTGGCACGTTCGAGTTCGCCCTTGACCGGCTTGTCGACACGGATCTGGACTTGAGCCGGCTCGATGCGCGATTCAACAACGACGAGACCGGTGC